>NZ_JBJGYQ010000024.1:0-88590 GCF_054050075.1 Geodermatophilus sp. SYSU D00965 | reverse complement strand
CACCCCCCGCCCCCCGCCCGGCCCGCCCCGGGCGGGGGAGGCCCGGCGCGGTGGGCTGCCCGGGGGGGGGGGGCCGCGCGCGCGGGGCGGCCTGCGCGGCCTGGTCTTCGAGCTGCGGCCGCTGGACCTCGCGGAGAACGGCCTGGTCGAGGCGGTCTGCGCGCACGCCGCCGGCGTCGAGGCCCGCACCGGGCTGCTGGTCGACGTCGAGGCGCCCGGCGACCTCGACCTCGACGTCGACGTGGAGGTGCAGGAGGACCTCTACCGGATCGTGCAGGAGGCGCTGCACAACGTCGTCAAGCACGCGCACGCCACCGAGGCCGGCGTGCGCATCCGGCGGCCGGCCACCGGCGGCGGGCTGGTCGTCGAGGTCACCGACAACGGCTGCGGCGCGCTGCCCGACGGAGGGCCGGGGGAGCCGGCGCCGGGGTCGGGGAGGCTGGGGCTGGTGTCGATGCGCGAGCGCGCCGAGCGCTGGGGCGGGCGACTGGCCGCCGGGCCCCGCCCGTTCGGCGGCTGGCGCGTGGAGGTGACGCTGCCCGCGCCGGGCGGCGAGGGGAGGAGCCGATGAGCACCGGACCGACCGACGCCGCGCCGGCGGCCGGGGTCATCGGCGTCCTGCTCGTCGACGACCACGCGATCGTCCGCCGGGGCGTGCAGGCCTACGTGGCCGGCATCCCGACGCTGCAGGTGCTGGGGGAGGCCGGAGACGGCCAGCAGGCCGTCGAGCTGCTGCACCAGTGGCACACCACCGGGCAGCCGCTGCCCGACGTCGTCCTCATGGACCTGCAGATGCCGCGCATGGACGGCGTCGCCGCCACCGCCGCGATCGTGCGGGCGCACCCGCAGGTGAAGGTCGTCGTCCTCACCAGCTTCGGGGAGGTCGAGCGGGTGCACGCCGCGCTGGCGGCCGGTGCCGCCGGCTACGTGCTCAAGGACGCCGATCCCGCGGAGGTGGCCACCGCGATCACCGCCGCCGCGGCCGGCGAGGTGCACCTGGACTCCGCCGTCGCCCGGCAGCTGGCCCGCCGGATGGCCGCGCCGCAGACCGGCCTGACCTCGCTCACCACGCGCGAGCGGGAGATCCTCACCCTGGTGGCGCAGGGCCACTCCAACCGGGACATCGCCGACCGCCTGGTGATCAGCGAGCGCACCGCCCGCACCCACGTCAGCAACGTGCTGAGCAAGCTGCAGCTGTCCAGCCGGACCCAGGCCGCGCTGCTGGCGATCCGCGAGGGGCTCATCCCGCCACCGGCCTGAGCCGCGCCCCCGCCCGGGGCGCGACGTTTGACGTAGCCGGGGCGGGCTGTCGCGGCCGTCACAGTGCCGACCTAGCGCCGATCCCCGCAGGTCGGGGCGCTCCTTACGGTGGGCGTGAGCGTGGTCACCCGGCTGCGCCCGTGCCGCGAGAGCCGCTGGAGGCCCACCCGTGACGTCCGTCCTCGACCGGAGCGCACCCACCCGGACGTCGTCGGACTGGACCGCCGAGCTCGTCGTCGCGGCCCGCCGCGACGAGGCCGACGGCGTCGTGGGCCTCGACCTCGCCCTCCCGGCGGGGGAGCAGCTGCCCGCCTGGGCGCCCGGCGCGCACATCGACGTGGAGCTGCCGGGCGGCCTGACCCGGCAGTACTCCCTGTGCGGCGACCCGGCCGAGACCGGCACCTGGCGGATCGGCGTCCTGCGGGAGCCGGAGAGCCGCGGCGGCTCGCGCTGGATCGCCGACGAGCTCGCCGTCGGCGATCGGCTGCGGGTGCGCGGCCCGCGCAACAACTTCCCGCTGCTGCCCGCGGCCCGCTACGTCTTCGTGGCCGGCGGCATCGGCATCACCCCGCTGCTGCCGATGGTCCGGGCCGCCGAGGCGGCCGGCGCCGACTGGGAGCTGCACTACGGTGGCCGCACCCGCGCCTCCATGGCCTTCCTCGCCGAGCTGGCCCCGCACGGCGACCGGGTCACCCTGCACCCGCAGGACGAGGTCGGGCTGCTGCCGCTGGCCACGGTCCTCGGGACGCCGGCCGCCGACACCCTCGTCTACTGCTGCGGCCCCGCCCCGCTGCTGGACGCGGTCGAGGAGGCCTGCCGCCCGTGGGCCCCCGGCGCCCTGCACGTCGAGCGGTTCACCGCCGCCCCGGTCGTCGCCGACGGCGAGGACACCGCCTTCGAGGTGGTCCTGCAGCGCTCGGGCACCACCGTCGCGGTGCCGCCGGAGCTCACCGTCCTGGAGGCCGTCGAGAACGCCGGCGTCCCGGTCCTGTCCTCGTGCGCCGAGGGCATCTGCGGCACCTGCGAGACCGCCGTCCTCGAGGGCGAGCCCGACCACCGCGACTCCCTGCTCGACGACGACGAGCGCGCCGCGGGCGACGTGATGATGATCTGTGTGTCGCGTTGCCGGGGGCCGCGCCTCGTGCTCGACCTCTGACCCCTCCCGCCCGGCCTGAACCCGAACCGAACACCCACCGAGGAGTACCCGTGGCAGCCAACCCCATCGTCCTGAACGGCTGGTACATCGGCGCCTGGTCCGACGAGGTCGGCCGCACGCTCATGCAGCGCTGGATCTGCGGCCGGCCGGTGTGCTTCTACCGGCTGTCGGACGGCACCGCCAACGCGATCGAGGACCGCTGCCCGCACCGCCGCTACCCGCTGTCGCTGGGGCAGCTGGACGACGACGTCATCACCTGCAACTACCACGGCTACAAGATCGACGGGTCGGGCCAGTGCGTCGGGGTCGCCGAGCAGCCGGACATGCCCAAGGGCGCCACGGTGCACCGGTTCCCGGTCGTCGAGCGCTACGGCATCGTCTGGATCTGGCCGGGTGACGCGGACAAGGCCGACCCCGACGACATCCCCGACGTCTCCTGGCTCGAGGACCCGAACTGGACCCACGTGCAGGGCTCGGTCGGGCTCAAGGGCCGCCAGGTGCTGCTCGTGGAGAACCTGCTCGACCTGACCCACGAGACGTTCCTGCACCCGACCTCGATCGGCAACGCCGCGGTCGCCGCCACCCCGATCGACGTGATCGGCGAGGGCAACAAGGTCTCCTTCGTCCGGCACATGATCGACATCGAGGCCCCGCCCTTCTACCGGTCCTCGATGGGCGTGACGACCAACATCGACCGCTGGCAGGACGGCGACTTCTACGCGCCGGGCATCTTCATCCTCAACATCCGGATCGCGCCGACCGGCACCGAGGAGCCCGAGGGCTTCCACATGAAGGTCATCTACGGCATGACGCCGGAGACCGAGACCACCACGCACGACTTCTTCGCCCTGGGCCGCGACTACAAGATCGACGACCAGGAGCTGTCGGACTTCCAGCTCAAGCAGCAGCTGGCGGTCATGAAGGAGGACGTCGACGCCCTCGAGATCCAGGAGAAGATGGTCGCCACCGACCCGGGCATGATCGAGTCCTCGATCCGCTCCGACGTCGCCGGCATCCGCGGCCGCCGCCTGCTGGAGAAGATGGCCAAGGCCGAGGCGGCCGCCCGCGGCGAGGCCCCGGCCCGCCCGGCGCGCCCCGTCCGCCCCGCCGCCGCCGCGCCGCAGCCGGCCGGTCAGGCCTGAGGGCCGGCACGATGGCGACCTTCGTCCTCGTCCACGGGGCCTGGCACGGCGGCTGGTGCTGGGACCGGGTGGCCCCGCTGCTCCGCGGCGCCGGCCACGAGGTCCACGCCCCCACGCTGACCGGGCTGTCCGAGCGCGCGCACCTGCTGTCCCCGCTGGTGGGGCTGGACACCCACGTGGAGGACGTCGTCCGGCTGATCGACACCTTCGCCCTGCGCGACGTCGTCCTGGTCGGGCACAGCTACGCCGGGCAGATCGTCACCGCGGTCGCCGACCGGCGGCCCGACGCGATCGCCAAGCGGGTGTACCTCGACGCCTTCGTCGGCGACGACGGCGAGGCCGCGCGGGACCTGCTGCCCGAGCAGGTGGAGCACCACTGGGCCGAGTCGGCGGCCGAGCAGGGCTTCGGCTGGCTGGTGCCGGTGCGCAAGCTCTCGGTCCTCGGCGTCACCGAGCAGGCCGACGTCGACTGGCTGACCCCGAAGCTGACGCCGCACCCGTGGAAGACCTACCTCGACCGGCTCGACCTCACCGGCGCCGTGGACACTGTGCCCGCCGCGTTCGTCGAGTGCGTGACCTGGATGCGGGTCTTCCAGGCCCAGGGCGAGCGGGCGCGCGAGCGCGGCTGGCCGGTGCACGAGCTCGACACCGGCCACGAGGCGATGGTCACCGCCCCCAAGGCGCTGGCCGACGTCCTGCTCGAGCTCGCCCGCTGATCGCGGTCCCCACCCACCCGACCCACCCCCAGGAGACCACCGTGGAGTTCCTCGTCCGCTCCGAGAACCGCCTGCCCGCCGAGACGCCGGCCGAGCGGCGGGAGGAGCTGCGGACCGCCGAGCGGGCTCGCGCCATGGAGCTGCGCGCCGCGGGCACCCTCAAGCGGCTGTGGCGGGTGCCCGGGCGCAACGCCACCATCGGGCTGTACGAGGCGCCCGACGCCGCGGCGCTGCACGATGCCCTGGTGTCCCTGCCCATGTCCCCGTGGCTGGACGTGCACGTCGAGGCGCTGGCCCAGCACCCGCAGGAGAAGGCATGACCACCTCCACCGGTCAGAGCCCGCCCACCCGCCAGCTGCGCATCACCTTCCGCCAGTACGACGGTGAGATGCTCGGGACGTGCTGGTGCGGCCGCACCAAGACCAGCCCGCACCCGCGACCGCTGTGGGAGTGGCTGGACGACCACGAGCACCTCACCGGCGAGGAACGGAAGGGCAGCGATGAGCACTGACACCCCGATCGGCAGGTTCGACCTGCCGGGGACGCCGGTCTTCGACGGGCAGACCAGCCGGCGCGGTTTCCGCATGAACAAGCTGTTCATGAGCCTGCGTTCGGCCGAGGCACGGGAGCGGTTCCTGGGCGACGAGGCCGCCTACTGCGACGAGTTCAAGCTGACCCCGGAGCAGAAGCAGGCCGTCCTCGACCGGGACTGGCAGCGGATGATCGACCTGGGCGGCAGCATCTTCTACGTCTACAAGCTGGCCATGATGGACGGCCGGTCGATGCAGTACCTCGGTGGCGTCTTCAGCGGCATGACCGAGGAGGAGTTCGTGGCGGCGATGCGGGCAGGAGGACGACGTGGCTGAGGTGATCTGGGGTCTGGCGACCTCGCACGTCCCCTCCATCGGGGCGGCGATGGACCGCGGCAAGACCGAGGACCCGAACTGGAAGGGCCTGTTCGACGGCTACGCCCCGGCGCGGGAGTGGCTCGCCGAGCACGAGCCCGACGTGGCGATCGTCGTCTACAACGACCACGCCAACGGCGTCGACCTCGACATCGTGCCGACCTTCGGGATCGGCACCGCCGAGCGGTACGAGGTGGCCGACGAGGGCTTCGGCAAGCGTCCGGTGCCCGACGTCGTGGGGGACCCGGAGCTGTCGCTGCACCTGCTCGAGAGCCTGGTGGACGACGGCTTCGACCTCACCGTGTTCCAGGAGCTCGACGTCGACCACGGGTTCACCGTTCCGCTGTCGGTGTGGACGCCGGACCCGGGCGAGGCCTGGCCCTGCCCGGTGATCCCGCTGCTGGTCAACGTCATCCAGTACCCGCAGCCCACGGCCGCGCGCTGCTACGCCCTGGGACAGGCGCTCGGCCGGGCCATCGCGAGCTACCCGAAGGACGTCAAGGTGGCGATCCTCGGCACCGGCGGGATGTCCCACCAGCTGGCCGGGGCGCGGGCGGGCTACATCAACCCCGAGTTCGACCACATGTTCCTCGAGGCCATCGAGAAGGACCCGGAGAAGCTGACCACGCTCTCCCGCGAGGACTACATCCGCGAGGCCGGGTCCGAGGGCATCGAGATGATCATGTGGCTGATCATGCGCGGTGCGATGAACGCCCAGGTGACGAAGGTGCACTCGCACTACTTCGTACCGGCGTCCAACACCGCCGCGGCGATCGCGCTGTTCGACAACCGGGTGCCGCAGCCGGCGTAGAGAAAGGACCCCGTCCCCCTCACGCCTCGCAGGCTCGGCGCGAGCCTCCGGACGGGGCCATCCGACGAACGGGCCGTGCTCCCCTCCCGGGGGCACGGCCCGTCGGCGTCTCAGCGGGCGGTCACCAGTCGACGCCGGCGCGCTCGGTGCCGGTGCGGATCAGCCCGCCCCGGTCGGCCCGGTAGGTGTTCATCACGGTCAGCCGCGGGCTGTAGACGTGCACGCTCACCGCCGGTTCCGGCGCACGGTTGGTCACCCGGTGCACGTGGTGCGGCCCGAACGGGCGCACCCGGCCGGAGGCGAGCTGCCGGGCCTCCGGCAGCGCCCCGACCTCCTCCGCCAGCGTGCCGCGGACGACCGCGAAGGCCCCGGAGGAGCCGCCGTGGTCGTGCAGGTCGGTGCCCTGGCCGGGCAGCCAGGACAGCAGCCACACCTGGGCCTCGGCGAGGTCGGCGTGCAGGGCGGGGTCGAGGGCGTCGGCGGCGAAGCCCGGGTCGAGCAGGTGCGTCCAGCGGTGCTGGGCGCGGAACTCGACCAGCGGGGACCACCGGTGCTGGACCGCGGCGAGGGCCGCGGCGAGGCCGGCCGCGCCGGTGCGGCGGACGGTCGGGTCGATGGGCGGGACGGGAGACAGCAGGGAACGGGTCACGACGGGGTCCTTCGGGGTCTGCGGGCAGAGTGGGCGGTCGTCAGCGGCGCCGACATCGCGCGCTGTCCACCCGCAGCAGGTCCACGGCGACGCGACGGGTGAGCCCGGGCCGGGAGACCGCCACGTCAGCCCCGCCGGGCGGTGCGGGCGGCGTCCACCTGCGGCCGTGCGGCGGTCAGCCAGGCGTCCAGCGGGGCGGGGTCGTCCCAGGTCTCGTCCAGCAGGTAGAGCCCGCGGGTGGGCGCGGTGGCGCCGAGCTCGACCAGCACGGGCTTGAGCAGCAGCTCGGGCGCGAGCGCGTGCGCCGGCCCGCCGCCCAGCATGAGCGGCACCGCGACGACCCCGGCGAGGTCGCCGGTGCCGATCTGGTCGAGGAACAGCTTGAGCAGGCCGGTGTAGGTGGCCTTGTAGGTGGGGCTGGCGACGACGGCGACCTCGGCCGCCCGCACCGCGGCGACCGCCTCCTCGACGGCGGGGTCGCCCCAGCCGAGCAGCCCGGCGCCGAGCTCGACGACGTCGACCACCCGGTCGGCGGGGGCGCCGGTCAGCCGCTCGACGACCAGCTCGGCCGCGGCGCGGGTGCGGGAGTGCGGCTTGGGGTTGCCGACGACGGCGACGGTGCTCACCGGGCTCCCGCCGCCGGGGTCGCCCGGGCCGCGTCGCGCTTGGCGACCTCCTCGCGCACGATCGGCAGCACGTACCGGCCGACGTCGATGGCGTCACCGAGCAGGTCGTAGCCGCGCATCGAGATGATGTCGACACCGAGGTCGACGTAGTCCAGCAGCGCCCGCGCCACCGTCTCCGGGGTGCCGACCAGCGCGTTGGAGTTGCCCGCGCCGCCGGTGGCCCGGGCCGTCGGCGTCCACAGCGCGCGGTCGAACCGCTCGCCGCGCTCGGCGATCTCCAGCAGTCGCTGGGAGCCGGTGTTCTCCGGGCCGGTGAGCGGGTGGCGCCGCGACAGCGGCTGCAGCCCCCCGCCGGTGCGGGCGGTGATCCGGTCGACGGTGCGGTACGCCTTCTCCCAGGCCAGTTCCTCGGTGGGGGCGATGATCGGCCGGAAGGCGACCTGGATGCGCGGCAGCGTGGTGCGCCCGGCGGCCCGTGCGGCGGCGTGCACCCGCTCGATCTGGGCGGCGGTCTCGGCCAGCGGCTCGCCCCACAGCGCGTAGACGTCGGCCTCGGCGCCCCCGGCGGCGTAGGCGGCCCCCGAGGAGCCGCCGAAGGAGACGTCGGGCCGGGGCTGCTGCACCGGGAAGGTGTCGCTGACGAAGTCGGCGAACCGGTAGTGCTCGCCGTCCCAGTCGAACGGCTCGCGCGAGGTCCAGGCCTTCTTGACGATCTGGATGTACTCGCGGGTGCGGCCGTATCGCTGGTCCTTGGTCAGGTAGTCGCCCTCGCGCTGCTGCTCGTGGTCGGTGCCGCCGGTGATGAAGTGCACGGTCAGCCGGCCGTCGCCGATCTGGTCGAGGGTGGCGAAGGTCTTCGCGGCGAAGGTCGGGTAGCTGACGTTGGGCCGGTGGGCCAGCAGCACCTGCAGCCGCTCGGTGTGGGAGAGCAGGTAGGCCGCGGCGGCCGAGGGCTCCGGAGCACCGGAGCCGTAGGCGAACAGCACGCGGTCCCAGCCCCAGTCCTCGTGCGCGCGGCCGAGTCGCAGGGTGAACTGCTTGTCGAAGCTCGGCCCGGAGCGCGGGGTGGTCTCGGATCCGTCGTTGGTGGCGGCGATGCCCAGGAACTCGATCGGCACGGGGGTCCTCGCAGGGATGAGCGGCCGCGCGGGACGGCGGCCGGAGGGGGAGCGGACGGGGGCGCCGTCAGCGACAGCGGGCCGACCAGACGCGGCCCAGGTCCACGTGCGCCCGACGGACCAGCCGCGGCGCGGCGGCGGTCGGGACGGGGAGGACGGGCACGGACATATCTCTACCATCCCGATCGGGTTTGACGACAATGCGGCCGGCGTGCCACGCTCCCGGGCAGGTCAAGAGCGCCAGCGACAAGCCCCGGCTCGCTGGCCGGCAACCCTTCCTCCGCGATGGGGTGCCCCGGGTGACGACCAGGTGGGTGCCGACCGGCTCCCGCAAGCGCGGACCCGAGGTGGGTCCCCGAACCGAGGAGGCCTGCGTGACCGGCGCCGTCCTGTCCCGTCCCGTCGTCGACGTCCCCGCGGCCCCGGAGCGGCCGCTGCTGCCGGTGGTCGGCGCGGGCACCGAGGTGCCGCTCGTGCCGTCCGGCAGGCTGCGCTACGCCGACCTCGACACCGCGGCGAGCACGCCGGCGCTGGTCGCCGTGGCCGACCGGGTGGCCGAGGCGCTGCCGCTGTACGCGAGCGTGCACCGGGGCGCGGGCTACCTGTCCCAGGTGTCGACGGCGCTCTACGAGTCGGCGCGGGACACGGTGGCCGCCTTCGTCGGCGCCCGGCCCGACGACGTCTGCGTGCTGACGCGGAACACCACCGACGCGCTGAACCTGCTCGCCGGCTGCGTGCCGGCCGGGGAGCGGGTGCTGGTGCTCGACTGCGAGCACCACGCCGACCTGCTGCCGTGGCAGCGCCGCGCGACCACGACCGTCCTGCCCACCGGCGCGACGGTTCCGGCGACCCTGCGGGCGCTGGCCGGCGAGCTCGCCGCGCGGCGGTACGCCCTGGTCGCGGTCACCGGAGCCTCCAACGTCACCGGGGAGGCGCTCCCGCTGGCCGACGTCCTCGAGCTCGCGCACGCGGCCGGCGCCCGGGTGGCCGTCGACGGCGCCCAGCTGGTGCCGCACCGCCGGTTCTCCCTGGCCGCCACCGGCGCCGACTACGTCGCGTTCTCGGGGCACAAGCTCTACGCCCCGTACGGAACCGGGGCGCTCGTGGGTCGCCGCGACTGGCTGGACGCCGCCCCCGCACACCTCGCCGGCGGGGGAGCGGTGCACGCGGTGACCGTGGAGGAGGCCACCTGGGCCGCGGCTCCGCACCGGCACGAGGGCGGCTCCCCGAACGTGCTGGGCGCGGTGGCGCTGGCGGCGGCGTGCGACGCCCTCGCCGCGCTGCCGGAGGAGGCGCTCGAGGCCCACGAGCGGGCGCTGCGGGCCCGGCTGGAGGCCGGCCTGGACGCGCTGCCCGGCGTGCGCCGGCTGCGGATCTGGCCCGACTCGGTCGCGCCCACGGGCGTGGTGGGCTTCACCGTCGAGGGCGCCGACCCCGGGCTGGTGGCGGCGGTCCTGTCGGCCGAGCACGGCGTCGGCGTCCGGGACGGCCGGTTCTGCGCCCACCCGCTGCTCGCCCGGCTCGGCGTGCCCGAGGGGGCGCTGCGGGCCAGCGTCGGCGTGCCCACCACGGCGGCCGACGTCGACCGGCTGCTCGACGGCCTGGCCGCGTTCCTCGCCGACGGTCCGGTGACCCACTACGTCGTCCGGGACGGCCGCTGGCAGCCGGCCGACGACCCGCGCCCGCTGCCCGGACCGGCCGGCGCCGACCTCCGGGCGGTCGCGCGCGGCGCCGGCTGCGGGCCGGCGGGGCGCTGACCGTGTCAGCCCGGCAGCAGCACCGTGCGCAGCTCGTGGGCGCCGTCGGCGCGGGTCGCCTCGTAGAACCAGCGGACGCCGCCGCCGGGGACGGCCACCGCGTCGGCGTAGCGCAGCCCGCCCGGCGGGTGCGGGCTCTGCAGCAGTGGGCCACCGGGGACGGCGGTGAAGCGGCCGTCCCCGTCGGTCACCGCGAGCCCGGTGCGCTCCTCCCAGTTCTCCTCCGCCGTGGCCCGTCCGTCGTAGAGCGCCCAGGTCCCCGCGCCGTCCAGGGCGACGGCGGTGAACCGCACGCCGCGGGCGTCCCAGCTGCCCGGCGTGCCGGCCAGGGCGGTGCCCTGCCAGGTCCAGGCGACGCCGTCGTCGCTGGTCGCGTGCTCGGTGGTCATGCGGTCGGTGGCCAGCGGGTCGTCGAGCGGGTGGACGCTGGCCCACAGGTGCCACCGCCGCCCGTCGTGCCGGACCACCGGGTCCTTGACCGCCTCGGCGTCGCTGCCCGGCAGCACCGTGCGCGGGGTCGCCGTCCCCAGGTCCTCGACGGTGCCGGCCTCCAGCAGGTCGACCCGCCAGTGCTTGGTGCCCGGGGTCGCGCAGCTGACGTAGAGCCGCCAGCGGCCGTCGGGCGTGTGCACCAGGGCCGGGCGCTCGAGCGACTCGGCGCCGAACGCGTCCTTGCCGATCCCCACCACGGGGGTGAACCGCACGCCGTCGTCGGAGCGGGCGACGACGTTGGCGAAGCCCCGGCCCTCGCCGAGCGGCCGCCGCAGCCGGTAGGCCAGCCACCACGTCCCGTCGACCAGCTGCGCCGACGGGCCGCCGGCCCACGAGCCCCGGCGGGCGTCCTCGGGGGCCACCGCCACCTCGGCGTCGGCCCAGAACCGGCGCGGGTCGGGGTGGCGGAGGGGGTTCTCGGGCACGCGGCGGCTCCGGTCTCGGGTGGTGGGGACGCCGCCCAGTGTGCACACCGATCCAGGAGGGGGTCCGCATGAGCGGCCGACTGCCGCAGTTCGTCATCGCCGGCGCGCCCAAGGCGGGGACGACGGCCCTGCACGCCGCGCTGGCCACGCACCCGGGGCTGTACCTCTCCCCGGTCAAGGAGCCGAAGTACTACCTGACCGACGGCCGGCCCCCGCCGCGCAGCGGGCAGCGCGGTCCCGGGGACGCGCACAGCGCCCGTGAGTGGATCTGGCGCCGGGAGGACTACCTGGCGCTGTTCGCCGCCGCCCCGCAGGACGCCGTCCGCGGGGAGAGCACGCCGTTCTACCTCTACGACCGGGGCGCGCAGGAACGGCTGGCCGCCGACGTCCCCGACGTCAAGGTCGTGGTGGTCGTCCGCGACCCGGTGGACCGCGCCTGGTCGAACTGGGTGCACCTGCGGGCCGACGGGCTGGAGCCGGTGGCCGACTTCCTCACCGCCGTCCGGGCCGAGGAGCAGCGGGTCGCCGACGGTTGGGCGCCGTTCTGGCACTACCGCGGGCTGGGCCGCTACGGCGAGCAGCTGCGCGACCTGTACCGCTCGGTGCCGCGCGAGCAGGTGTTCCTGCTGCGCTACCGGCAGCTGGTCGACACCCCGCGGGAGACGCTGGACCGGGTCAGCACCTTCCTCGGCGTCGAGCAGGGGATCGCGCACACCGTGGCCCCCGAGAACGTCAAGCCCTACGTCGCCGACACCCCGCGGTACCGGGCGCTGGCCCGGGTCGCGCGGGCCGGGGCGGCGCTGGGCGCCTACGCCCCGCCGCAGGTGTGGCGGCAGGTCAGCCGCCCGCTGGTCGTGGCGCTGCACGCGGGACGGGCGCCGCGGCCGGTCATGCCGGTCGAGGTCCGCCGCGAGGTGCTCGGCCCGCTGCTCGACGACATCGCCCTGCTCGAGGAGCTCACCGGCGAGTCCTTCGCCGACTGGAAGGGCGACACCGGCCGCGGCGACTTCCGGTCCCGCGCGGCCGGCTCGTCCCGGACCTGACCCAGGAGAGGAACCCCGATGACCGTCACCGACGACGAGATCCGCTCGCCGGCGATCAGCCGGCGGCTGCTGGGTACGCGGGAGATCGTGCTCGTCCACCACACCGACTGCGGGATGCTGACCTCCACCGACGAGGACGTCCGCGCGACGATCGAGCAGGAGGTGGGCACCCGGCCGCACTGGCACTCCGAGGCGTTCGCCGAGCTGGCGGAGGACGTCCGGGCCCAGCGGCAGCGGATCCTCGACAGCCCGTTCATCCCGGTCAAGGACAGCGTCCGCGGCTTCGCCTTCGACGTGACCACCGGGAAGCTCTCGGAGGTGCACTGACCATGACCACCGTCGAGACCCCCGCCGTCCCCGACCACCCCCTGCCGACCCTGCCCGTGGCGGTCGAGGCCGGCGAGCAGATCCCGCTGGAGCGCCGGTCGTGACCCCCCTCCACCTGGCCGTCGCCCTGGACGGCGCCGGCTGGCACCCCGCCGCGTGGCGCGAGCCGGACGCCCGCCCGGACGAGCTGTTCACGGCCGGCTACTGGGTGGACCTCGTGCAGGAGGCCCAGCGCGGGCTGCTGGACCTGGTCACCTTCGAGGACGCGCTGTCGCTGCAGTCGACCGACCGGGAGGGGCCCGACGACCGCACCGACCAGGTGCGCGGCCGGCTGGACGCCGTGCAGGTCGCCGCGCGGGTCGCCCCCGTCACCCAGGGGATCGGGCTGGTGCCCACCGCCGTCGTCACGCACACCGAGCCCTTCCACCTCTCCAAGGCCATCGCCACCCTCGACCACGTGAGCACCGGCCGGGCCGGGGTCCGGGTGCGGGTCTCCACCAGCCCGGCCGAGGCGGCGCACTTCGGCCGGCGCACCCTGCCCGAGCTGCGCAGCGTCGACCGGCACGACCCTGCCGTCCAGGCGGCGCTGCGGGAGCTGTTCGACGAGGCCGCCGACTGGGTCGAGGTGGTCCGCCGGCTGTGGGACAGCTGGGAGGACGACGCCGAGATCCGGGACGCCGCCACCGGCCGCTTCGTCGACCGGGACAAGCTGCACTACATCGACTTCACCGGCCGGTGGTTCTCGGTGAAGGGCCCCTCGATCACGCCGCGGCCGCCGCAGGGCCAGCCGATCGTCTCGGCCCTGGCCCACCAGACGATCCCGTACGAGCTCGTGGCCCGCAGCGCCGACGTCGGGTACGTGACCCCGGGGGACGCCGTGGACGCCGCGGCGATCGTCGGCGAGATCCGCGCCGCCCAGGCGCTGGCCGGCCGCGCCGAGGAGACCGTGCACGTCTTCGGCGACCTCGTGGTGTTCCTCGACGCGACACCGGAGGCGGCGGCCGCGCGCCGGCGGCGGCTGGACGAGGCCGCGGGCAGCGAGTACGTCAGCGACGCGCGGGTGTTCGCCGGGACGCCGGCCCAGCTGGCCGACCTGCTCACCGAGTGGTCCCAGGCGGGCCTGACCGGCTTCCGGCTCCGCCCGGCCGCCCTGCCGCACGACCTGGTGCAGGTCACCGAGGGCCTGGTGCCGGAGCTGCAGCGGCGCGGCCTGTTCCGGACCGCGTACGAGGCGACCACGCTGCGCGGCCTGCTGGGCCTGCCCCGGCCCGCCAACCGCTACGCCCCGGCCTGAGGAGATCCACGATGACCAAGCAGATCCACCTGGCGGCGCACTTCCCGGGGGTCAACAACACCACCGTCTGGAGCGACCCGGAGGCCGGCAGCCACATCGAGTTCTCCTCGTTCGTGCGGTTCGCACAGGCCGCCGAGCGGGGGAGGTTCGACTTCCTGTTCCTCGCCGAGGGCCTGCGGCTGCGCGAGCAGAACGGGCTGATCTACGACCTCGACGTCGTCGGCCGGCCGGACACCTTCACCGTGCTGGCGGCCCTCGCCGCGGTGACCGACCGGCTGGGGCTCACCGGGACGATCAACTCGACGTTCAACGAGCCCTACGAGGTGGCCCGCCAGTTCGCCACCCTCGACCACCTCTCCGGCGGCCGGGCCGCCTGGAACGTGGTGACCTCCTGGGACGCCTTCACCGGCGAGAACTTCCGGCGCGGCGGCTTCCTGCCGCAGGACCAGCGCTACGAGCGGGCCCGCACGTTCCTGCAGACGGTGCTGGAGCTGGCCGACACCTGGCGGGGCGACGAGGTGGTCGCCGACAAGGAGCGCGGGGTCTTCCTGGGCGACCCACAGGCCGGCCGGTTCGCCCACCGGGACGCGCACTTCGACATCGCCGGGCGCTTCGACGTGCCGCGCAGCCCGCAGGGCCGGCCGGTGGTCTTCCAGGCCGGCGACTCCGAGGAGGGCCGGGAGTTCGCCGCGTCCAGCGCGGACGCGATCTTCAGCCGGCACGCCACCAAGGAGGCGGGTCAGGCCTTCTACGCCGACGTCAAGGGCCGGCTGGCGCGCTACGGCCGCAGCCGCGAGGAGCTGCTCATCCTGCCGGCGGCCACCTTCGCCATCGGGCACACCGACGCCGAGGCCGCGGAGCTCGCGCACGAGGTGCGCCGGCAGCAGGTGTCCGGGCAGACGGCGATCCGGTTCCTCGAGCAGGTGTGGAACCGCGACCTCTCCGCCTACGACCCCGACGGACCGCTGCCCGACGTGGACCCGGTGGTGGGCGAGTCGCACGTCGCCCAGGGGCGCGCCCAGGTGCGCATGCACCGCGACCCGCTGGCCACCGCGCGGCAGTGGCGGGAGCTCGCCGCAGAGAAGCACTACTCCATCCGCGAGCTGATGATCGAGGTGCAGAGCCGCCAGTCCTTCATCGGTTCGCCCGCCACGGTGGCCGCGGCGATCGACGACCTGGTGCAGTCCGACGCCGCGGACGGCTACATCCTCGTCCCGCACATCACGCCGGGCGGGCTGGACCCGTTCGTCGACCGGGTGGTGCCGCTGCTGCAGGAGCGCGGCGTCTTCCGCGCGGACTACACCGGGACGACGCTGCGCGACCACCTGGGCCTGCCGCCGGTGCCCCCGCGGGCCCGCTGAGGCCGTTCACCGCCGGCGTTGCCGGTCGACCTCGTGCACTGCCGGTCCGGCAGGACCGGCAGTGCACGAGGAACACCCGCATAACACCCGCAGAGCACCCGCGCTGACCACCGACCGGACGAGCGGAGCGCGCCATGACGACCACCGGGGCGGACGACGGCCCGGGCTTCCCCGGGGTCGAGCGCGTGGTGGTCGACGGGGTGCCGCTGGCCTACCGGCAGCGCGGGGAGGGAGAGCCGGTCGTCTTCGTGCACGGCGGGATCAGCGACCTGCGGACCTGGTCCGGGCAGCTGGGACCGGTCGCCGCGCGGTACCGGGCGATCGCCTACAGCCGCCGGTTCGCCCGGCCCAACGCCGACGTCCCGCCGGGAGCCGCCGACCCGATGCCGGTCCACGTCGACGACCTGGTCGCCTTCCTCCGCGAGCTCGACGCGGCGCCGGCCCACCTGGTCGGCAACTCCTGGGGCGCGTTCATCTGCCTGCTCACCGCGATCGAGCACCCGGACGCCGTCCGCAGCCTGGTCCTCGAGGAACCGCCGCTGCTGCCTCTGGTGCTCGGCCCGGGCTCCCGCCCGCACCCCGGGGTGCTCGCGCGCAGCCTGCTCCGGCACCCGGGCGCCACGCTCGCGGTCCTCGCCTTCGGCCTGCGCACCTTCGCTCCGATGGCCTGGGCCCGGCGGCGGGGCGATCCCGAGCGCGCGTGGCAGGGCTTCGCGCGGGGCGTGCTGGGCCGCGAGGCGTTCGGCAGGCTGACGGAGGACCGCCGGCAGCAGATGCGGGACAACGCGAGCACGCTGTCGGCCGCCCTGCGGGCCGGCTTCCCGCCGCTGCCCGAGTCGGCCGTCCGCGGGGTCCGCGTGCCCACCCTGCTGCTCACCGGCGCCCGGAGCCCCGCCGTCGTGCGGGCACTCAGCCGGTGGCTGGCGACGCTGCTCCCGCGGGTCGAGCAGCTGCAGGTGCCCGGCGCGTCGCACCTCCTGCACGAGGACCGCGCCGAGTTCGTCAGCGACGCGATCCTGGGGTTCCTCGACCGGTGCCGGCCGCCCGGCTGACGCCGCACGGCCGGCACCGGCCCGAGGTCAGGAGCCGACCGCCGGGTTGACCACCGGCTCGTCGACGGCCTCGTCGGACAGGCCCCACCGCTCGAGGGTCTGCGCGTAGGTGCCGTCCTCGAACGCGTGCTGCAGCGCCGCCTCGACGGCGTCGATCAGGCCGTTGCCCTTGAGCGAGGTGGCCGCGACGTAGGTGGTGTCGGGCCACCCGGCGTTGACCGTGCCGACGATCTCGACGTCCCCGACCGACTGCTGGTAGACGGCGTTCGGGTTCGGTCCGATGTAGGTGTCGATGCGGCCCGACTGGAGCGCCAGCAGCGCGTCGGCGGCGTTGGCGTGGTACTCCAGCTGCGCGGGCTCCAGCCCGGCGGCCTCGTTCTGCGCGTTCCAGTCCAGCAGGATCCGCTCCTGGTTGGTGCCCGAGCCGACCGCCACGGTCAGGCCGGCGATGTCCTCGGCGCCGGCGATCGACAGCCCGCTGCCGGGCTTCGCGGTGAACGCCATCACGCCCTGGCGGTACGTCGCGAAGTCGAACAGCTGGAGCCGCTCGTCATTGACGCCGACGTTGCTGAACACCGCCTCGAGGTCGCCGCTCTGCACGCCCAGCGGCCACTGCTCCCAGGCCACGTTCACCACCTCGAGCTCGAGGCCGAGGGAGTCGGCGACCAGCGCGGCGATGTCGACCTCGCTGCCGACGACGGTGGCGTTGTCGTCGGCGAGGAAGCCCAGCGGCGGCTCGCCGGTGCCGACGACGCCGACGGTGAGCGTGCCGTCCTCGCCGATGTCGGCCGGCACGAGCGCGGCGGCGTCGGGGTCCTCGTCGGTGGAGACCCGGCCGGCCTGCTCGGGGCTGGTGTCCACCACCGGCGCCGGCGTGGCCTCGCCGGCCTCGGACGCGGCCGCGGCGGTGTCGGCGCGCTGGCCGGCCTCGATCTCCGCGGAGCTGGTGCAGGCGGAGAGGAACACGGCGGACGACACCGCCAGCGCGGCGGCCGCCCGGATTCGGGTGCGGGTCATGGGGGATCTCCTCGCGAGGGGTCAGGCGCCCAGGCCGGGCGGGTTGGTCTCGGACCGCTCGATCGCCTCGGCGCCCAGGCCCCAGCGGTCGAGGACCTGCTGGTAGGTGCCGTCCTCGATGGCCGAGTTGAGCGCGGCGGTGAAGGCCTCGGCCAGGCCGTTGCCCTTGGCCGTGGCGACGGCGATGTTGGCGGTGTCGGGCCAGCCGCCGTTGACCGTGCCGGCCACGGCGACGTCGTCCGGGGAGACCGCGGCGCTGTAGGCGGCGATGGCGTTGGGGCCGAAGTAACTGTCCAGCCGGCCGGACTGCAGCGCGAGGACGGCGTCGTTGTAGGACTCGTAGTAGTCGATGGTCACCGGCTCCAGCCCGGCGTCCCGGTTCTGCTGGTCCCAGGCGAGCAGGATCTGCTCCTGGTTGGTGCCCGAGCCCACGCCGACGGTGAGCCCGGCGATGTCGGCGGCCTCGTCGACCTGCAGGTCGCTGTCGGCCCGGACCAGCCAGCCGAGCTGGTCGACCCGGTAGGACGAGAAGTCGAACAGCTGCTTGCGCTCCTCGGTCACCGTGACGTTGGAGATGGTGGCGTCGACCTCGCCGGACCGGGTGGCCAGCGGCCAGTTGGACCAGTCGTTGACGACCAGCTCCAGGTCGAGGTCGAGCGCGTCGGCGACCAGGGTGGCGATGTCGGTCTCGCTGCCGATCACGGTGGAGTTGTCGTCGGCGAAGAAGGCCAGCGGCACCGCGCCCTGGGTCACCGAGACCCGCAGGACGCCGTCGGGGAAGGCGCCCTCGGGCAGCAGGGCGATCGCCTCCTCGCTGGGCTGGGTGTGGATGCGGTCCTGCTCGGGGCCGGTGTCGACCGACAGCGCGGTGCGCTCGCCGCCCTCGCCGGCGCGGGCCTGCTCCTCGATCTCCGCGGAGCTGCTGCAGGCCCCGAGCGCCAGCAGCGACACGGCGGCGAGGACGGGGACGAGGCGGGCTCGTCGGGTACGGGCGGTCACGGGTCTCTCTCTTTCGTGGGGAGGGCGCGCGGGCGCGCGCCACCGACGGACGGCGCGGTCGAAGGACCCCCTGCCCCCCACCGCTCGCAGGCTCGCGGCGGGCCCCTGCAGGGGGCCGTGGGGAAGTGGGGTCCGCTGCTACAGGACCTTGGCGAGGAAGGCGCGGGTCCGTTCGTGCTGCGGGTCGTCGAGCACCTGCTCGGGCGGGCCGGCCTCGACGATGCGGCCGTCGTCCATGAAGACCACCTGGTCGGCGGCCTTGCGGGCGAAGCCGATCTCGTGGGTGACGACGACCATCGTGGTGCCGTCGCGGGCGAGGTCCTCGATGACGCCGAGCACCTCGCCGACCAGCTCCGGGTCCAGCGCCGAGGTCGGCTCGTCGAACAGCAGCACGGCCGGCCGCATCGCCAGCGCGCGGGCGATGGCCACCCGCTGCTGCTGCCCGCCGGACAGCTGCCGGGGGTAGGCGCCGGACCGGTCGGCCAGGCCCACGCGGGCGAGCAGCTCGCGCGCCTCCGTCTCGACCTCCCCGCGCCGGCGGCCCTGCGCCGACACCGGCGCCTCCACCACGTTCTCCAGCGCGGTCAGGTGCGGGAACAGGTTGAAGTTCTGGAACACGAAGCCGAACCGGGTGCGCTGGCGCAGCAGGTCCTTCTCCTGCAGCTCGTGCAGCCGGTCGCCGTCCCGGTGGGCGCGGCGGCGGTAGCCGACGAGCTCGCCGTCGAGCGCGACGAAGCCGCGGTCGACCTTCTCCAGGTGGTTGATGCTGCGCAGCAGCGTCGACTTGCCCGAGCCCGACGGCCCGAGGACGACGGTGACGGTGCCCGGCTCGACGACCAGGTCGACCCCGTGCAGCACCTCGACCGCGCCGAAGGACTTGTGCACGCCGTGCACCTCGACGCGACCGGGACGGGTGGGCAGGGGGGCGGCGGTCACCGGGTCACCTCGGAGCCGGGACGGACCCGGGCCAGGCCCGCGGTCAGGTTGGCGCGCAGCCGCTGCAGCGGCGTCGGCGGGAGGGTGCGGACGGCGCCGCGGGCGTAGTGGCGCTCGACGTGGTACTGGACGACGGTGACCACCGTGGTCAGGACGACGTACCAGACCGCCGCCACGATGAGCATCGGCAGCACCCGCTGCGTGCGGCCGTAGATGACGCTCACCGTGTAGAACAGCTCGCCGAGGGCCAGCACGTAGACGATCGAGGTGCCCTTGAACAGGCCGATCACCTCGTTGACCGCCGTCGGCACGATCGAGCGCATCGCCTGCGGCAGCACGATCCGGGTGGTCTGCCGGCGCCGCGGGATGCCCAGCGACGCGGCCGCCTCCAGCTGGCCCTGGTCGACCGAGAGGATGCCGGCCCGGACGATCTCGGCGGAGTAGGCGGCCTGGTGCAGGCCGAGCCCGAGGATCGCGGCGCCGAACTTGTCGATCAGCGAGAGCGTCTCGACGCTGCCGAACGACGGGCCGAACGGGATGCCGAAGTCCAGCGACTGGTACAGGTAGGCGAGGTTGTACCAGAGCAGCAGCTGCAGGATCAGCGGCACGGAGCGGAACACCCAGGTGTAGCCCCAGCTGACCGCCTGCAGCAGCGGGGAGCGGGACAGCCGCATGAGCGCCAGCACGGTGCCGAGGGCGAAGCCGAGGACGGCGGTGATCAGCGTCAGCTGGATCGTCGTCCAGACGCCCCGGACGATCGACTCCTCGGTGAGGTAGGCGGCGACGACGTCCCACTCCCACCGCGGGTTGGTGACCAGGGAGTTGACCACCATCGCGAGCAGGACGGCGACGACGGCGGTCGCTACCCAGCGACCGGGGTGCCGGGCGGGCACCACCGTGAGCTGGTCGTAGGGCGTCCCGGACGGCGGAGGAGCGGCGGTCTCCGCGGTGGGCCGCGGCACGAGCGTGGTCATGCGGGGTCTCCCAGGGACTTCTCGAAGGCGTACCCGAGCCGGCCGGGGGGCAGGGTGCGGAGGGTGGCCAGGTCGGTGGGGCGGGGGACGGCGGGGTCGAACAGCGGTGTCCACCCCGCGGCCAGGTAGAGCGCCTTGGCCTCGGGCTGGCGCGGGCCGGTGGTCAGGTACACGCGGGTGTAGCCGCGGGCGGCGGCGCGGGACTCGAGCTCGGCCAGCACCCGGCGGGCCAGGCCGCGACGCCGGTGCGCCGCGGCGGTCCACATCCGCTTCACCTCGGCGGTGCCGGGGTCGCTGTGCCGGCGGTAGGCGCCGCCGGCGACCGGGGTGCCGTCCTCCAGCAGCAGGAGCAGCTCACCGTCCGGGGGGAGGAACTCCGCGGCCGGGTACCGGGTGAGCTCGGCGGCGGCGCCGCCGTAGAGGTCGCCGTAGCGGCTGTCGTACTCGTGCCGGAGCTCGGCGAACAGCGGTGCGGCCAGCGGGTCGTCGGGGTGGACCGCGACGACGGCGAGCCCGGGTGCGGCGGTCACCGGGCCGGCTCGACGCCGAGCAGGGGGGTGGGGGACATGCGGGTGCTCCCAGGAGGACGAGCGGGTGGGGGTGCGCGGGCACGCCGCCGGCACCGCGCGGGTGCGGTGGGCAGGAGCGGGCGGGGCCGCGGGGGACCGGCCGGAGCCGGCCGGGGGAGGGAATGCGTCAGCGACAGAGCGCGCTGTCGGTGCGGAGCAGGTCGACCGTCAGCCGGCCGACCAGGTCGGCGGAGAGGGTCCGGGTGCTCGCGGTGCTCACGGTCGGCGCTCCTCGTTCGAGGCCCCGGAGGGCTGCGGACTTGCGGACGCGACGTGCGTCCGCCAGGTCGTCACCCGGGGCACCCCGTCGCAGCGGAGGGTTGCCGGCCAGCGAGCCGGGGCTTGGAACTGGCACTCAGGACCTGGCCGGGACGATAGATCCCGAGGAACAATCACGTCAAACCCGATCGGTTTGGTAGACATTGCAGGCAGCGGAACGACGGCAGGAGGGGAGGCGACGTGACCAGGCCGGAACTGGCGCAGCGGCGGCACGTGGACCTGCTCCGCACCTGCAGCGCGCTGTGTCCGGAGGGCTGACCGACCCCCGTCCCCCCTCGGCACTGGAGCACGCCCGCATGTCCCTGCCCGACCCCGCCTCCCTGCCCACCCTCGTCGTCGTGGGTGCCGGCCCCACCGGCATCGGCGTCCTCGAGCGGCTCGTCGCCTCCGCTCCCGAGCTGTCGGCCGGCGCCCGGCTGCAGGTCCACCTCGTCGACCCCTTCCCCCCGGGCGGTGGGCGGGTCTGGCGCGCCGAGCAGCCGGACCTGCTGTGGGCGAACTCCCTGGTCGCCGACGTCACCGTGCTGCCCGACCCCTCCGTCGTCGTCGACGGGCCGGTGGGGCAGGGGACGACGTTGTGGGAGTGGCTGCGCGACGTCGCCCGTGCCCGCCCCGAGGAGGACCCGGTCGGCCGCGAGGCGCACCGGCTCGGCCCGGCGTCCTTCCCCTCCCGGCCGCTGGTCAACGCCTACCTCGGCTGGGTCCTGGAGTCCGTGGTGGCCGACGCCGCGCCGTGGCTCGACGTCCACCTGCACGCGACCCGCGCCGTCGACGTGGCCGACGTCCCCGGCGGCGCGCGGGTGCGGCTGGCCGACGGCACCGTGCTCGCCGCCGACGCCGTCCTGCTCGCCCAGGGCCACCTGGACGCGCGGCCGACCCGGGGGGAACGGGCCACCGCGGCGGTCGCCGCCCGGCGCGGACTGACCTACCTGCCCACCGGCTACACCGCCGACCTCGACCTCTCCGCCCTCGCGCCGGGGGAGGACGTGCTGGTCCGCGGCGCCGGCCTGGCCTTCGTCGACCTCGCGGTGCTGCTCACCAGCGGGCGCGGCGGGCGGTTCGAGCGCGAGGACGACGGCCGGCTGCGCTACCTGCCCTCGGGGCAGGAGCCGGTGCTGCACGTCGGCTCGCGCCGCGGCGTCCCGTACCGGTCGAAGCTGGCCTACCCCTGGGGCGGGCCGCCGGTGCCGCTGCGCTTCTTCACGCCGGCCGCCGTCGACGCCGCCTTCGGGCCCGCCGCGCTGCTGGACCTGCGCACCGACCTCGCGCCGCTGATCGAGCGCGAGCTCGGCTGGGCGCACTACACCGAGTTGTTCCGCGCCCACCCGCAGCGGACGGCGATGGCGTGGGAGGAGTTCGCCGAGGCCTGGGCCGCGGCGGCCGCTCCCCGCGCCGAGCGGGCGCTCGTGGAGCGGGCGGTGCCCGACCCGGCCGACCGGTTCGACCTCGCCGCGCTGGACCGGCCCCTCGCCGGGCAGCACTTCACCGATCCCGAGGCCCTGCAGGAGGCGGTGCGCCGGCACGTGCGGGCGGACCTGCGCCGGTCCGCGGACCCGGCGCACAGCAGCGACGCCGCCGTCTTCACCGCCCTGCTCCAGTGCCACGGCACGATCGCCGGCCTGACCGCCGCGGGGCGGCTGACGCCCCGGTCGGAGGCCGAGGACCTCACCGGGTGGTGGATGAACCTGTTCAGCTACCTGGCCAGCGGCCCGCCCGGCCCGCGCCTGGAGGAGCTGCTCGCCCTGTCGGAGGCGGGGGTGCTCCGGTTCCTCGGCGCCGACGTCGAGGTCGTGCTCGACGAGGACGCCGGCGTCTTCCGGGCCCGCTCGTCCAGCGTCCCCGGCGTGGTGGAGGCGCGGACGCTGGTGGAGGCCCGGCTGCCCGCGCCGGACGTCGCCGCCACCCCCGACGAGGTGGTCGCCGGTCTGCTGCGGCGCGGCGAGGGGCGGGAGCGGGTGCTGGCCGACCCGTCCGCGCCCGCCGGCGTCCGGCGTACCGGCCGGCTGGACGTCGACCCGTCCGGCCGGGTGGTCACCGCGGACGGCACCCCGAGCGAGCGGGTGTCGGCCGTCGGGTTCTGGACCGCCGGCGCGCAGGTCGCCGCCTTCGCCCGGCCGCGGACCAATGCCCCCTTCTTCCGCCAGAACGACACCCTGGCCCGCGACCTGTGGCGCCGGCTGGCCGCCGGTGCCCTCCTCACCACCGCCGGAGCCGCGTGACGCCCACCGGCTGACCTCTGGACGGGCTGCTGCAACCGTGGTTGCATTGCCGCATGACGCCCGGTGAGTGGGTGCTGCTGTCCTACCGGCTGCCGCGGGAGCCCTCCGGCCCGCGGACGACGCTGTGGCGGCGGCTGCGGCGGCTCGGCGTGGCCCAGCTCGCCGATGGGCTGGTCGCGCTGCCGGCCGACGCGCGCACCCGGGAGCAGCTGGAGTGGCTGGCCGACGACGTGCTGGCAGCGGGCGGCACGGCCGGGCTGTGGACGGCCCGGCCGGCGTCGGTCGCGCAGGAGCGGGAGCTGGCGACCCGCATGACCGCGGCCCGCTCGGAGGAGTACCGGGCGCTGTCCGCGGAGTGCCGGGCCGCCGCCACGGGCGATGCGACCGACCGTGCCCGCGCCCTGCGCAGGCTGCGCACCGAGTTCCGCGCGATCGGCCGCCGCGACTTCTTCCCCCCGCCCGAGCGGGAGGAGGCGGCCGTCGCCCTCCGCGAGCTCGCGGCGGCCGGCACCGCGGCGGCCGGCACCGCGGCGGCCGGCACCGTGGCGGCCGGCACCGTGGCGGCCGGCACCGTGGCGGCCGGCACCGTGGAGGTCGCGCCGTGAGGTGGGCGACCCGCGCCGGGGTGCACATCGACCGCGCCGCCTGCGCCTGGCTGATCCGGCGCTTCATCGACCCGGACGCGGAGTTCGTCTTCGTCGCCGACCCGGCCGAGGTGCCCGCCGACGCGACCCCGTTCGACATGCGCGGGGTCGACCTCGGCCACCACGGCGGCGACTGCTCGTTCGAGACCGTCCTGCGGCGCCACGACCTCACCGACCCGGTGCTGTGGCGGATCGCGGAGGCCGTCCACGAGGCCGACCTCGACGACGGGCGGTTCGACGCGCCCGAGGCGCCGGGGCTCGACGTCCTCCTGCGGGGCCTGTCGATGACCGGCACCGACGAGCACACCCTCGCCGTCTCCGGCCCGCTGTTCGACGGGCTCTACGAGTACCACCACCGCCGCCTGCTGCTCGGCCGCGAGCCGGCCTGACCCGCTCGAGAACGGACGGACATGCACCCCGACGCACAGCCCCGGACCGCCGTCCCGTTCCGGACGGCGGTCCGCGCCTGGTTCCTCATCTCGCTGCAGACCTT
Organism: Geodermatophilus sp. SYSU D00965; assembly: GCF_054050075.1. Taxonomy (NCBI): domain Bacteria; kingdom Bacillati; phylum Actinomycetota; class Actinomycetes; order Geodermatophilales; family Geodermatophilaceae; genus Geodermatophilus; species Geodermatophilus sp. SYSU D00965. The sequence goes on along the minus strand of NZ_JBJGYQ010000024.1, from coordinate 64,326 downwards.
CGGCGGCCCGGCCGGGCAGATCGCGGTCATGCAGCGCGCGCTGGTCGACGAGAAGCGTTGGATCGGCCAGCGCCGGTTCCTGCACGCGCTGAACTACTGCACGCTGCTGCCCGGTCCGGAGGCGCAGCAGCTGGCGACCTACGTCGGCTGGCTGCTGCACGGCACCCGCGGCGGGCTGGTCGCCGGCGGCCTGTTCGTGCTGCCGGGGGTCGTCGCGCTGCTGGCGCTCTCCGCCGTCTACGTGGCCTTCGGGACGACGACGGTGGTCACCGCGGTGTTCGTCGGGCTCGCCGCCGCCGTGCTGGCGATCGTCGCGCAGGCCGTCGTCCGGGTGGCCAAGCGGGCCCTGGACAGCCGCGCCCTGGCCGTCGTCGCGGTCGCGGCCTTCCTGGCGCTGGCGCTGTTCGGCGTTCCCTTCCCGGTCGTGGTCGCGCTCGCCGGGCTGGCCGGCTGGGCGCTCGGCCGCTGGCGGCCGTCCGCGATGCCCCGCCCGAAGGCGGCCGAGGGGCCCGACGCCGGCCCGCCGCCGGTGGTCCCCGACGACGTGCTGCACCACGGGGCGCCCAGCACCCGCCGCACGCTGCGGGTGCTGCTCGTCGGGCTGCTGGTGTGGGGCGTGCCGGTGGCCGCGGTCGCGCTGCTCACCGGCGCGGGCAGCGCCCTCACCCAGCAGGGCCTGTTCTTCTCCGGCGCGGCGGTGGTGACCTTCGGCGGCGCCTACGCGGTCCTGGCCTACGTCGCGCAGCAGGCGGTGCAGGTCTACGGGTGGCTGGGTCCCCGGGAGATGGTCCGCGGGCTGGCGCTGGCCGAGACCACGCCCGGGCCGCTGATCATGGTGGTGCAGTTCGTCGCCTTCCTCGGGGCCTACCGGGCGCCGGGGGAGCTCGACCCGTGGGTCGCCGCCGTCCTGGCCTCGCTGCTGGTCACCTGGGTGACCTTCGTGCCCAGCTTCCTGTTCGTCCTGCTCGGCGCCCCGTACATGGAGCGGCTGCGCGGCAACCGGTCGCTGTCGGCGGCGCTGAGCGGCATCACCGCCGCGGTCGTCGGGGTGATCGCCAACCTGGGCGTCTACTTCGCCGTCCACACGCTGTTCTCCGGGACCGTCGCCGTCGACCGGGGCGTCCTCTCCCTGGAGCTGCCCGACCCCGGCACGCTGCGGCCGGTGCCGCTGGTCATCGCCCTCGTGGCCGCCGTGCTGCTGTTCCGCGTGAAGTGGTCGGTGCTCCGCACGCTGGGCGTCTGTGCGCTGCTGGGTCTGGCGGCCGGGCTCGCGGGGCTGCCGATCACCTAGCTGAGGCTGCCCGTTCCCGGCCGGGCTGCCCGTTCCCTCGGCCTGGCGGCTCTCCCGCGGGGCGGGAACAGGGCTGCCGCCCGGCGGGTTCGGGCACGGAGCATGGCGCGCGCCCGCGCCGCCCCACCGCCTGGAGGTCCCCGCATGTCCATCGTCGTCACCGGTGCCACCGGTTCCCTCGGCCGGCTGGTCGTCGAGGAGCTGCTCGCCCGCGGGGTCGCCCCGGGCGACGTCGTCGCCGGCGGCCGCGCCGTCGAGCGGGTGGCCGACCTGGCCGACCGGGGCGTGCGGAGCGCGCGGATCGACTACGACGACCCCGCGACCCTGGACGCCGTCCTCTCCGCCGGCGACACGCTGCTGCTGGTCTCCGGCAGCGTCCCCGGCGTCCGCGTCGAGCAGCACCGGGCCGTGGTGGACGCCGCGGTGCGCGCCGGGGTGGCCCGCATCGCCTACACCAGCATCCTCGGCGCCGACGACACCCCGCTCGTGCTGGCGCCCGACCACCAGGCCACCGAGCAGATGGTCCGGGACAGCGGGCTGCCGTTCACGCTGCTGCGCAACGGCTGGTACACCGAGAACTACGGCCAGGGGCTGGCGCAGGCGAAGCGGACCGGCGTCGTCGCCGGCAGCGCAGGCGACGGGCGGGTGGCCAGCGCCACCCGCGCCGACTACGCCGCCGCGACCGCCGCCGTGCTGAGCACGGAGGGCCACGAGAACGCGGTCTACGAGCTCTCGGGCGACACCGCGTGGAGCTTCGACGACCTGGCCGCCGCCTACGCCGAGCTGCTCGGCCGCGAGGTCACCTACCAGCGCCTCACCCCGGACGAGCACCGGGCCGCGCTGGTCGCAGCCGGTCTCGACGAGGGGACGGCGGGCTTCGTCGTCGCCCTCGACGGCGGCATCCGGGCCGGCGCGCTGGCCGCGACCCCGGGCCACCTCTCCCGGCTGGCCGGGCGGCCCACCACCCCGCTGCTCGAGGGCCTGCGCCCGTTCGTGTGAGGCCCGGCCGGCCCGCCCCTCAGCGGCGGGCCGGCAGCCGGGAGCCGACGGGCCGCCGGGCCGCCGGGCCGAGCGATGAGTTGCGGGCCCCGCGCGGGTCACAGCCGCCAGGACCACCCAGGGACTGACGCGCTCGTGCCCGGAGGAGACGCATGGCCAAGCTCATCTACTCGATGATCACCTCGCTGGACGGCTACGCCGAGGCAGCCGACGGCGACCTCGGCGCCGGGGCCGAGGACGAGGAGGTGCACACCTTCATCGGCGACGTCTTCCGCCCCGTCGGCACGTTCCTCTACGGCCGGCGCATGTACGAGACGATGGTCTTCTGGGAGACCGCGCACGCCCTGCCCGACGCGCCGCCGCACATCGTGCAGTACGCCCGCGACTGGCAGGCCGCCGAGAAGGTCGTCTACTCCACGACGCTGGAGTCGGTGTCGAGCGAGCGGACCAGGATCGAGCGGACCTTCGACCCGGATGCCGTCCGCCGGCTCAAGGCCGAGGCCGACTCCGACCTCACCGTCGACGGCCCGAACCTCGCCGCCCAGGCGATCGCGGCCGGCCTGGTGGACGAGTACCACCTCTTCGTCACGACCAGCGTGGTCGGCGGCGGCAAGCGGTTCTTCCCCGACGGCGTGCGCCTCGACCTCGACCTGGTCGAGCAGCGTGCCTTCGACTCCGGACTGCTCTACGCGCGCTACCGGACCCGCTGAACGGCACCGGTCGGCGGCCCTGCCGCCGGCAGCCCGCTCAGCGGCGGGCCGGCAACCGGCCCTCCTCGTGGTCGAGCTCCCGCTCCAGCCGGCGCAGGCCCTCGTCGGGGAGCCGGCCGACGTCGCGCCAGTGCAGCAGCTCCTCGCGCTGCGCGGCCAGCACGGCCCGGCGCACCCGCACCGCCGCCTCGTACTCCGGTGACAGCGGGACCTCGCCGCCCTCGGCGCCCTGCAGGACGTCCAGCCGCCGCCGGTAGCGGTCCAGCCGCCCCTGCAGCTGGGTGCGGATGCCCTCGATCGCCTCGTCGTCCACGTGGTCGTGCTGCTCGGCGGCCAGCTCCTCCAGCCGCCGCAGCCCGGCCTCCACCGACGCGGCCCGCGCCTCGTTGCGCAGCCGGGCCTGGTCGGCCTCGTCGGCCCGCAGGCCCAGCGCCCGCACCAGCGGCGCGAAGGTCAGCCCCTGGCCCACCAGCGTCGTCAGGACGGCGAGGAAGGCGCAGAACAGCAGCAGGTCCCGGTCCGGGAACGGCGCGCCGGAGTCGGTGGTCAGCGGCAGCGTGAAGATCGCCGCGAGGCTGATCACCCCGCGGGTGCCGGCCCAGCTGAGGACGACGATCTCCCGGCCGGACAGCCGGGTGCGGGCGGTGGCCGGGTCGCCGTCGTCCCCGGCCACGTCCTCACCGCCGAGGCGGGTGTGCAGCGACTGCGGCAGGTGCTCGGTCAGCCACAGGAACAGCGGCCGGAGCAGCAGCACCACACCGACGGTGATCAGCGACGCGGTCACGATCGTGCTCGTGTCGTACTCGCCCAGCCCTGCCATGACGGCGGGCAGCTGCTGGCCGATGAGCAGGAAGACCACGCCCTCCAGCAGGAAGTCGACCAGCCGCCACACCGCCTCGGTCTGCAGGCGCGAGGCGCCCGACGCCCAGGCGGGGTTGTTGTGGCCGATGACCAGCCCGGCCACCACGACGGCCAGGACGCCGGAGACGTGCACGGACTCGGCCAGCAGGTAGGCGACGAACGGGGTGGCCAGCGAGACGGCGTTGGACGACAGCGGGTCGCGCCGGATCCGCCGCAGCGGCCGCACGCCGTAGGCCACCACCACGCCGGCCGCGACGCCCCCGGCCGCGGCGACCACGAACTGCCCCACCGCCGCGGGGGTGGAGAAGCCGTCGCCCACCGCGGCGGCGACCGCCACGCTGAGCAGGGTCAGCGCCGTCGCGTCGTTGAGCAGCCCCTCACCCTGGATGAGGGTGATCAGCCGCGGCGGCAGCCCCACCTTCCGGCCGACGGCGAGCGCGGCCACCGGGTCCGGCGGAGCGACCGCGGCGCCCAGGGCCATGCCGGCCGCCAGCGTCGCGCCGGTGACGAACAGCGCGAAGCCGACCCCGATCGCGACCGCGGTGAGCAGCACGAGCAGCACCGACAGGCTGACCACGGTGCGCAGGTTGCGGCGGATCGCCGTGAGCGAGGAGTCCAGCGCCGCGCTGTAGAGCAGCGGCGGCAGCACCAGGGTGAGCACCACCTCCGGGTCCAGGGTGAGGTTGGGGCCCGGCAGGTAGGCGTAGGCGATGCCGGCCAGGGTCAGCAGCGCGGCGGACGGCAACCCCGTCCGCTCGTCGAGCCAGCGGACCGCCACGATCACCGCCACCGCGGCCAGGACCAGCACCACCAACGTCTCCGCGTGCACCTCCGCAGTCTTCCGGGTGGCCGGCGGGCGGGCAGGTCGGGGTGGGTGGGGTGCGCCGCGCGATGAGTTCACCCGCCGTCCGCCGTCCAAGCCGGTGGACCACCCCCTCGAGAGGACGGCGACCATGCGCAGGAAGTCCCCCACCGGAGGCGGGCCCGGCCCGCTGGACGTCGAGTTCACCGCGCCGCTGGTCCGCAGCCCCTCGCAGGGTGGCTGGACCTACGTGCAGATGCCCGGGTCCGCGGAGTTCTTCGGCACCCGCGGTCTGGTCAAGGTCCGTGGCACCGTCGACGGCCACCCGTTCCGCAGCTCGTTCATGGCCCTCGGCGACGGTACGCACAAGCTGCCGGTGACCGCCGAGGTCCGGACCGCGATCGGCAAGGAGGTCGGGGACCCGGTCACCGTGCGCCTGGAGGAGCGGCTGGGCTGACGCGCCGTCCCGCGTTCGTCGCCGGGCCCGGGACCCCCCGCCGACTGGCGTACTGTGCCTCCGTCATGCACGGGGGATCCCGCCGGCCGAGGTGATGGGGACGTCGTGAGCGATGCGGTCGGGGGCTCGGCGCGCGTCGCCGGGGCGGGTGGCTCCGATCCCCGGGCGCGGGCCGTCTTCGACGCCGACTGGACGCTGGTCTCGGTCGACCAGGACACCGCCGACCTGCTGGGCCGGCACCGCGAGGAGCTGGTCGCCCGCAACATCTGGATCGCCCTGCCCGAGCTCGCCGGCACGATCTTCCACAGCTTCCTGCTGCACGCGCGCAGCGTGGGGGAGCGGGTGACCTGGCGGGGCTTCTACCCGCCGGCGGGCCGCTGGCTCGACGCCACCGCCGTCCGCGTGGGCGACCTGCTGCACCTGCACCTGCGGGAGAGCGCCGGCCCGCTGCCGGAGGGGCTGCCCTCGGCCGGCGCGGACGACGCCGCGGCCGCCGCGGCCGAGGACGACCGGCTGCGCTTCCTGGCCGAGGTCAGCGAGGCGATGATCAGCACGCTGGACGCGGGGGAGTCGATCGGCAAGCTGGTCGACCTCGTCGTGCCCCGGCTGTGCGACTGGGCCGTGGTCAGCGTCCTGCAGGACGACGGCCGGGTCTCCGAGGCCCGGGCGCACCGCGACCCCGCCGTCCTCGCCGACCTCGACCACTACCTCGAGGGGCGGGTGCCGGCGCCCGGCGCGGAGAACGACCCCATGGCCGCGGCCCTGCTGACCGGCGAGCCCGTGCAGGTGACCTCCATCGACCCCCGCCTCGTGGAGCCGACGCTGCCCGACGAGGGGGTCCGCCAGGCGTGGGAGCGGCTGGACGCGCGGTCGCTGGTCATCGTGCCGCTGCGCGCCCGCTCGGAGACCTTCGGCGCCCTGGGCCTGGTCAACACCGGCGAGCGCCCGCCGCACGGCGAGATGGAGATCGCCACCGCGGTCGAGGTGGCCCGCCGCGCCTCGCTGGCCATCGACAACGCCCGGCTCTACGGCCGCCAGCTGAAGGTCGCCGAGACCCTGCAGCGCAGCCTGCTCACCCCGCCGCCGCAGCCGGACGGCCTGGAGATCGCCGTCCGCTACGTGCCGGCGTCGAGCACGATGCACGTCGGCGGCGACTGGTACGACGCCTTCCAGCAGCCCGACGGGGCCACGCTGCTGGTCATCGGGGACGTCGTCGGCCACAACGTCGACGCCGCGGCCGCCATGGGGCAGGTGCGCAGCATCCTCCGCGGCATCGCCTACGACCGGCAGGAGGAGCCGGCGCGCATCCTCACCCGCGTCGACGGCGTCCTCACCGGGCTGCACATCGGCACCCTGGCCACGGCGCTCATCGCCCGCATCGAGCAGACCCCGGAGCAGGCCAGGGACGGCCGGCACACGCTGCGCTGGTCCTCGGCCGGGCACCTGCCGCCGCTGCAGCTGGGCGCCGACGGCAGCGTCCGGGTGCTCGGGTCCACCCCCGAGACGCTGCTCGGCGCGGAGTCGACCCGCCCGCGCACCGACTCGGTGGCCGAGACCGCCCCCGGCGACACGCTGCTGTTCTACTCCGACGGGCTGGTCGAGCAGGGCCGGACCGGCATCGACGAGGGCACCGCCCGGCTGGTCGCCCTCGTCCGGGACGTGGGTCCGACGACCGTGGACGCGCTGTGCGACGCGCTGCTCGCGCGGATCGTCGGGCACCGCCCCGACGACGACGTCGCGATCGTGGCGGTCCGCTTCGCCGCCGAGGACGGCACCGCACCGGCCTGACCTGCACGTGCGGCATGCTCGGCGGGCCAGCGCCCCCACTCCCAGCCGGAGGAACCGCCATGTCGATCCTGCCCGCGTTCGCCGCCGCCCTGGCCGACGGGAGCATCGAGGTCGTCGACCTCACCGCCCCGCTGTCGGCCGAGACGCCGGTGATCGCGCTGCCGCCGGAGTTCGCCCAGACGGCGCGGTTCGAGCTGGAGGAGCTGTCCCGGTACGACGACCGCGGCCCGGCCTGGTACTGGAACAACTTCCGCACCGGCGAGCACACCGGGACGCACTTCGACGCGCCCAACCACTGGGTCACCGGGAAGGGCGGCGAGGACGTCGCGTCGGTGCCGGCGCGCCGGCTGATCGGCCCGGCCGCCGTCCTGGACTTCTCCGCCGAGGCAGCCGCCGACCCGGACTTCCTGCTCGAGGTCGACCACGTCCGGGCCTGGGAGGCCGAGCACGGGCCGCTGCCCGAGGGCGGGTGGCTGCTCTACCGCACCGGCTGGGACGTCCGCAGCGGCTCCCAGGAGGAGTTCCTCAACGCCGACGACACCGGGGCGCACACGCCGGGCATCGCCCCGTCCTGCGCCCGGTGGCTGGCCGAGGAGGCGCCGGTGATCGGCGTCGGCGTGGAGACGGTGGGCACCGACGCGGGCGCCGCGCACTCCTTCGACCCGCCCTTCCCGTGCCACGCCGCCCTGATGGGCAGCGGCAAGTACGGGCTCACCCAGCTGCAGAACCTGGCCGCCCTGCCGCCCACCGGCGCGGTGCTCGTGGCGGCGCCGCTGCCGATCGTGTCCGGCTCCGGCTCGCCGGCCCGGGTGGTCGCCCTGGTGGAGAGGGGATGACGCCCCGCACGACGGTCGCCGAGGCGGTCGGCGCCGCGCTGGTCGGCTGCGGGGTGGAGGCGGTCTTCGGCGTCGTCGGCTCGGGCAACTTCGCCGTCACCAACGCCATGGTCGCCGCCGGTGCCCGCTTCGTCGCCGCGCGGCACGAGGGCGGGGCGGCGACGATGGCCGACGCGCACGCCCGGATGACCGGCCGGCCGGTGGCGCTCAGCGTGCACCAGGGCTGCGGGCTCACCAACGCCCTGACCGGGATCACCGAGGCGGCCAAGAGCCGGGCGCCGCTTGTGGTCCTGGCCGCCGAGGCGACCTCGCCGCGGTCGAACTTCGCCGTCGACCAGGTCGCCCTGGCCACGGCGGTGGGCGCGGTGCCGATGCGGGTCACCTCGGCCGGCGACGCCCTCGACCAGGTCGCCGCCGCGGTCGGCACCGCGGTGCACGGCCGGCGGACGGTGCTGCTCAACCTGCCGCTGGACGTGCAGGTCGACGTCCTGCCCGTGCCGGCCGGGCCGCCCCCGCTGCCGCCCGCGCCGGCACCGCTGGTGACGCCGGAGCACGTGGAGCGGCTGGTGCACGCCCTCGAGCACGCCCGGCGGCCGGTGTTCGTGGCCGGCCGCGGCGCGCGCGGCCCCGGCTGCCGGGCGGCGCTGCAGACGCTGGCCGCGCGGTCCGGGGCGCTGCTGGCCACCTCCGCCGTGGCCAAGGGGCTCTTCCACGGCGACCCGTGGTCGCTGGACGTCTCGGGCGGCTTCGCCTCCCCGCTGGCCGCCGAGCTCATCGCCGGCGCCGACCTGGTCGTCGGCTGGGGCTGCGCGCTCAACATGTGGACGATGCGGCACGGCCGGCTGATCGCCGACGACGCGGTCGTGGTCCAGGTGGACGACGACCCGGCGGCGCTCGGCGTCCACCGGGACCTCACCTTCGGCGTGGCCGGCGACGTGCGGGCGACGGCGGAGGCGGCGGTGGCCGCGCTCGGCGCCGGCGCGGCGACCGGCTACCGCACGCCCGCGGTGGGGGAGGCGATCGCCGAGCGGGTGCGCTGGCGGGACGTCCCGTTCACCCCGGGGGAGCGGCCGGGCCGGATCGACCCGCGGACCCTCACGATCGCCCTGGACGACCTGCTGCCCGCCGAACGGGTGGTCGCCGTCGACTCGGGCAACTTCATGGGGTACCCGAGCATGTTCCTCGACGTCCCCGACGAGTTCGGCTCCTGCTTCACCCAGGCGTTCCAGTCCGTCGGGCTGGGGCTGGCGACGGCGATCGGCGCGGCGCTGGCCCGCCCCGACCGGCTGCCGGTGGCCGCACTGGGCGACGGCGGCGCGCTGATGGGCGCCGCGGAGCTGGAGACCGTCGTGCGGCTGGGGCTGCCCATGGTGGTCGTGGTCTACGACGACGCGGCCTACGGCGCGGAGGTGCACCACTTCGGGCCGGAGGGGCACCCGCTGGACACGGTGCGCTTCCCCGACGCCGACCTGGCCGCGATCGCCCGCGGCCACGGCTTCGAGGCGGTCACCGTGCGCGCCGTCGAGGACCTCGCCGCGGTGGCCCAGTGGCTGGCGGGGCCGCGGACCGCGCCGCTGTTCCTCGACGCGAAGGTGGTGGCCGACGAGCCGTCGTGGTGGCTCGAGGAGGCCTTCCGCGGCCACTGAGCCATCCCTCCCGCGATCATGGCGCCGTGACCACGGGAAGCCGTCCCGGGGTGGTCTCGGCGCCATGATCGCGCCCGATGGAGGGCGTCAGAAGTTGCCGCGGCGGGCCTGCTCGCGCTCGATCGCCTCGAACAGCGCCTTGAAGTTGCCCTTGCCGAAGCCCAGCGAGCCGTGCCGCTCGATCAGCTCGAAGAAGACCGTGGGCCGGTCGCCGGTCGGCTTGGTGAAGATCTGCAGCAGGTAGCCGTCCTCGTCGCGGTCGACCAGGACCCCGCGCCGCTGCAGCTCCTCGACCGGCACCCGCACCTCGCCGATCCGGGCGCGCAGCTCGGGGTCCTCGTAGTAGGAGTCCGGGGTGGCGAGGAACTCCACGCCCTCGGCGGCCATGGCGTCGACGGTGGCCAGGATGTCGTTGGTCGCCAGTGCCACGTGCTGCGCGCCCGGGCCGCCGTAGTAGTCCAGGTACTCGTCGATCTGCGAGCGCTTCTTGCCCGGGGCGGGCTCGTTGAGCGGGAACTTCACCCGGTGGTTGCCGTTGGCGACGACCTTGCTCATCAGCGCGGAGTAGTCCGTGGCGATGTCCTCGCCGACGAACTCGGCCATGTTGGTGAAGCCCATGACCCGGTTGTAGAAGTCCACCCAGCGGTCCATGGCGCCGAGCTCCACGTTGCCCACCACGTGGTCGATCGCCTGGAACAGCCGCTTCGGGGCGCCCGGCCGCCGGACGAACGACGACGTCCGGGCGACGTGGCCGGGGAGGTACGGGCCGGCGTAGCGCGAGCGGTCGATGAGGGTGTGCCGGGTGTCGCCGTACGCGGCGATCGCGGCCAGCCGGACCGTGCCGTGCTCGTCGGTGACGTCGTGCGGCTGCTCCAGCGCGGTGGCGCCCTGGGCGGCGGCGTGCGCGACGCACCGGTCGACGTCCGGGACGGCGAGGGCGATGTCGACGATGCCGTCGCCGTGGCGGCGGTGGTGGTCGGCCAGCGGGCTGGCCGGGTCGTAGGCCCCCTGGACGACGAACCGGGCGGCGCCCGAGGTCAGCACGTAGCTGCGCGACTCCCGGTTGCCGGTCTCCGGCCCGGAGTAGGCCACCAGGTCCATGCCGAACGCGGACTGGAAGAAGTGCGCGGTCTGGGTGGCGTTGCCGACGACCCAGACCAGCGCGTCCCAGCCGCTGACCGGGAACGGGTCGGTGGCCGGGTCGTGCTCGACCAGCCCGACCAGCTGGCGCAGCTCCTCCAGGGTCAGGCTCGCGAGCTTCTCGTCGTCGGTCAGCGTGTGCTCGAGGCTCATGGCGCGCTCCCGTCGCTCCTCCGGTGGTGGTCCAGCTCACCTCCGCGCCCCGGAGTGGGCAAGATGTCTCGATCGGGCTGGTCGATCCGGGCAGTTCGGCGCCCGCGACGGGCGGTGAGCTGTCCGTTCTGCACATCCGGAGGTGGCGGTGGAGCAGCGGCTGGACGCGCTCGACCTGGCGGTGCTGACCGCCCTCACCGAGCAGCCCCGTGCCGGGGTGCTGGAGCTGTCCCGCCGGCTGGGCGTGGCGCGGGCGACGGTGCAGGCGCGGCTGCGCCGGCTGGAGGAGTCGGGGGTGGTCACCGGCTACGGCCCGGACGTCGACCTGGCCGCCGCCGGCTACGGCGTCCAGGCGTTCGTGACGCTGGAGATCGCCCAGGGCGCGCTGGAGGAGGTCACCGCCGACCTGCGCGCGATCCCCGGCGTCCTGGAGGCGCACGCCACCACCGGCTCCGGCGACGTGCTGTGCCGGGTCGCCGCCGAGTCGCACGGCGCGCTGCAGGACACCCTGGTGCGGCTGGGGCGCTCGCCGTCGGTGGTGCGCTCGACCAGCGTCGTCGCCCTGTCCGAGCTGGTGCCCAGGCGGGTGCTGCCGCTGCTGTCGGCCGGGGAGCCCCGCCCCGCCGGCCGCGCGCCCGGCTACCGCGGAACGGCCGCGCCGTGACCGGCCGCACCGCTCCGCCGGCGTTCCGGACGGCGCCCGGTGCGTGGCCGGGCCGTTTGCGGAACACTGCAGTTCCCGAGGCCTTGCCCGGGAACCGGCGGGACGCCACAGTGTGCGGCGTGGGAGTCCTGCGGGGGGATGAGCACGAGCCGCCCAGCGGCTCCTTCGAGGTGGTGCACGAGGCCGTCGGCCCGGTCCTGTACCTGTGCGGCGACGTCGACGCACCGCTGGTGTCGCAGATGCACGCCGACGGCGTCCGGATCGGGGACGTCGTGGCGGTCTGCGTCGACCAGCTCGGCTACATCGACTCCTCCGGCCTGGCGATGCTGGTGCGCTGGGCCCGGCAGGCGGCCGGCGCCGGGCGGCCGGCGGTCCTCCGCTGCGCCAGGCCGCGGTTCTGCCAGGTGCTGGAGCTGACCGGCCTGACGCCGATGTTCGTGCTCGAGGACCCCTGGGGTTCCTGACGGGTCGTCCCTGACCGGCGGCCTCACCGCGGCGGGGCGACCTCCCGGACCGGCGTCTGCCGCGGCAGCCCGCGGCGCTCCCGGTACGCGTAGAGGACCCTCCGGTCCGGGAGCGCGTGCCCCGACCGGCAGGTGAGGGTCTCCACGTCGCCGACGTAGACCGGCGCCGGCCGGTGCGGCAGGTCGTACCGGCCGGCCCGCTGCACCAGCCGCGTGCCGCACCGGGGGCAGTGGAGGTCGTGCACGGACTGGACCCACACCGACGACGTCACGTCCGCGACCTTGCCGTTCCTCGCCGGGGCCGGCGCGTAGCCGGGCGCGTGTGTGCCGGAGCGTCCTCCGATCGCAACGAGCCTGGTCAGCGGCGCGGGAGAGCCCCGCCTAGGCTGCCCCGCGTGCCGCTGTTCTCCTTCGAAGGCCGCAGCCCGCAGGTCCACCCGGAGGCGTGGGTCGCGCCGACCGCGACCCTGGTCGGCGACGTCGTGGTCGAGGCCGGGGCGTCGGTCTGGTACGGCGTCGTGCTGCGCGCCGACTTCGGCCGGATCGTGGTCCGGGCCGGGGCCAACGTGCAGGACAACTCGGTGCTGCACGGGGGCGCCGACCCGGAGACCGAGGTCGGTCCCGGCGCCACGGTCGGCCACATGTGCGTCGTCCACGGCGCCGTGATCGGGGCCGAGGCGCTGATCGGCAACGGCGCGACGGTCCAGGACGGCGCGCGGATCGGCCGCCGGGCCCTCGTCGGCGCGCACAGCCTGGTGCCGCCCGGGATGGAGGTCCCCGACGAGGTCGTGGCCCTCGGTGCGCCGGCCCGCGTGCGGGGACCGCTGTCGGCCGGCGCCGCGCGCTGGGTCGACGGCAACCCCGGGATCTACCGCGAACTGGCCCGCCGGCACGCCGCGGGGGTCACCGAGGTCGGCTGAGGCCTCCAGCGAACGCACAGGAACCGCACGGGCTCGGAACAGGCGAGCCGGTCACGGTGGGCACTCACCCCGACACCGGAGGAGACCGTGACCCACCCCGACCACGCCCACAGCGGTTCCCGTTGGGAGCCGGCCCCCACTCCGCCCGCCGGGCAGCCCGCGCCGGCGCCCGCTGAGGCAGCGCCGCCGCCCCCGCAGCCTCCAGCCGGTGCGACCGGGGCGCCCGACCAGGCGTCGACCGCCGAGCTGCCCCAGCCGCCCGGGACCGTCGGCCTCCCGGCGGCCGCTGTGCCGCCGCCCGCCGCTGGACCGCCGCCCGGCGCTGTGCCGCCCGCCGCCGCGCGCCCGCGCCGGGCCGGCCGCCGCGGGCTGGTTGTCGCCGCGGCCGCCACCGGCCTCGTGCTCGCCGGCGGGCTCGGCGGCTTCGCGGTCGGGGCCATGACCGCCGGGGACGGTGGCTCCGACGACGCGATCACCCAGAGCGGCGTCCCCGCTCAGGGCGACGACGCGGACGGCTTCTCCGGCCGGGACGGCGGGCGCGGGTTCCCGCCGGGCGGCGCGTACGGCGTCCCGCCCGGTCTCGGCGGGGACCAGGGCGGGACGACGCCCGACGACGGGACCGGGACCACCGACGACGGGACCGGGACCACCGACGACGGGAGCGGGACCACCGACGACGGCGACCCGGCGTGAGCGCCCTCGCGGTGGCGGTCGCGCCGGCGCCCGCGGCCCCGCCGGGCAGTCGCGCCCGGACCGACGGAGCCGTGCGCGTGGGAGCGGCGGTCCTGCTGTGGCTGGGCGTGCTGCTGGTCGCCTACTGGTGGGCGGCCGGGGGCGGTGTCTCGGAGCTGACCGGGTGGGAGAGCGGGCTGACCTCGGTCGGCCGGCTCACCGGGCTGGTCGCCTCGCTGCTCCTGCTGGTCCAGGTGCTGCTGATGGCGCGCGTGCCGGTGCTGGAGCGCGCCTTCGGCCAGGATCGCCTCGCCGGCACCCACCGCGTCGTCGGCTTCACCTCCTTCACGCTGCTGGTGGCCCACCTGGTGCTGATCACCTGGGGCTACGCCGCCGGGGAGCTGGCCCGCACGCCGGCGACGATCTGGGAGCTCACCACCGACCACCCCGGGATGCTGCTGGCCGTGGCGGGCACCGCCTGCCTGGTCATGGTGGTCGTGACCAGCGTGCGGGCCGCTCGCCGGCGGTTGCGGTACGAGTCCTGGCACCTGCTGCACCTCTACGCCTACCTGGGTGCCGGCCTGGCGCTGCCGCACCAGCTGTGGACCGGCCAGGAGTTCCTCGCCTCGCCGGCGGCCACCGTCTTCTGGTGGGGGCTGTGGGGAGCGGCGGTGGGCGCGGTGCTGGTCTGGCGGGTCGGCCTGCCGCTGTGGCGCAGCGCCCGGCACCGGCTGCGGGTGACCTCGGTGGTGCCGGAGGGGGACGGCGTCGTGTCGGTCTACCTGACCGGCCGCGGCCTGCACCGCCTGCCCGCGGAGGCCGGGCAGTTCTTGACCTGGCGGTTCCTGACCGGCCCCGGCTGGACCCGCGCCCACCCGTACTCGCTGTCGGCGGCCCCCGACGGGCGCAGCCTGCGGATCACCGTCAAGGACCTCGGCGACGGCAGCGGCGCCCTCCGCGCGCTGCGCCCCGGCACCCGGGCGCTCGTGGAGGGGCCCTACGGCCGGCTGTCGGCGCGGGCCCGGACCCGGCGGCGGGTGGCCCTCATCGGTGCCGGCGTCGGGATCACCCCGCTGCGCGCGCTGGCCGAGGGGCTGGACTACGCGCCGGGCGACGCCGTCCTGCTCTACCGGTTCGCCGACCGGCCGCTGTTCGCGGACGAGCTCGCCGTCCTGTCCCGGGAGCGCGGTCTGGACGTCGTCCTCCTGCCCGGCTCCCGCCGGGCCGAGGGCTCGTGGCTGGGCGAGGGCGTCGGCAGCGCGGACGACGTCTCCGCGCTGCGGTACTGGGTGCCCGACGTCGCCGAACGGGACGTCTACGTCTGCGGGCCCGAGGGGTGGGCCGACGACGTCCGGCGGGCCGCCGCGGCCGCCGGCGTCCCCACCGGCCGGGTGCACGTCGAGGACTTCGGGTGGTGACGGGGGTGCGCCGGGTCGTCCTGTGGTTCATGAGCACCCTCACCGCGCTGGTGCTGCTGTTCGGCTACCAGACCTCGACCTCCGGTCCCGCGGTGACCGCGGAGGAGTCGGTGGTCGCCTCGACCGCCGAGGCCGGCGCGGACGCCTCGGTCGCCGACGGCACGGTCGTCACCGGCCCGGCCGTCGACACCCGGTGGGGGCCGGTGCAGGTGCAGGTCACCGTCTCCGGCGGCCGCCTCACCGACGTCGAGGTGGTCGAGTACCCGACCGGCAACGGCAAGGACCGGCAGATCAACGCCTACGCCGTCCCGCGGCTGGTGCAGGAGACCCTCGACGCGCAGGGCGCCGACATCGACATGGTCAGCGGTGCGACGGTGACCAGCGAGGGCTACGTCGAGTCGCTGCAGGCCGCCCTCGACGAGGCCGGACTGTGAGTCCACCGCAGCGCCGGGTCGCCCACGTGATGGGGATGCCGGTCAGCCTGGCGCTGCGCGGCCGGCACGCCACCGGGCCCCGCGCCGACGCCGCGTGGGCCGCCGCCCTGGCCGTGCTGCGCGAGGTCGACGCGGTCTTCAGCACGTACCGCCCCGACTCGGCCGTCTCCCGCCTCGGGCGCGGGGAGATCGGGCTCGCCGACTGCCCGCCCGAGGTCGCCGAGGTGCTGGCGCTGGGGGAGGAGGCCGAGCGCGACTCCGGGGGAGCCTTCGCCGTCCGCCGTCCGGGCCCCGACGGCACGCCGGTGCTCGACCCCAGCGGCGTGGTCAAGGGGTGGGCCGCCGAGCGGGCCGCCGTCCCGCTGCTCGCGCTGCCGGACACCGACGTGTGCCTCTCCACGGGCGGCGACCTGCTCTGCCGGACCGCCGACCCCGAGGCGCCGCCGTGGCGGGTCGGCATCGAGGACCCGCACGACCCCCGGCGGGTGCTGGCCGTCGTCCCGGTGCGGACCGGCGCCGTGGCCACCTCCGGCACCGCTCACCGGGGAGCGCACCTGGTCGACGCCCGCACCGGCCGGCCCCCGGAGGGCGTGGCGAGCGTGACCGTCGTCGCGGCCACGCTGACCGAGGCCGACGTCGACGCGACCGCCGCCTACGCCCGGGGCCTGGACGCCGCCCGGTGGCTGGGCACCCGCCCCGGGCGCACCGGGCTGGTCGTGTGGGCCGACGGCAGGAGCACTCGTGTTCTTCACACCGATGTGACCCCGCATCGGCGTGTCGTCATGTCGTCATGACGTATCGTCGACGGCGACCCGGCCCACGAACACGAGGAGACGCCGGTGCGCATCGGGATCCTGACCGGCGGGGGCGACTGCCCCGGCCTGAACGCGGTCATCCGCTCCGTCGTCCGCACGGCGACGGCCCACTACGACAGCGAGGTGGTCGGGTTCCGCGACGGCTGGCGCGGGCTGCTGGAGGACCGGACGACGCCCCTGGACGTCGCCGCCGTCGACGGCCTGCTCACCCGCGGCGGGACGACGCTCGGCTCGGCGCGCGTCGCCCCGGAGAAGCTGCACTCCGGCCTGCCGCAGATGAAGGCCGTGCTGGCCGCGCACGGGGTCGACGTGCTCATCCCGATCGGCGGCGAGGGGACCCTCACCGCGGCACACCTGCTCTCGCAGGCGGGGGTCCCGGTCGTCGGCATCCCGAAGACGATCGACAACGACATCGACTGCACCGACCTGACCTTCGGGTTCGACACCGCGGTCAGCATCGCCACCGACCTCATCGACCGGCTGCACACCACCGCCGAGTCCCACCAGCGGGTGCTGCTGGTCGAGGTCATGGGCCGGCACGCCGGCTGGATCGCGCTGCACGCGGGGCTGGCCTCCGGCGCGCACGTCACGCTCGTGCCCGAGGAGCCCTTCGACGTCGCCGAGGTGGCCAAGATCGTCGAGGACCGGTTCGCCCGCGGCGACACGCACGTCATCGGCGTCGTCGCCGAGGGCGCCTCGCCGATCCCCGGCACGATGCTCGTCCGGGACGGCGGCATCGACGAGTACGGCCACAAGCGGTTCACCGGCGTGGCCCAGCAGCTCGGCGACGAGCTCGAGCGGCGCACCGGCAAGGAGGTGCGCACGACCGTGCTCGGCCACGTCCAGCGCGGCGGCACCCCGACGTCGTTCGACCGGGTGCTGGCCACCCGCTTCGGCCTGCACGCGACGATCGCCGCGCACGAGGGCCGGCACGGTCAGATGGTGGCGCTGCGCGGCACCGAGATCGAGCTGGTCCCGCTGGCCGACGCCGTGGCGCGTCTCAAGACGGTGACCCCGGCGCGGCTGGCCGAGACCGGCGCCTTCACCGGCTGAGCACGGGGGCTCGGGCGTCCGGATCGCCTCACCGGCGCCCGGTGGGACGACTCGCGCGCCCGTGCCGTCGGCAGCCCCGTCCGCGTGGCGGCCGTGGCTGACGACCCCTGCCGGACCGGCGCCAACAGAGCCCACCCCGCCGGGCCCAGCTCTGTTGCTGTCCCGACCCCCCAACCGCCTCAACCATCACCCTCGCCGCATCCCTTCCCGGAGGCCCTGACCGTTCCTTGACCTGGCCTTTCGTCGTCCACAGCTCTTGTGCCAGCCGCTCGTTCGAACATACGATCGATCCGTGACGGTGGAGACGACAGCGGAGGCGGAGCGCCCGCCGCTCTCCGCTGCGCCGCCGCCGGCGGTGGGCTGGGCGTCGGGGCCGCTGGGTGCGGTGCAGGCCGCGGATCGGGAGGTCGCCCGGCAGACCGCACTGCGGGCGCGGGCGGTGGCGGCGTTCGCCGCGACCCGGCCCTCCTCGGTCGACCGGCCGCAGGGTGAGCCGGGGGCGATGAGCGCCGAGCGGTGGG
Source organism: Geodermatophilus sp. SYSU D00965 (assembly GCF_054050075.1). Lineage (NCBI taxonomy): Bacteria > Bacillati > Actinomycetota > Actinomycetes > Geodermatophilales > Geodermatophilaceae > Geodermatophilus > Geodermatophilus sp. SYSU D00965. The sequence continues at coordinate 46,682 of NZ_JBJGYQ010000024.1, read as the reverse complement.
CGGCGCGGTCCGAGGTGCTGCGGGCGGTCAGTGAGTGGGCGGCGCCGGAGCTGGCGATCGCGCTGAACCTCAGCACCCCGAAGGCCGAGGCCGAGCTGGAGCGCTCGTTGACCCTGGTGCACCGGCTGCCGGAGGCGCTGGCCGCGCTGGAGGCGGGCGTGCTGCACGTCGGGCACCTGTGGTGCCTGCTCGAGCACGTCGCGCCGATCAGTGACGCGGCGCTGCGCGCCCGGATCCTGGACGAGCTGATCGCCTGGGTGCACACCCGGCACCGGGTCACCACCCCCGCGCAGCTGGGGGATCGGGTGCGCCGCGTGGTCGCCAGGCACAACGCCCGCGACGCCGCCCAGGACCTCGCCCGCGCGCTGCGGCAGCGGGGCATCAGCCTGCGCCCGGAGCGGACCGCGGGCATGGCCGCGCTGACCGTGGTGTGCACCATGCCCGAGGCGCAGGCGCTGCACCGGGCGCTGGGGGCCTGCGCCGACGCCCTGGACGCCGAACCCGGCGATGAGCGGACCCGCGGGCAGAAGATGGTCGACTGCCTGCTGGACCTGGTGCTGCGCCCCGGCGAGGGCGATCTGCCGCCGGTGCAGGTGCTGCTGACCGTGGTGGCCTCCGTGGCCACGCTGCTCGGCGGGGACGCGCCCGGCGAGGTCGACGGGCACGTGGTGCCCGCCGAGATGGTCCGCCACCTGCTGCGCGGCCTCACCGGCCACGATCTCGCGGCCGTCGACGAGCAACCTCCGGCGGCGGCCACTCCGAGGCCCGCCGCGGCCGCTGCCGACGACCGGCCGTGGGAGGAGGTCGAGCAGGCCGAGCTGGCGCGCTGGTGGGCGGAGATGGAACGCCGGGTGCTCGCCGACGAGCTCGACGACGAACCCGAACCCCCCCGGATGCCTGGTCCGTCACCGACCCGAGCGGCTCCGACAGCGCCGACTCCGACCCACCCGAGGATCGGCCCGACGCCGGCCCGGGCGACCTCGGCAGCGCCGACTCCGATCCCGACGCAGAGGCGCTGGCCGATCCCGATCCACTGGCCGACCGCACCCAGCCGCCACCGCCCAGCGGCTGGTGGGCGGACGCGGACCGGGCGGTCGATGACGCGGCCGCGGCGGTGCACGCCGCCACGCTCGCGCTCGGCCACGCCCGGCGGCTGCTGCGCACCGCCGAAGCGGCCGACGCCGCCGACGAGGCCGCCTGGCACACCGGCCCGGCCGGCCGGCTCACCGCCACGCCCGACAGCCTGGCCGCACTCGCCGCCGCGAGCGACGCCCAGCGTGAGGAGCTGGCCGCGCTGCTGGCCGCCACCGCCGGCGGAGGGCTGGCCGACCGGCCCCGCCTGGCCCTGACCGACGCGCTCACCGGCGCCCTGACCGCGCTCACCGACGTGCCCGGGCTGCGCCGCGCCGCGCACTGCGGCCGCCCCACCTGCCGCCGCCGCCCGGACCGCTGCGACCACGACCTCACTGCCCGGCCCGGCCTGGGAGCGCCCGGCCCCACCGCCGGCTACCGGCCCGACGCCGCGCTCGACCGGTTCGTCCGCGCCCGCGACCGCCGCTGCCGCTTTCCCGGCTGTCGCCGCCGGGTGCCGGCCGGCGGCGAACTCGACCACAACCGGCCCCATCCCGACGGGCCCACGTCCGCGGCCAACCTCGCCGGCTACTGCACCCCCGACCACCGCGGCAAACACCAGGCCCCCGGCTGGCGGCACACCCTCGCGCCCGACGGCACGCTCACCGTCACCACCCCCACCGGCCTGACCGCGGTCACCACACCACCGCCCTACTGAGCCGGCGGCAGCAGCAGGGCGGTGGCCGTCCGGTGGGTCAGCGGTAGCAGTAGGAGTCGGAGGAGGCGTCGCCACCCTGCAGCCGGACCTGGTGCGGCCGCAGACCCCGCCAGTCCTCGCCGTGCGGGAAGAAGCGCTCGTCGAGGGTCATCCCACCCGACTGCGGGTCGGCGTCGATCTTCGCCATCCACGACCCGACGCCGGCCGGGAAGAACTGGTCGTCCCAGGCGCCGTAGAGGGAGTTGGTGAGGTAGATCCGCCGGCCGTCGCGGCTGATCTCCACCATCTGCGGGCCACCGGCCAGCGCCTTCTCCGGTGCGGCCGGGTGCGGCGTCTTGCGGACGACGCCCCCGAGGTGGATGGAGCCGACCTCGCGGGGCGCGGCCGGGTCGGAGACGTCGTACTGCTTGAGCTCCCCGGTGCCCCAGCAGGAGACGTACAGCATCCGGTCGTCGACCGACAGGTCGATGTCGGTGACCAGCGGCGGCACCGCGGAGAACGGCTTGAGCGCCGGCGGCAGGTCCTCGGGGTCGGCGGGCTCGGCCGGGATGGTGATGACCTTCTCGGCCTTCCACTCGTCGCCGTCGCGGAACCAGCGCCACACCGACGCCGACAGGTCCGCCGTCGACACGACGACGCCGACGAACCCCCAGGTCGCCTCGGGGTCGTGCGAGGGCCGCAGCTCCAGCACCATCTGCTGCTCGGCGCCGAGGTCGACCGTCTGCACGTGCCGGCCCTCGGCGAGGTCCCAGAAGTGCAGCTGGTGCCCGTACTTGCCGCCGAGCAGCAGCTCGGGCACCAGCCCGTCCTCGACCATGTTCGGCGTGCCCCACTCGCTGGAGACCAGCGTGTTCTGGTTGAGGTGCCACCAGGCGTCGTAGGCCAGGTACTGCGGCCCGCGGTCGGTCTCCCACGCCCGCAGGACGTCGAAGGTCGAGTGGTCCAGCAGGGCGATGCCACCCGGCCCGTCGCCGTCGCTCGCGCCGCCCAGGCAGGTCAGGAAGACGCCGTCCGGTCCGCAGTGCAGCGTGTGCGGCCGGGAGTAGCCGGCCTTCTCCGCCAGCTCCTCGGCCTCGATCGTCTTGTGCAGCGTGGGCCGGCGCGGGTCGGGCCGGGTGTCGAAGACGTGGATGTTCGAGCTGCGCAGCCCCGGCAGCAGCAGGTAGCGCCGCTGCAGCCCGTCGTGGCCCATGTCGTGGCCCTCGTGCTTGAGCGCGCTGGAGCAGGCGTTCCAGCCGAAGTGGTGCAGCTCGTCGCCCACGGTGGGGAGGTCGGCCCAGCCGACGATCTGCCCGTAGGTGGGGGAGTCCGCGTCGGTGTCGACGACCGTGAGCGCGTCCGGCTTCTGGCCGGCCCGGTCGAAGGCGACCACGTACGCGAGCTGCTCGGTCGGCGCGGCGATGGCCTCGGCCGCGCTGCGGTAGAAGGTGGGGTCGGTGGTGCCCGTCGCTGAGCTCATGGTCGGTCCTCCGGTGGCGGCACGGGAACACCGACCTTCCCGCCGTCGGCCGGCCGGGGGAAGCCCCCCGCGCGCGCCCGCGGCTCAGCACCCGGCGCGCGGTTGCAGCCTGCGGTTCCACCATCCTGGCCGGTGGCGGGCCTGGGCCAGCAGCCGCCGGTACTCGCGCTGCTGCGCCCCGACCAGCACCGGGACGAGCAGGTGCGCGCCGGTCGCGAGGGTCGCCGCGCGCCTCCACGAACGGGATCGGGCGGTGCGCACGGGTCCTCCTCTGCGACCTGCCGGGACCCGGTCGGGTCGGTAGCGTCCGTCTCCCGGCGGAGGGAGACCCAGGGTGCCCGAGACGACGATCCCTGGCGCGGTCAGCGCCCCGTACCTGCGGGCCCACCTGGCCGTGCCGCCGGTCGGGGACGGTCCGTGGCCCGGGGTCGTGGTCGTGCACGAGGCGTTCGGGCTCACCGACGACGTCCGGGCGCACACCGACCGGCTCGCCGCCGCCGGGTACCTCGCCGTCGCCCCGGACCTGTTCACCGCCGGCGGGCTGCGCTGTCTCAAGCGCACGTTCGGGGACCTGCTCCGGCAGGACGGCCCGGCCTTCGGCGACCTGGAGACCACCCGCCGGTGGCTGGCCGACCGGCCCGACGGCACCGGCCGGGTGGGGATCGTCGGCTTCTGCATGGGCGGCGGGTTCGCGCTGCTGGCAGCCACCCGCGGCTTCGACGTCTCAGCACCCAACTACGGGCTGCTTCCGAAGGACGCCGAGGAGGTGCTCGCCGGTGCCTGCCCGGTCGTGGCCAGCTTCGGCCGGCGTGACCGGGCGCTGCGCGGAGCGGCCGAGCGGCTCGAGGGGGTCCTCACCCGGCACGGCGTCCCGCACGACGTCCACGAGTACCCCGACGCCGGGCACTCGTTCCTCAACCGGCACAACGTGGGCCCGTTCGCCGTCCTCGAGCGGATCGCGGGGTTCGGCTACCACCACCCGTCGGCCGAGGACGCCTGGGCCCGCATGCTGCGCTTCCTCGACACCCACCTGCGGGGCTGACGGCCCGGGTCGGTTCCGCCGGGCGGCCCGACCGCCGGGTGCTCCCGCTCCGGCCGGGGGGCGGGCCGCTCCGGCCGGGGGGCGGGCCGCTCCGGCCAGGGGCGAGCCGCTCCGGACGCGGGACGCCCCGCCCTCCGTGCCGAGGTCACGGCGCCGGCTCAGGTCGGGTCGGGGTCCCGGGAACCCTGGCGCCCGCCGCCGGTGAGGCCCACCTCGCTGACCCCCGCGTAGGGCTCGTGCCGGCTGCCCACGTGCTTCTCCCGCTCCAGGCGCTCGACGAGGTGCGGGTAGTGCGCCTCGAACGCCGGCCGCTCGGAGCGGATCCTCGGGATCTCGGTGAAGTTGTGCCGCGGCGGGGGCGAGGAGGTCGCCCACTCCAGCGAGTTGCCGTGGCCCCAGGGGTCGTCGCGCAGCGCCAGCGGCCCGTACCGCCAGGACTTGAAGACGTTGTAGAGGAACGGGATGACCGAGGCACCCAGCACGAACGAGAAGATCGTCGAGACCGTGTTCAGCGTGGTGAACCCGTCGGAGGGCAGGTAGTTGACGTACCGGCGCGGCATGCCCTCGTCACCCAGCCAGTGCTGCACCAGGAACGTGCCCCAGAAGCCGATCAACGTCATCCAGAACTGCAGCTTCCCCAGCCGCTCGTCCATCATCCGGCCGCACATCTTCGGGAACCAGAAGGCGATGCCGGCGTTGGCCGCGAAGACGACGGTCCCGAAGACGACGTAGTGGAAGTGCGCGACGACGAAGTAGCTGTCGGAGACGTGCCAGTCCAGCGGCGGCGACGCGAGCAGCACACCGGTCAGCCCGCCGAGCAGGAAGGTGACCAGGAAGCCCATCGACCACAGCATCGGCGTCTCGAAGGTCAGCTGGCCCCGCCACATGGTGCCGATCCAGTTGAAGAACTTGATCCCGGTGGGCACGGCGATCAGGTAGGTCAGGAAGGCGAAGAAGGGCAGCAGCACCGCGCCGGTGGCGTACATGTGGTGCGCCCAGACGGTGAGCGACAGGAAGCCGATCGCCAGGGTCGCGAAGACCATGCCCTTGTAGCCGAACAGCGGCTTGCGGGCGAACACCGGGATGATCTCGGTGACGATGCCGAAGAACGGCAGCGCGATGATGTAGACCTCGGGGTGGCCGAAGAACCAGAACAGGTGCTGCCAGAGCATGGCGCCCCCGTTCTCCTCGACGTACACCTGCGCACCCAGCTGGCGGTCGGCCAGCAGGGCCATCAGCGCGGCGGTGAGGATCGGGAAGGCGACCAGCACGAGCAGGCTGGTGACCAGCGTGTTCCAGGTGAAGATCGGCATCCGGAACATGGTCATGCCCGGCGCCCGCAGGCAGACGATCGTCGTGGCGAAGTTGACCCCGCCGAGGATCGTGCCCAGACCCGAGACGGCCAGGCCGGCGATCCACAGGTTCGGCCCTGCGCCGGGCGAGTTGGTGGCGTCGGACAGCGGCGTGTAGGCGAACCAGCCGAAGTCGGCCGCCCCGCCGGGTGCGATGAACCCCGCGACGGCGATGGTGCTGCCGAAGAGGAACAGCCAGTACGAGAAGGCGTTCAGCCGCGGGAAGGCGACGTCCGGCGCGCCGATCTGCAGCGGCATGATCAGGTTGCCGAACGCGAAGAACAGCGGCGTCGCGAAGAACAGCAGCATCACCGTGCCGTGCATGGTGAACAGCTGGTTGTACTGCTCGGGCGAGAGGAACTGCAGCCCCGGCCGGGCCAGCTCGGCCCGGATGAGCATCGCCATGAAGCCGCCGACGATGAACCACACGAACGACGTGACCAGGTACATCAGGCCGATCGTCTTGTGGTCGGTGGTGCGCAGCAGGTTCGACAGCCGGGAGCCCTTCGCCGCCTGCGGCGCGGCGCTCGGGCGGCTGACGATCGGCCGCGGCGCGATGGCGGTCACGGGGTCGGTCCCGGACGGGGGGTGCGAGGGCGAGAGCTCATGGATGCGTCCCTGCAGGAGGCCGCCGGCCGCGGCGGATGAGCCCAGGGGGCTCCGGGCGCCCCCATCATGGCCCCACCCCGGCGCCGGCGACACCCGGGCGGAGCCCCTTCTGTTACGGGCGTGTTTCGGAGGAGGCCGGCCGGGGCACGCCCCCTCGGCCCGGCCCGGTGCAGAAACTCGCCGTGGACTCGGAGGACTGCTCGCGCGGGAACGCCGCGCGGCGCATCCGGCGGTCCGCGTCCCGAGGGTGCGGACCCGTCTCCCCAGGGATGGCTCCCCATGCGCGTCAGCACGCGGGTCCCCGACCTGCCCCTCCCGGCCCCCGGGCGTGTCCCGTGGTGACGCGCCCCGAGGTGCGCCGCCGTCCGTCCGGCGTGGCCCCGGCGCCGCTCACCGGCCACCCCTGGCGACCGCCGTCGGAGCACCAGCTGCGCGGCGTGCACCCCGGCGTCGCCCTCGACCTGGGCTGGGGGCGACTGGTGTTCGGTCAGACGTTCGCCGACCTGCACGGCATCGTCGACGTGCTGCGTCACGAGAGCCCCGGTCGCCGGGACATCTGCCTCTACCCGCGGGACCCGCAGGTGCTCGTCGGGCTGGCCCCGGACGAGCTGTTCGTCGACCCGAGCTACACGCTCCGGCTGGACCTGCACCGCTACCGCCCCCGCCGTGACCTCATCGACGCGGTGTTCGTCCGCACGGTGACCTGCCCCGGCGACGTCACCGAGATGGAGCGCATCCACCGCACCACCGGCATGGTCACCGGCGACCGGGCGACGACGTGGCGGAACCTGCACGGCCGCACGATCACCTACCTGGTCGCCGAGGACCGCCGGACCGGGCAGGTGATCGGCACGGTGACGGGGGTGGACCACGTCCTGGCCTTCGGCGACCCGGAGGGCGGCAGCAGCCTGTGGTGCCTGGCGGTGGACCCGCGCAACGCGCCACCGGGAACGGGCGAGGCGCTGGTGCGGGTGCTCGCCGAGCGCCACCTCGCCCGCGGCCGGGCCTACCTGGACCTGTCGGTCCTGCACGACAACGACGGGGCCATCGCGCTCTACCGCAAGCTCGGGTTCCGTCCGGTGTCGGCGGTCGCCGTCAAGCGGAAGAACTCGATCAACGCGCCGCTGTTCGTGGCCGGCCCGCCCGGCCTCGACGACCTCAACCCCTACGCCCGCATCGTGGCCGACGAGGCACTGCGCCGCGGCATCCGCGTGGAGGTCACCGACGCCGCCTTCGGCGAGCTGCGGCTGTCCCTCGGGGGCCGGAGCCTGCTGACCCGCGAGAGCCTGTCGGAGCTGACGACGGCGGTGGCGATGAGCCGCTGCGACGACAAGCGGGTGACCCGCCGGATCCTGCAGGGCGCCGGCGTCCGGGTGGCCCGCGGCGCCGAGGTGACCGGCGGGGACCTGACCGCCGCGCTCGCGCTGCTCGGCGAGGTCGGCGAGGTGGTCGTCAAACCGGCGCGCGGTGAGCAGGGCAAGGGCATCACCGTCGGCGTGACCGACCGGGCCGGGCTGCAGCGGGCGGTCGACCTGGCCCTGCGGCACTGCCCCGACGTGCTCGTCGAGGAGTGCGTGCCGGGCGAGGACCTGCGGGTGGTCGTCATCGACCACGAGGTGGTCGCCGCCGCCGTCCGCCGTCCGGCCGAGGTCGTGGGCGACGGGCGGCACGACGTCACGGCGCTGGTCCGCGAGACCAGCCGCCGGCGGGAACGGGCCACCGGCGGCGAGTCGCGGATCCCGCTCGACGAGGTCACCGCCGAGGTGGTGGCCGCCGCCGGGTACGCGATGGACGACGTCCCGCCCGCGGGGGAGCGGATCCGCGTGCGCCGGACGGCGAACCTGCACACCGGCGGGACGATCGAGGACGTGACCGCGCGGCTGCACCCGGAGATCGCGCAGGCCGCCGTCCGGGCCAGCCGGGCCATCGGCATCCCGGTCACGGGCCTGGACTTCATGGTGCCGGACCTCGACGGGCCCGAGCACGTGTTCATCGAGGCCAACGAGCGCCCCGGGCTGGCCAACCACGAGCCGCAGCCGACCGCGCAGCGCTTCGTCGACCTGCTGTTCCCGGAGACCCGCCGCCGGTAGCGGGGTGCCGCGCCCGCTACCGGGGGAGGACGGCGGCCTGCCGCAGCCGGCGGTGCGCCGCCATCCGGACCGGCGCGTCGGCGCTGCCGTAGCCGTCGTAGCCGCCCAGCCGCTGCACCACCTCGACGAACACGCGGTCGCCGAGCACCTCGGTGGCCAGGTGCAGGTAGCCGCCGTGCGCGTCCTCCTCGTAGAACAGGCCGTGCTCGCGGACCGCCGCCAGCAGGTCGCCGGGCAGGTCGAGCCGCGCCTCGACGTCGTCGGCGTAGTTGGCCGGCACCGGCAGCAGCGGCGCGCCGCCCTCCCGCAGCGCCCGCGCGGTGGCGACGATGTCGTCGGTGGCGAAGGCGACGTACTGCGGCTCCGGGACGCCGGGCGCCCACCCGCCGCGCCGCAGCGCCGAGACCGACAGCGCCAGCCGCACCGCCCGGTCCGGCCCGGTGACCGCCCGGGTGCGCACCAGGCCGAAGGGGGCGGCCAGCTCGGTCACCTCCTGCGGCTCCAGCCCGAGCACCGCCCGGTAGAACAGCCCGGCCTCGTCGAACGCGTCGAAGGGCTGGGTGAGCCCGACGTGGTCGACCCGGGTCAGGCCGGCGCCGGGGCCGGCGGTCGCGCCGGTGGGCAGGAAGTCGGCCGGCCAGCCGTCGGGTCCGGTGCGGGTGAAGAACACCTGCGTGCCGTCGGGCGCGGCGACCGCGGACAGCTCGGCCTCCGCCGCCCCCCGTGTGCGGGGCAGCACCGGCGCGCTCATCGCCTCGGCCCGCGCCGCGGAGCGGCCGGGGTCGGCGCTCTCCAGGCCGAGCGCCGCGACGGAGGCGACGCCGGTGGCCGACGGGCGGACGACGGAGGCGTTGAGCAGCACCCGCGCCTGCCCCTGCTCCCACAGCTGGACCGGCTTGGAGCGGTGCTGCCCGGTGTGGGTGAACCCGAGCGTGCCGAGCACCGCCGCCACCTGCGGCCCGGAGACGCCGTCGACGGCGAGCTCGGTGAACGACCAGCCCGACAGCGCCGGCGCCGGCGGCGGGGTGGGCAGCCCGGCGTCGGGGGAGCGCAGCGCGAGCGCCTCCTCCAGCCACTGCAGCGAGCGCATGGCGTCGACCGCCGTCCGGCCAGGGTCCGCCTGCCGGTAGACGTCGTTGAAGACCTCCAGCGACAGCGGCCCGGTGTAGCCGGCGGCGAGCACGCAGCCGAGGAACTCCGGCAGGTCGAAGGCACCCTGACCGGGGAAGAGCCGGTGATGGCGGCTCCACTGCAGGACGTCCATCCGCAGCTGCGGGGCGTCGGCGAGCTGGAGGAAGAACAGCTTCTCGCCGGGCACGTCGAGGAAGCCGGCCGGGTCCCCGCCGCGGGAGAGGACGTGGAAGCTGTCCAGGCACAGCCCGAGGGCGGGGGAGTCGGCCCGGCGGACGGCGTCCCACGACGCCTCCCACGTCGACACGTGCGTGCCCCAGGCCAGGGCCTCGTAGGCGATGCGTGCGCCGCGCTCCCCGGCGCGCGCCGCGGCGGCGGCCAGCTGCTCGGCGAGCGCGTCGGGGTCGGCGACGGCGTCCGGGGCCACCGAGGAGCAGACCAGCACGGTGTCCACGCCGAGGGCGGCCATCACATCGAGCTTGCGGTCGAACCGCCGCAGGTTGCGGGCGAAGCGGTCGGGGTCGGCGGAGTCCAGGTCCCGGAAGGGCTGGTACAGGTCGATCGACAGGCCCAGGTCGGCGCAGCGCGCGGCCAGCTCCGCCGGGGACCACGGCGAGGCGACCAGGTCGGGCTCGAAGACCTCGACGCCGTCGAACCCGGCGGCCGCGGCCGCGGTGAGCTTGTCCTCCAGGGTGCCGGAGAGGCAGACGGTCGCGATGGCCCGCCGCGGGCGCTCAGCGGATGCGGACATCGGGCCCGGAGACCAGCGAGGTGAAGTGCGCCAGCATCCGCTCGGCGTCGGGCTCGACGCCGGTGAACAGCCGGAACGCGTCGACGGCCTGGAAGACGGCCATGCCGCCGCCGTCGAGCACCCGGCAGCCGAGCTCGCGGGCGGTGCGCACCAGCTGCGTCTCCAGCGGGCGGTAGACGATGTCGGCGACCCACAGCCCGGGGCGCAGCAGGCCGGCGTCCACCGGCAGGCCCGGGTGGGCGGCCATGCCGGTCGGGGTGGCGTGCACCAGCCCGTCCGCGTCGCGCAGCGCTCCCTCGAGGGTGGCGAGGTCGCCGCCGGTGGCGCGGGCGTCGCCGAACCGCTCGCGCAGCGCGCCGGCCAGCTCCACAGCGCGCTGCGGGTCGACGTCGGCGACGGTCAGCCGGCGGGTGCCCAGGGTGAGCAGCGCGTGCGCGACCGCCGCCCCCGCCCCGCCGGCGCCCAGCAGCACCACGCGGTCCAGCGCGGCCTCGGGCAGCCCGCGGTCGAAGGCGCGGGCGAAGCCGGACCAGTCGGTGTTGTGCCCGACCGCCCGGCCGTCGCGGAGGACGACGGTGTTGACCGCGCCCAGCGCCTCGGCGTCGGGCGAGAGCTCGTCGAGGTGCGGCAGCACCAGCTGCTTGCAGGGGTGGGTCACGTTCAGGCCGTCGTAGCCGGCCAGCCGGGCGGCGGCCAGGATCTCGCCGATGGCGGTGGCCGGCCGCTCCAGGACGTCGAGGTCCAGCCGCCGGTAGAGGTAGCGGATGCCGAGCTCGTCGGCCTCCCGCTCGTGCAGCGGAGGGGTCAGCGAGGGGCCGATGCCGCTGCCGACCAGACCGACCAGGAAGCTCTGCGCGCCGGAGGTCATGGACCGTCTCCTGCCTATGTACCAGCTGGTGAGTTGTTACAGGGGACCACATCCGGCGGCCGCCCGCCAGCCCCTGCCGTGATCCGGGCCACGGCACCGCGGCGAGGCCGCCGGAGGCGGCACCTAGGCTTCCGGGGACGGAACGGGTCGTCGGAGCGGGAGGGGTCCGGAGTGGCTGCGCAGTACTCGGAGGACGAGCCCCTCTCCGGCCCGGGGAGCGCACCCGAGCGCACGCGGGACGCCGACCGGACCCGGGCGGAGATCCTCGCCGTCGCCACGGCCGAGTTCGCCGACCGCGGCTACGCCGGCGCCCGCATCAACGAGATCGCCGACAAGCTGAGCACCACCAAGCGGATGATCTACTACTACTTCGGCGGCAAGGAGCAGCTCTACGTCGCCGTCCTCGAGCAGGCCTACAGCCGCATCCGCGGCGTTGAGCAGCAGCTCGACGTGGAGCACCTCGACCCGGTGGAGGCCATCCGGGAGCTCGCCGGCCTGACCTTCGACCACCACGAGGCGCACCCGGACTTCATCCGGCTGGTCAGCATCGAGAACATCCACCGGGCCGAGCACATCGCCCGCTCCGAGGTGCTCTCCACGCTGGCCAACCCCGCCCTCGACGTCCTCGGCCGGATCCTCGAGCGGGGCTGGGACGCCGGGCTGTTCCGGGACGACGTCGACGCGCTCGACGTGCACCAGGTGATCAGCGCCTACTGCGTCTTCCGCACCGCCAACCGGCACACCTTCGGCGCCATCTTCGGCCGCGACATGCTCGACCCGGCCCGCCGCGACCACCAGCGCCGGCTGCTCGGCGATCTCGTCGTGGACTGGCTGACCGCCCGCTGACCTGCGCCTCCCCGTCGCCGCCGGACGAACTGGCCCCGGCGGCTTGACACGGTGACGGCGGTCACCTCACCATCTGGTACGTAACCAGTTGGTACATAAGCCGCTGGGAGCACCGCACCGGCCCCGCACCCAGGGCCCAGGGCGGCACGGGGAGCCGGGGATCCCGGCCGCCGCCCGCAGCACCGCACCGCCGACCATCCCGGGTACGTCCCGGACGCCCTCCGGCACGACGAGATCGCTGCCGCCGCGCCTCCTCAGGAGACCGACATGAGCACGACCACACCACCCGGTGGGACCACGCACGAGCACACGCCCCGCAAGGCCGCCGTCGCCAGCTTCGTCGGCAGCATGCTCGAGTACTACGACTTCTTCATCTACGGGGCGGCCGCCGGGCTGGTCTTCCCGCAGGTGTTCTTCCCCGAGAGCAACCCGAGCACCGGGATCCTGCTGTCGCTGGCCACCTTCGGCGTCGCCTACGTCGCCCGGCCGCTGGGCGCCGTCGTCATCGGCCACTTCGGCGACAAGGTCGGCCGCAAGAAGATGCTGGTGCTGACCCTGCTGCTGATGGGCGCCTCGACCTTCCTCATCGGCGCGCTGCCCTCGTACGGCGCGATCGGCGTGGCCGCCCCGATCCTGCTGGTCCTGATGCGGATCCTGCAGGGGCTGTCGGCCGCCGGTGAGCAGGCCGGCGCCAACTCGATGACGCTGGAGCACTCGCCCGAGGGCAAGCGCGGGTTCTTCACCAGCTTCACCCTCGTCGGCACGCAGGCCGGCCTGATCCTGGCCAACCTGGTCTTCATCCCCTTCGCGCTGCTGCCCGAGGACCAGTTCCTCAGCTGGGGCTGGCGGATCCCGTTCTTCCTGTCCGCGGCCGTCGTCGCCGTCGGCTACTGGGTGCGCCGGTCGCTGCCCGAGACGCCGGAGTTCGAGCGGGCCAGCGAGGAGCACGAGGTCGCCAAGCTGCCCGTCGCCGTCCTGTTCCGCGACCACTGGGCCTCGGTGCTGCGGGTCGTGCTGTGCGCGCTGGTCTCGGTGGTCAGCACGATCGTGGGCACCTGGGCGCTCGCGCAGGGCACCAGCGAGGCCATCGGCATGGAGCGGTCGACCCTGCTGTGGATGATCGTCGTGGCCAACGCCATCGCGCTGGGCACGCTGGTGCTGTGGGCCCGGCTGTCGGACCGGATCGGCCGCCGTCCGGTGTTCGTCTTCGGCGCCCTGGGCTCGGCCGTGGCGATCTTCCCCTTCCTGTGGGCGGTGCAGAACGGGAACGTCGCGCTGGTCTTCGTGTTCGGCATCCTCATCTCCGGCGTCACCTACTCGGCGGCCAACGGCATCTGGCCCTCCTTCTACGGCGAGATGTTCGACACCCGGGTCCGGTACTCCGGCACGGCGATCGGCACGCAGATCGGCTTCGCCCTCGGCGGCTTCTCGCCGCTCATCGCGGCCGCGATCGTCGGTGACGGCCCGAGCGGCTGGGTGCCGGTGGCCGTGCTGACCGCCGCTGCCGCCGTCGTCGCCGGCCTGTGCGCCCTCACCGCCCGGGAGAGCGCGCACGTGCCGCTGGAGCAGCTCGGCTCCAAGGACGCCACCCCGCGCGACCGCGCCCTCGTCGGCGCCTGAGAGAGGACCCCGCTGCCCCCACCCCTCGCGCGCTCGGGGCGGGACCCTGCAGCGGGGCCACCGACCTGCGGGCCCCGGCTCTCCGGCCGGGGCCCGCAGGCCTGTTCCCCGGAGGTCTGCATGTCCGTCCTCGTCGAGACCACGACCGGGCCCGTCGCCGGGCGGTCGGCCGACGGCGTCCGCAGCTGGCGGGGCGTCCCGTACGCCCGCGCCGAGCGATTCGGCCCGGCCGCCCCGGTCCCGCCGTGGCGCGCGCCCCGGGACGCCACGGCACCCGGCCCGGTCGGCGTCCAGTACCTGCCGAACGGGACGCTCGTCGGCGTCGAGGAGTGCCTGACCCTCGACGTGTACGCACCCGACGGCGCCGACGGCCCGCTGCCGGTGCTGTTCTGGGTCCACGGCGGCGCCTTCCAGACCGGCGCCGCCGCCGACTACGACGGGTCGGTGCTGGCCGCGGCCGGGCCGGCGGTCGTCGTCGCGGTCTCCTACCGGCTCGGCCCGCTCGGCTTCCTGCAGCTGGGCACCGCCGACGACCCCGAGCCCAGCCCGGCGATGACCGACCTGCTCGCCGCCCTGGACTGGGTGCAGCGGGAGGTGTCGGCCTTCGGCGGGGACCCCGAGCGGCTCACGCTCGTGGGCCAGTCGGCCGGGGCGAGCCTGGTGTGCGCGCTGCTCGCCACGCCGGCCGGGCGCCGCGCCCGCGCCGCGATCGCCTTCTCCATCGGCGGGTTCCCCCAGGAGCCGGCCGAGAGCGCCGACGTCGCCGGCCGGGTGCTGGCCCGGCTCGGGGTGCCCCGCACCGACCTCGCGCGGCTGCGCGACCTGCCGGTCGAGGCCGTGCTGTCGGCGGCCCGGGGGGCGGCCGCGGGCAGCCGGCGGGAGTACCTCGGCGGCGTGCTCTTCGGCCCCGTCCGCGACGGCGTCGTCCTGCCGGAGAGCCCGCTGGACGTCGTCGCCCGCGGCGACCTGCGGGGGACCCCGCTGTGGCTGGCCTCCTGCCGCGACGAGATGACCGTGATGCTCCAGGGCGGCTCGGACGACGCCGCCGCGGTGGCGCGCTCGCACGTCGGCGACCCGGCGTTCGACGCCCTGCTGGACGTGTACCGGCGGACGGCGCGGCCGGGGGAGGACCCGCTGCAGGCGCTGCTCACCGACGAGATGTGGGTGCGCCCGGCGGTCCGGCTGGCGCAGGCCCAGGCGGCGGCCGGCGGCCGCGCCTGGCTGAGCCGCTTCGACGCCGCGCCGTCCCTGCCGCCGTTCGACCGGCTCGGCCCCACGCACGGCGCGGACAACGCCTGTCTGTGGGCGCACCCGCCGCGGTTCGTCGAGCGGCCGCTGCTGGCCCGCCCGGCCGGGGACATGAGCCCGGCCGACCGCGCGGTCACCGCGGCGCTGCACGACTCGGTGCTGTCGGTCGTGCGCGGCGGGACGCCGGCCGCCGGCGTCCTCGAGCAGTGGCCGCCGTACGAGCCGGCCGCCCGTTGCGCGGCGCTGTTCGACGCGGTCCCGCGGGTGGTCGCCGACCCCGACGGCGAGCGCCGCCGCGCCTGGGAGGCCGTCGGCGGCTGACCGGCCGGCGGGTCAGCCGGGGGAGACCGTCACGCTCGGCGCGGTCAGCGTCGCCTTGAGCGCCCCGAACAGACCCAGCACCGCGGCGGCGACGGCGCACCACGCGCCCGCGCCCAGCCGGGCGGGGTCCCACCCGGCGGCGGCCAGCGCCACGAGGACGGCGACGGTCACGGCCTCCGCGACGAGCAGGGCCAGCACGCCCACGACGCGGTGGGTGCGCGCGCGGCGGAACAGGACCAGGCCCAGCAGGAACAGGACGCCGCCGCCCACCGCCACCACCAGCGCCGGCCACGCGTCGCTGCCGGCCAGTTCGGCGACGCCGGAGCCGAGCGTGCGCACGCCCTCGACGACCCGCACCAGGCCGGTGGTCCCCACGTCCTGCCCCCAGGGCAGCCAGATGCCCAGGCCCGCGGCGACACCGGCCAGCACCAGCGCGGCCCCGGCGACCCGGTCGGCGCGGCGCAGCACGACCAGCCGGTGCTCGGCGACGGTGGCCCCCGTGGGGGGTTCGGCGACCGCGGCTCCGGACCACCCGCCGGCCGCCGCCCCGGCGTCGACGGTCCCGGTGCCGACGGTCTCGGCGCCGGGGGTCTCGGGGCCGGCGTCCTCGGGCGGCTCGACGGGGAAGCCGAGGACGGCCGGCTCGGTGTCGGCCGCGCCCGGGGCGCCGGCGTCCTCGGGCACCGACAGCGGCCGGGTCGTCCCGTCGTGCGTGACGGTGGGCGGGGGGAGCGGGTCCCGGCTGCGCGGCGCAGGGGCGGCGGAGCGGGCGGACAGCTGCTGGGGCTCGGTCACCGGTGCCTCCGACGACGTGGGCGCGGGGAGACGCCCGACACCTCGAGGGTAGGGCCGGCGGGCGCACGGGACGGCCGTGCGCGGAACGGGAACGAGCGGAACCCCGGCGCGTCGCGCCCGGCGCGCCGCGCCCTCAGTTCAGGCGGGACCGCCAGTCGGCGGGCACCCGGCCGCGCGGCCCGGGCGCGGGCTGGTCGGCGGGGTGGGCGAGGGGCGGGGCCAGCTCCGGACCGGTCACCTGCCGCTCGGAGGGGAAGTCCCAGAACCAGCCCTCGCCGGGCTCGAAGCTGCGCACGACGGGGTGCCCGGTGGTGGCCGCGTGCTCCCGGGCGTGGCGGGACGGCGAGGAGTCGCAGCAGCCGACGTGACCGCACTGCGCGCACCGGCGCAGGTGGAACCACCAGCCGCCGGTGGCGTCGCACTCCACGCAGCCGGTGCCGCTGGGCGGCACCGACGGGTCGATCCCTGCGGTCATGGCGGCGTCCTCCTCGTCCGGCGGCGGGCGTCCACCGTAGGACGCCCCGTACCCGAAACGGGTGTCCCGAGGGCGCGGGTGCGGACTAGCGTGGCCCGCGGCAGCTCCGGCGACCGACGTCGTCTCGCCGGCGCCGAACCGCACCCGCTCCCCCCACCCGACTCTCGCGTGCGCCGGGGAGCGACGGACAGGAGGGCGTCATGGCCAGACCGGTCCTGCTCAGCGTGGACGACGACCCGGGGGTCTCCCGCGCCGTCGCCCGCGACCTGAGACGCCGGTACGGCGAGGATTACCGGGTGCTCCGCGCGGGCTCGGGCGACGAGGCCCTGGAGGCGCTGCGCGAGCTGAAGCTGCGCGGCGACCCGGTGGCGGTGCTGCTGGCCGACTACCGGATGCCCGGCATGAACGGCATCGAGTTCCTCGAGCGGGCCATGGACCTGTTCCCCCGCGCCCGCCGGGCCCTGCTCACCGCCTACGCCGACACCGACGCCGCGATCTCCGCGATCAACCTCGTCGACGTCGACGCCTACCTGCTCAAGCCGTGGGACCCGCCCGAGGAGAAGCTCTACCCGGTGGTCGACGGCATGATCGACGCCTGGCGGGCCGCTCCCGACGCGGGGTTCGAGGGCGTCAAGCTGGTCGGCCACCGCTGGTCGGCGCCGTCCTTCCGGGCGCGGGACTTCCTGGCCCGCAACGCGGTGCCCTACCGCTGGTACAGCGCCGACGAGCCCGAGGGGCAGCGGATCCTGTCCGCCGCCGGGGCCGGGGCGGACGACGTCCCGGTGGTGGTGACCCCCGACGCACGGGTGCTGCGGCATCCCAGCGAGGCCGAGCTGGCCGGCGTCGCCGGCCTGGACACCGAGCCGCGCGAGGACTTCTACGACCTGATCGTCGTCGGCGGCGGGCCGGCCGGTCTCGGCGCGGCGGTCTACGGCGCCTCCGAGGGGCTGCGCACGGTCCTGGTCGAGCGGGAGGCGACCGGCGGGCAGGCCGGGCAGAGCAGCCGGATCGAGAACTACCTGGGCTTCCCCGACGGCGTCTCCGGCGGTCAGCTGGCCGACCGGGCGCGCCGGCAGGCGGTGAAGTTCGGCGCCGAGCTGCTGCTGGCCCGCGACGTGGTCTCGCTGGAGGCGCACGGCCCCAAGCGGGTGCTGCGGCTCGACGACGGCCGCGCCGTGGCCGCGCACGCCGTCGTCCTGGCCACCGGCGTCTCCTACCGCAGCCTGGGCGTCGCCGGCGTCGACGACCTCACCGGCCGGGGCGTCTACTACGGGTCGGCGATGACCGAGGCCGCCGAGTGCGCCGACCGGGACGTGTTCGTCGTCGGCGGCGCCAACTCCGCCGGCCAGGCCGCGGTGTTCTTCTCCCGGTACGCGAAGTCGGTGTGCCTGCTGGTGCGCGGGCCGTCGCTGGAGGCGTCGATGTCGGCCTACCTCATCGAGCAGGTGGCCGGGATCCCGGGGATCTCGGTGCGGACCTGCACCACCGTCGCCGCCGCGCACGGCGACGGGCACCTGGAGGCGATCACCGTCCAGGACGCCCGCGGCGGCGGGACCGAGACGCTGCCGGCCAGCCACCTGTTCGTGTTCATCGGCGGCGCGCCGCGCACCGGCTGGCTCGACGGCGTCGTCCACCGGGACGACCGCGGGTTCATCCCGACCGGGCCGGCGCTGCTGGAGGACGGCCACCGCCCGCCGGGCTGGTCGCTCGACCGCGACCCGTACCTGCTGGAGTCCAGCCTCCCGGGGGTGTTCGTCGCCGGCGACGTCCGGGCCGACTCGGTCAAGCGGGTCGCCTCGGCGGTGGGAGAGGGCGCGATGGCCGTGACCCTGGTGCACCGGTACCTGGGGGAGAGATGACCGAGCTCGCGAGGTCATCCGGAGGCAGAGCACCTCTGGGCACGGGTTCGACGAGCGCCAGCGAGGAGGACCAGTGACCACCGCGGCGAGCCGGCTGGGCCCGGCGGAGCTGCGCGAGCTGTTCCTCTTCGCCGACCTCGACGACGAGCAGCTGGCCTGGGTGGCCGAGCACGGTGACGTGGTGGAGTGCCCGGCCGGCTCCGACGTGTCGGTCGAGGGCGAGCCGGCGACGTGCTTCTACGTCCTGCTGGACGGCGAGATGACCATGGTCCGGTTCGTCGGCGGCAGCGAGGTCGAGACGATCCGGACCTCGCAGCGCGGCGTGTACTCCGGCGCGGTGCAGTTCTACATCGGGGAGCGGATCGCGCAGACCTACCCGGGGACGGTCCGGGCGGTGACCGACTGCCGGTTCCT
Source organism: Geodermatophilus sp. SYSU D00965 (assembly GCF_054050075.1). Lineage (NCBI taxonomy): Bacteria > Bacillati > Actinomycetota > Actinomycetes > Geodermatophilales > Geodermatophilaceae > Geodermatophilus > Geodermatophilus sp. SYSU D00965. The sequence goes on along the minus strand of NZ_JBJGYQ010000024.1, from coordinate 28,013 downwards.
CGCGCTGCCGGCCGCCGAGTTCGAGGCGGTCTTCCGGCGCTGGTACCCGATGGCGGTGCACCTGCTCGAGGGGCTGTTCTTCGGCCAGCGCAACATCGCCGAGCTGGTCAGCCAGCGCGAGCGGCTGCTCGCCCTCGGCAAGCTCAGTGCCGGCCTCACCCACGAGCTGAACAACCCGGCCGCGGCGGCGTCCCGGGCGGCGGCCTCGCTGCGGGAGCGCTTCGCCGGCATGCGGCACAAGCTGGCGCTGCTGTCCACCGGCAAGCTCGACGCCGCGGTGCTGCGCGCGCTGACCGACCTGCAGGAGGAGCTGGTCGCGCGGGTCGGCAGCGCCGCCGAGCTCGGCGCGCTGGAGCGCGCCGACCGGGAGGACGAGCTCGGCGACTGGTTCGACGAGCACGGGATCGGCGGGGCCTGGGAGCTGGCCGGCGTCTTCGTGCCCGCCGGGCTGGGGCCCGCGGACCTCGACCGGGTGGCCGACGCCGTCGAGCCCGCCGCGCTGGAGTCGGCCGTGCGCTGGCTGGCCTACACGGTGGAGACCGAGACGCTGATCGGCGAGATCACCGACAGCACCGGCCGCATCTCCGCCCTGGTGGACGCGGCGCGGCAGTACTCCCAGCTGGACCGCGCGCCGCACCAGCCCACCGACCTGCACGCGGGCCTGGACGCCACGCTGGTGATGCTCAGCGCCAAGATCCCGCCGGGGGTGACCGTCGTGAAGGACTACGACCGGTCGCTGCCGTTGGTGCCCGCCTACGCCGGCGAGCTCAACCAGGTGTGGACCAACCTGGTCGTCAACGCCCTCGATGCGATGGCGGGGGAGGGGACGCTCACCCTCCGCACCGGCCGGGACGGCGACTGCGCCCTGGTCGAGGTCGCCGACACCGGCCCGGGCATCCCCGAGGACCTCCGCCGCCGGGTGTTCGAGCCGTTCTTCACGACCAAGCCGGTGGGCCAGGGCACCGGCCTGGGCCTGGACGTCTCCTACCGCATCGTCGTCACCCGGCACGGCGGCGACCTGCGGGTGCAGTCCCGGCCCGGGGACACCCGCTTCCAGGTGCTGCTGCCGCTCGCGGAGGTCCCGCGCGGCTGAGGCCGGGGCGCTGCCGCCGCCCCTGCCCCTGCCCCTGCCCCTGCCCTGTTGATCATGGGGTCGTTGCGCCCGGACACGCCGGCAGCGGCGTGGCCGGCGGCAACGACCCCATGATCAACGGCCGACGGGGGCGGGCGAGGCGCAGCATGGACGGCGGAGGGGGCATCTGGCTGGTCTTCGCGCTGTTCTTCCAGACCGGCCTGGACTACACCCCGCTGCAGTCGGGCCTGGCGGTCACGCCGTTCGCCCTCGGCGCCGCGGTCTCGGCGGTGGTCGCCGGCCAGCTGGTCGAGCGGTTCGGCCGCGCCATCACGGTGCTGGGGCTGGTCCTGGTGATGACCGGGCTGGCCGCGGTCGCCGTCGTCCTGCTGACCGTCCCGCCGTCCGCGGTCGGGTGGGCCACCGCGCCGGCGCTGCTGCTGGGCGGGATCGGCGGCGGCTGCGTGATCTCCCCGAACGTGACGATGACGCTGCGCGACGTCCCGGTGCGGATGGCCGGCGCCGCGGGCGGCGGGCTGCAGACCGCGCAGCGGTTCGGTGCCGCGATCGGCACCGCCGCGCTGCCGGGGCTGTTCTACGTCGTGCTCGCCGCGACCGGGCAGGACTACGCGTCGGCCGCCGCGGCCGGCCTCGCGGTGGCCGTGGCCGGGGTGGGCGCCGCCCTCGTGCTGGCCGTGGTCGACGTGCGGCACGCCCGCCGGCGGGACGACGCGCAGGACGACGCCCGCTCCTGAGGCGCGCGGTCAGCCACCCCAGATGTCCTCGACCAGGCGGTCGGCGCTGCGCAGCCCGGTGAGCCAGGCCTGCGCGTCGGCCTCGCCGGTCGAGGTGCGCTCGCGGAAGACCCGCACCAGCGCGGCCCGCACCCCCGGGGCGATGGTCGCGGCGTTGCCGCAGACCAGGACGACGGCGCCCTGCTGCAGCAGCTCCCACACCTCGTCGGCGCAGTCGAGGATCGCGTCCTGCACGTAGCGGCACGGGCGGCCGTCCTGCCGGGAGAAGGCGTTCTCCACCCGGACCAGCCCCCGCTGCTGGAAGTCGAGCAGCTCGTCGGCGTAGAGCAGGTCCGAGCCCGGCTCGCGGCAGCCGAAGACCAGCAGGGACCGGGCCACCGGCACGCCCTGGTCCTGCTGCGCCGCGCGCTCCTGCAGGAACCCGCGGAACGGCGCGAGGCCCGTGCCGGCACCCACCATCACCATCGGCACGTCCGGGTCCTCCGGCGGCCGGAAGGCGATCGTGGGCTCCCGGACGAAGGCGAACACCGTCCCGTTCTCGGGCAGCTGCGCCAGGTGGCCCGAGGCGACCCCGGTGAAGGTCCCGGCCCCGGAGCGGGCGGGGGCCTGCAGCACCCCGACCGTGATGCTGCAGACGTCGGGGGAGGACAGCGGCGAGGAGGAGATGGAGTAGTACCGCGGGCGCAGCGGCGGCAGCAGGTCGAGGTACTCCGCGAACGGCAGCGCGCACGCCGGGAACTCCTCGAGCAGGTCGATCACCGAGCGGTTGGGCGCGTGGACCCGCTCCCGGTACCGCTCGTCGTCCCCGGCCAGCTGCTCGAGCTCCGCCCGCTGCCGCGGGTCGTCGGTGTACCGGGCGAGGAGCTCGAGGTCGTCGCGGGTGGCGACGTCCTGCAGCTCGACGCAGCTGCCGAGCACCCCGAGCACGGGCGCCGGCTCGTCGATCGGCAGGTGGGTGTGCGACCCGGCGTTCGGGATGATCGTGACGTACTGCCCGGCGTCCAGGCCGAAGTGGCCCATGACCCGGCGCAGCAGCTCGATGCTGTTGCGCGGCAGCACGCCGAGGTGGTCGCCGGCGCGGTAGCCCTGGTCCTGGGGCAGCGCCACCTCGAGGTGCCGGGTGGACCTCCCCGGGGTGCCGTACGGGCCGGCCGTCAGCAGCTCGCGGTTGGCCAGCACCCGGGCCGGCCGCGCGCGGTAGGAGAGGATCACCGGGTTGGTGAGCTGCCGGTTGGTCAGGGTGATCGACAGCCGCGGCCCCGCGGGGGCCGTCGCGGCGACCTCGGCGGGCAGGTCCAGCGCCTCGGCCAGCGTCGCCCACAGGTCGCCGTGCCAGTCGCGGTACCCGGCGTCGGGGTCACCGGCCGCGTTGCCCTCGCCGCGGTCGTGCGCCCGCTCGGCGCCGTGGGCGGCCAGCTCCCGGTCCAGCAGGGTCGGCACGGCCTGGTAGGTGCTCGCCCACTCGGTGTTGCCGCAGCCGAAGACGGTGTAGGTCACGCCCGCGGCCGCATCGGGGGGCGCCGAGCCGATCCAGCGGCAGAACTGCGCGGCGTTGTCCGGCGGCGTCCCGTTGTAGGAGGAGCAGACGACGAGCAGGGCGCCGCCCGCGGGCAGGTCGTCGACGTGGTCGTCGAGGGTCCCGAGCGTCACGTCGAAGCCGCGCTCGGTGCCCTCCTGGGCCAGCCGCGTGGCGATCGACTCCGCGGTGCCCAGGTTGGAGCCGAACAGCACGGTCAGCTTCGTGCCGTGCCGCGCCACCGTCGGCACCGGCTCGGCCTGCGGGGCGGCGGCCCGGGCGGCGGGCTCGGGGCCGGTCCGCTGGACCGGGATGCCGAGGGGGACGTCGGCCCGCGGCAGCACCTGCAGGTGGAAGTCGTCGGGCTTGATCGTGAGCGTGGTCTTCGTGTGCAACTGGTAGCCGCGGTCGTCGACGAGGTCGAACCGCTGCAGCAGCATGCCCAGCACGAGCGTGGCCTCCTGCAGCGCGAACTGGCGGCCGATGCAGGCCCGCTGCCCGGTGCCGAAGGGCTTGTAGGCGTGCGGCGGCAGCGCGGCCAGCCGCTCGGGGGCGACGTGGTCGGGGTCGAACTGCGCGGCGTCGGGACCCCACACCGAGGTGGCGCGGTGCAATGCGGGGGAGAGCACCGTGATCGGGGTGTGCGCCGGGACGGCGTAGCGGCCGCCGATCACGGTGTCCTCGAACGGCGCCCGGCTGAAGCCCGGGGCGGTCGGCCACAGCCGCAGCGACTCGTCGAGCACCTGCCGGACGTAGCGCAGCCGCTGCACCTGCTCGAACGTCGGCTGCGGCGTCCGGCCGAGCACGGTGTCGACCTCCGCCCGGGCCCGCTCCAGGAACCGCGGGTTGGCCACCAGGTAGTAGAGCGCGAACGACAGCAGCCCCGAGGTCGTCTCGTGCCCGGCGATGAGGAAGGTGATGCACTGCGCGCGGATGTTGCGGTCGGGCAGCCGCTCGCCGTTCTTGTCGACGCCGGTCAGCATCCGGCCGAGCAGGTCGGTGGTGTCCGCGGCGTCCCCCTGCGCGCGCCGCTCGGCGATGAGCCGGTCGACCAGGTCGTTCATGAACGCCTGGTCCTCGTCGAGCTGCCGCTGGGCCCGGACCTTCAGCCGGGTCTGGATCGGCAGCTGCCGGGCGCGGGCCTGCGACTCGGCGAGGGTGCGGATCATCGCGTCGACGAACGGGTGCGGGGTCTCCCGGTAGAAGGAGTTGAACCGATAGCCGAAGCCGCACAGCGCGATGGTGTCGAGGGTCAGCCGGGTCATGTCGGCCGGGACGTCGACGTCCTCCCCGGGGTTGAGCCGCGACCACTTCTCCACCAGTTGCTCGGCGACGTCGAGCATCTTCGGCAGGTAGTCGCGCATCGCCTGGAGGCTGAACGGGCTCATCAGGATCTCGTGCGCCCGGTGCCACATCGGGTCGTCGGTGTCGGAGGTGAACAGCCCGTTGTCGAGCGCGTCCTTCTTGAGGTTGGCCAGCCCGCCGCCGACCAGCTTGTCGAACCGCGCGTCGTCGCAGACCTCCGCGACCAGCTCCGGCCCCGAGACGATCAGCCGCGTGCCGCCGGGGACGGTCAACCGGTAGAGCGGCCCGTACTCCTCGGCCATCTTCATCAGGCTCTCGAAGGGGCTGGCCGTGTCGATGTCGAGGACGTTGCCGAGCACGGGCACACCCCGCGGGCCGGGGACCTCGTCGAGGGCGATGGTGGCGGTCACGGGGAGCCTCCTGACGGCCGGCGCACCAGGAGCACGGTGCTGACCAGCAGCACCCAGGCCGGGAACACCAGCAGGATCGCGGGGTGGAAGGTGACGCTGACCAGCAGGAAGACGGCCAGCAGGTAGCTGACGACGGCCAGCGGCCGGGGCAGCACCCCGGCCGCGGTGGCCAGCCCGGTGGTGGTGATCATGTACATGCCGGCGGCCCGCACGCCGTAGACGAACACCAGCGCGTAGCCGGCCGACGACAGCGCGCGCGTGACGTCCGGCCCCGGGAGCGGGGCGTCGGAGAAGCGGGTCAGCAGCGCGACCGCGCCGACCGCCGCGGTCCCGGCGAAGAGCATGCAGACGAAGAGCACCGCGCTGGCCAGGTGCAGCCAGTGCGGGATCTCGGCCCACGACCGCGGCCGGCGCAGCTGGAAGGCCGTGCGGGTGGCCATCGCGTGCCACAGGCAGGCGATCCCCGCGAACGGCACCACGTACAACCCGACGAGGGTGAGCGTGTCGGCCCCGCCGCCGTCGTAGAACGCGCGGTAGGTGTCGTCGGGGTCGGCCAGCCCGGGGATCCGGCGGACCAGGACCAGGGCCACCACGAGCAGCGCGGCGAGGACCAGCCCGGACCACCCGGCCGTGCGGGCGTGGGCGGCCGCCAGCCGCGCGCCGGCGTCCTCGGCCGCGCTGCCCGGTGCACCCCCCCGTGTCCGTGTCGGGACCCGCATGCTGCCCTCCGGGGACCGCGGGTGGTCTCGCCCACCAGCCAGGGAGGAACCGCACCCTCCTACTCCTGCTCCGGGGCGGGGTCAACGCATCCACCGGCGTCCGCCACACGGGGCGGCCGGTCGGTCACAGGGGGACCGCCTGGCCGCCACGGGCGGTGAGAGGCGCGGCGGGCACGCGGGCCTGGCCTGCACGTCGTCATGGCGGCCACGCCCGGGCGTCTCTCAAGACGTGACGACGAGGCTCATCCGGCCCGCGGCGCCCGTCGGCGACCCGCCGCGCACCCCGGTCACCACGGTCCTGGTCGCCGATGCGCACCCGGTGCTGCGCCGTGTCCTGACCGACTGCCTGGACGACACCGACGACATCACCGTCGTGGCGGAGGCCGAGACCGGCGACGAGCTCCTGGAGTCCGGTCTGCGCACCCGCCCGCGCGTCGTGCTGGTCGACCCGGAGCTGCCCGGCACCGACCCGCTCCAGGCGGCCCGCGAGCTGCTCGACGTCGCCCCGGGCACCCGCGTCGTCGTCCTCGCCCGCTGCTTCAGCCTGGTGAACTTCCACCGGGCCCGGCGCCTCGGGGCCGTCGGCTACCTGCTCAAGGGCGCCGACCTGGTCGACCTGCCGCGGCGGATCCGGGAGCTCGCCGAGGGCGGGACGGCGTGGACCCCGCGCGCGGTCCGCGAGGTCGACCCCGGCGCGGGGTGAGCGGTCAGGCGACGAGGACGACGACCAGCGTGCGGGGCCCGTGCACGCCCTCCACCCGGTTGAGCTCGATGTCGCTGGTCGCCGAGGGGCCGCTGACCATCGTCAGCGGCGCGGTCGGCTCCAGCCGGGCCAGCGCCTCCGGCACGCCGCCGACGACCTGGCCCGCCTCGACCACGCAGACCAGGCAGTCGGGCAGCAGCGACAGCGCCCGGCGACCGGACAGCGGCGAGCCGTCGAGGACGAGGGTCCCGGTCTCCGCGACGGCCACGGCGACCCCGGTGACGGTGGCGGCGAACGCGGCGAGCCCGACGGCGGTCCGGCCGTCGTCCTCGGACACGCCCGCCGGCCGCCACGCCTGCGGCACGCCGGGCGCGACGACGACGTCCGCCGGGGCCCAGCCGGCGCCCACGCCCGCGTCGAGCGCGGCGGCGACGGTCGCGGCGACGTCGTCGGAGCCGCAGCGGAGCACCGAGGCCTTGTAGTCCTCGAGCCGCTCGGTGAGGACGTCGAGCAGCGTCCCGGCCGGCCGGTCGTCGGTGGTCCGGTAGTGCCGGTGCACCTCCGGGACGGCGCGCCGGTCGCCCAGCGCGGTGCGGATCCGGCCCAGTACCTCGTCGCGCGCGCTCACGACCGGCCCCCGTGCTCCCTCGCCCACTGCTGGGTGAAGGTCTCCCGCGGCGGGGCCGGCAGGTCGCGGCTGCGGGTCCACCCGGAGATCGGCGGCGGCAGGGCCGCGGGCAGCGTCGGCCGGCCGCGGGAGAGCAACCGGCCGAGCCCGGCGGCGCGCTGCGCCAGCCGCCACAGCCGCGGCCGCGACATCGCCGTCGCCAGGGCGCGGAAGGCGGCCGCCTCGGGGGTGACCTTCTCCTGCGCCTCGACGTGCTCGGCGCGCAGGTGCACCAGGATCGACGGGATGTCGATCGCCACGGGGCAGGCGTCGTAGCAGGCGCCGCACAGCGACGACGCGTACGGCAGCGAGGCGTTGTCCTCGACCCCGGTCAGCTGCGGCGAGAGCACCGCACCGATGGGCCCGGGGTAGACCGAGCCGTAGGCGTGCCCGCCGGTGCGCTCGTACACCGGGCAGACGTTGAGGCAGGCCGAGCAGCGGATGCAGTGCAGCGCCTCGCGGCCCACCTCGTCGGCGAGCACCGCGGTCCGGCCGTTGTCGAGCAGCACCAGGTGGAACTCCTGCGGCCCGTCGCCGGGGGTGACCCCGGCCCACAGCGAGGTGTAGGGGTTCATCCGCTCGCCGGTGGAGGAGCGGGGGAGCAGCTGCAGGAAGACCTCGAGGTCGCGCCAGGTCGGCACCAGCTTCTCGATGCCCATCACCGTGATCAGGGTCTGCGGCAGGGTCAGGCACATCCGGCCGTTGCCCTCCGACTCCACCACGGCCAGGGTGCCGGTCTCGGCGACGGCGAAGTTGGCGCCGCTGATCGCCACCCGGGCGCGGAGGAACCGCTCGCGGAGGTGGGCCCGGGCGGCCATCGCCAGCCGGCGCGGCTCGTCGGACAGGTCGCGGTCGGCGTCCGGGCCCTGGAACTGCGGCATGGTGCGCAGGAAGATCTCGCGGATCTCGGCCCGGTTCTTGTGGATCGCCGGGACCAGGATGTGCGACGGGGCGTCGTCCCCGAGCTGCACGATCAGCTCGGCGAGGTCGGTCTCGTGCGCGGTGATCCCGGCGGCCTCGAGCGCCTCGTTGAGGCCGATCTCCTGGGTGGCCATCGACTTGACCTTGACCACCTCGTCGGCTCCGGTGGCCTGCACCAGCCGGGTGACGATCGCGTTGGCCTCGGCGGCGTCGCGGGCCCAGTGCACCGTGCCGCCGCGCGCGGTCACCTGGCGCTCGAGCTCCTCCAGGTGCTCGTCGAGCCGGGCCATGGTGGCGGCCTTGAGCGCCTTGCCGGCCGAGCGCAGCTCCTCCCAGTCGGGCACCTCGCCGACGACGGCGGCCCGCTTGCGGCGGATCGTGCTGGTCGCGTGGCCGAGGTTGGCCCGCAGCTGGCCGTCGCGCAGCGCGTCACGGGCGGCCTCGGGGAAGGGCCGCTCGCCCCGCAGGTGGCCCACCCCCCGGGGTGCCGTCGGCAGGCCGAGGAAGGTCGGCGCGGGCGGGGGAGCCGACTCGTGCATCGGCGGCTGGGTGACGGTCACGCCGGCACCGCCGGTCGGGTGGTCTGGTCAGGGGTCACGGCGTCCTCCGTCGAGGCGAGGATCTCGGCCAGGTGCACCGTCCGCGTCCCCGAGCGCAGCCGGGACAGCCCGCCGCCGATGTGCATCAGGCAGGACGCGTCACCCGCGGTGCAGACCTCGGCGGAGGTGGACAGCACGTTGGCCATCTTGTCGGTGAGCATCGCGGTCGAGGTGTCGGCGTTCTTCACCGCGAACGTGCCGCCGAAGCCGCAGCACTGGTCGGCGCCGGGGAGCTCCACGAGCTCCAGCCCGCGGACGGCGCGCAGCAGCTGCAGCGGCCGGTCGCCGACCCGCAGCAGCCGCAGCGAGTGGCAGGTCGGGTGGTAGGTGACCCGGTGCGGGTAGTAGGCGCCGACGTCGGTGACGCCCAGGACGTCGACGAGGAACTGCGACAGCTCGTAGGTCCGCTCGGCGAGCGCTTCGGCCTCCGCGGCCAGCGTGGACTCGCCCGCCCGCCGCAGGACCATCGCCTGCTGGTGGTGGATCGAGGCCACGCACGACCCGGACGGCGCCACCACGGCCGCAGCGCCCGCGAACGCCCGCACGTGGTTGGCCACGATCGGCACCGCCTCGCGCCGGTAGCCGGTGTTGACGTGCATCTGCCCGCAGCAGGCCTGCCCCGGCGGGACGACGACCTCGTGGCCCAGCCGCTCCAGCAGCGTCGCGGTCGCCCGCGCCACCTGCGGCACCATCGTGTCCACCAGGCACGTGGCGAACAGCGCCACCCTCATCGCGTCTCCTCCCCGTCGGGCCCGACGTCTCGACCGACGTCCCGGCGGACCATGCTCGACTCCCGCACCACCAGCTCCGGCTCGAACACCGGCTGCTCGTGGTGGTGACCCTCCCGGGTCTCGGCCAACAGCAGCTGCGCCGCCCGCCGCCCGAGCTCCTGCCGCGGCTTGCGCACCGAGGTCAGCGGGACGGCGGCCGCGGCCGCGAAGTCGATGTCGTCGTAGCCGACGATGGCGAACTCGTCGGGCACCCGCACGCGCTGGCGCACCATCTCCTGCAGCACGCCGAGGGCGAGCAGGTCGTTGGCGCAGATCGCCGCCGTGGGGCGCCGGGCCGCCGGGATGCCGATGACCCGCCCGGCGGCGTCGCGCCCGCCGGCCACGGTGAGCTCCTCGGGGGAGAGGACGGTCAGCTCGGCGTCGGGCACCTCGCCCACCGCGGCCTCCACGCCGGCGCGGCGTTCCTGCACCTGCGGCAGGTCGGAGTGCCCGCCGACGAAGGCGATCCGGCGGTGCCCGCGCTCGAGCAGGTGCTCGGCGGCCAGCCGTCCGCCGAGGACGTCGTCGACGGCGACGGCGCACTGGTCGGGGCCGGGCGCGCGCCGGTCGAGCAGCACCACCGGGACCCCCCGGGCGCGCAGCGCCGCCAGGTCGGGGGTCAGCTCCGCGGTCGGGGTGATGACCACGCCCTGCACCCGCTGCTCGGCGAGCACCGCGAGGTGCGCGGCCTCCTTGTCCGGCCGGTCGTCGGAGTTGCACAGGATCAGCGCCAGCCCGGCGGCGTTGACGACGTCCTCGACCCCGCGCGCGACGTCGGTGAAGAACGGGTTGGCGATGTCGAGCACCACCAGGCCCACGGTGCGGCTCGAGCCCGCGCGCAGGTGCCGCGCCGACTCGTTGCGCACGAAGCCCAGCTCGGCGATCGCCGCGCGGACCCGGTCGCGGGTGGCCGGTCCGACCAGGTCGGGCCGGTTGAGCACGTTGCTCACCGTGCCGACCGACACGCCCGCGTGCCGCGCGACGTCCTTGATGCTGGCCACCGAGCCGCCCTCTCCCCGCCTCTCGCCCGGCGTCGCCGCCGGGGTCCTCCGTAGTGTCGCCGACCCGGGCGCTCGCGGCCGGGACCGGCGGCGCCCGGGTCGGAGCGCGGTCAGGGCCGCCGTCCGCCGGTGCCCGCGGCCTCGGCCGCCGCCCGGGCGGAGACCGGCTCGCCGTAGCGCTCCACCTCGATCTCGTGCAGCGACTTGCCGCGGGTCTGCGGCGTCCAGATGGTGCCGACCAGCAGGGCCACCAGCAGCAGCCCGATGCACAGCGTGCCGACGAAGGGCACGCCCTGCTCGGCCAGCAGCGTGGGGAACCAGTAGGACAGGCCGCCGACCGCGATGCGGGCGGCGAAGAACAGCACCCCCTGCGCGCTGGCCCGGTACGGGGTGGCGAACAGCTCGCTGGTCCACAGCGCGTAGAACGCCTGCGCGCCGATGCCCGCGGCCAGGCCCCAGCAGACCGCGTAGCCCAGCAGCACCGGCAGGGAACCGTCGCCGTAGACGAGGAACAGCCAGCCGACGATGCCGAGCACGGCGCCGAAGAGGTAGAAGAACCGCTGGTCCACGCGGTCGGCGTAGCGCATGAAGCCGAAGTACGTGGACAGCACGGTGCACGTCCAGACCAGCACCTGCAGCAGGTTCTGCTCGGTGGCGCTCTCCACGCCGGCGGTCTCGTAGACCCGCGGCATGAAGATGCCGGCCTGGCCGGCGACGAGGTTCCAGAAGCCGTAGACGCCGAAGAGCACCAGCAGCGCCTTCACGTTCACCGAGCGGGAGAACAGCTCGCCCAGCCCCCGGCGCGGCGTGGTGGCGGTGCCCCCGGAGAAGTCGGCGTCGCGCTCCTGCTGCCACAGCGCCGACTCCGACAGGCCCTGCCGGATGTACCAGACGACGAAGGCGACGACGAACAGGTGCAGGAAGATGATCCGGCTGCCCAGCAGGCCCAGCGGGCCGAGGGCGACCGCCAGCAGGAACCCGATCACCGGGCCCATCGACCAGGCCAGCTGCGCGGTGCCCACGTGCTTGGCGCGCTGGCCGGGCGGCGCCTCCTCGGCGATGTAGGTCCACGAGGCCGGCACCCCGGCTCCCACCGCGATGCCGGTGAGCACGAACGCCACCAGCAGCATCCAGAAGCCGACGGCGAACGCGGCCAGCAGCACGCCGACCATGTAGACGACCAGGTCGTAGGTGTAGATGAACTTGCGGCCGTACCGGTCGCACATCGGCCCGCCGATCGCCGCCCCGATGGCGGCACCGAAGGCGTTGGCCGAGAACGCGGCCAGGAGCCCGACGGCGAGGTTGCTGATGCCGAAGCGGTCCTGCCACAGACCCAGGCTGGTGGCGATCGCGATGATCGACCCCGCCTCGATGTAGTTGGACATGGCGACCGAGATCGTCGCCTTCCAGCCCTTGGTCTCCTTGGCTCCGATGCGCATGGTCGCAGCTGCCTTCCTGGGGAGGGTGCCGTCGTGGGGCGTTCGGGGAGCCCCGCCGGCTCGTCCAGGTCAATGAACCGTTTCAGGTCGTGACGGCCGCCACTGTGGCACGGCGCACCCCGCCCGTGCAAGCCGCCGTGCGCGACGGGCCGGGGCTCCGAGGCCGCGGGTGAGCGGCCGAAACGGCCGCGATGCAGCGCGGATGGTCCCGCTACGACCCGTGAAGGGATCCGGCGAGCTGCGCGTTCCGGCGTTCGAGCGGGACACTGTTGACGTGACCGGCGACACGTCCTAGTGTCCGGTGTAGCGATTGAGACGTTTCACGAAATCGGGACCGGCAGGCAGAGCCGGACCGTCCCCCTCCCGCACCGAGGAGATCGACGATGACCGCCGCCGCACTCGCCGCACTCGCCGAGCAGACGATCGAGCTGCCCTCCTGGGCCTTCGGCAACTCCGGCACCCGGTTCAAGGTGTTCGGCCAGCCCGGCGTGGCCCGCGACCCCTTCGAGAAGCTCGAGGACGCCGCCCAGGTGCACAAGCACACCGGCGTCGCCCCCCGGGTCTCGCTGCACATCCCGTGGGACCTGGTGGACGACTTCGGCAAGCTCGCCGCGCACGCCGCCGACCTCGGCGTCTCGATCGGGGCGATCAACTCCAACCTGTTCCAGGACGACGACTACCGGCTCGGCTCGCTGACCCACCCCGACGCCGCCGTCCGCCGCAAGGCGATCGCCCACCACGCCCAGTGCGTCGAGGTCATGCGGGCCACCGGCTCGACCGACCTGAAGCTGTGGCTGCCCGACGGCACCAACTACGCCGGGCAGGACGACCTGCGCGCCCGGCAGGACCGGCTGGCCGAGTCGCTGCAGGAGGTCTACGCACTGCTCGACCCGGGCATGCGGCTGCTGCTCGAGTACAAGTTCTTCGAGCCGTACTTCTACGCCACCGACATCCCCGACTGGGGCACGTCGCTCGTGCACTGCCTGGCCCTCGGCGAGCAGGCGCAGGTCGTGCTCGACACCGGGCACCACGCGCCGGGCACCAACATCGAGTTCATCGTCATGCAGCTGCTGCGGGTCGGGCGGCTGGGCGCGTTCGACTTCAACTCGCGCAACTACGCCGACGACGACCTCATCGTCGGGTCGGCCGACCCGTTCCAGCTGTTCCGGATCATGAACGAGATCGTGCAGAACGACGCGCTGCTCGGCGCCGGCGTCAACTTCATGCTCGACCAGTGCCACAACATCGAGAAGAAGATCCCCGGCCAGATCCGCTCGGTGATGAACGTCCAGGAGGCCACCGCCAAGGCCCTGCTGGTCGACCGCGACGCACTCCGCGCCGCCCAGGTCGCCGGTGACGTGCTCGGCGCCCACGGTGTGCTGATGGACGCGTTCAGCTCCGACGTCCGGCCGCTGCTGGCTCAGCTGCGGGAGAGCAAGGGCCTGGACGCCGACCCGTACACCTCCTTCGCCCGCAGCGGGTACCAGGAGCGCATCGAGCGCGAGCGCGTCGGCGGCCAGCAGGCCGGCTGGGGCGCCTGACGGCCCACCTCGTCGGCGAGATCACGCGATCTCGCACAGTCCAGCCCCTCCACCCGTGCGAGATCCCGGGATCTCGCCGGCACAGAACCCTGGAAGGACACCTCCCGTGACGAACCCCGTGGTCAGTGAGCTGCTCGAGCGCAGCAACCGGCTGGGCGCCGACCCGCGCAACACCAACTACGCCGGCGGCAACACCTCGGCGAAGGGCACCGAGACCGACCCGGTGACCGGGCAGCCGGTCGAGCTGCTCTGGGTCAAGGGCTCCGGCGGCGACCTCGGCACGCTCGAGGAGTCGGGCCTGGCCGTGCTTCGGCTGGACCGGCTGCGCAGCCTCGTCGACGTCTACCCGGGCGTCGAGCGCGAGGACGAGATGGTCGCCGCGTTCGACTTCTGCCTGCACGGCCGGGGCGGCGCCGCCCCGTCGATCGACACCGCCATGCACGGCCTCGTCGACGCCGCGCACGTCGACCACCTGCACCCCGACTCCGGCATCGCGCTGGCCACCGCGGCCGACGGCGAGGCGCTGACCCGCGAGTGCTTCGGCGAGCGCGTCGTCTGGGTGCCGTGGCGGCGCCCCGGCTTCCAGCTCGGCCTGGACATCGCGGCCATCAAGGAGAAGAACCCGCAGGCCATCGGCTGCATCCTCGGCGGCCACGGGATCACCGCCTGGGGCGCCACGAGCGCCGAGGCCGAGGCCAACTCGCTCGACATCATCCGCACCGCCGAGCGCTTCCTGGCCGAGCGCGGCAAGCCCGAGCCGTTCGGCGCGGTGGTGCCCGGCTTCGAGCCGCTGCCCGCGGCCGAGCGCCGGCACCGCGCGGCCGCGCTGGCGCCGGTCATCCGGGGGCTCGCCTCGACCGACAAGCCGCAGGTCGGGCACTTCACCGACTCCGACGTCGTCCTGGAGTTCCTGTCCCGGGAGGAGCTGCAGCCGCTGGCCGCGCTGGGCACCTCCTGCCCGGACCACTTCCTGCGCACCAAGGTGCGCCCGCTGGTCGTCGACCTGCCGGCGACCGCCCCGGTGGAGGACGTCGTCGCGCGGCTCAAGGAGCTGCACGAGCAGTACCGCGCCGAGTACGCCGCCTACTACCAGCGGCACGCCACCGCCGACAGCCCGGCGATGCGCGGCGCCGACCCGGCGATCGTGCTGGTGCCCGGCGTGGGCATGTTCAGCTTCGGCGCGAACAAGCAGACCGCGCGCGTGGCCGGCGAGTTCTACGTCAACGCGATCAACGTGATGCGCGGCGCGGAGGCGGTGTCCACCTACGCCCCGATCGACGAGAGCGAGAAGTTCCGCATCGAGTACTGGGCGCTGGAGGAGGCCAAGCTCCAGCGGATGCCCAGGCCCAAGCCGCTGGCCACCCGCGTGGCGCTGGTGACCGGTGCGGCGAGCGGCATCGGCAAGGCGATCGCCCACCGCCTGGCGCGCGAGGGCGCCTGCGTCGTCGTCGCCGACCTCGACCTCGCCAAGGCCGAGGCCGCGGCGGCGGAGATCGGCAACGCCGACGTCGCCGTCGGGGTGGCGGCCGACGTGAGCGACGGCGAGGCGGTGGCCGAGGCGTTCCGCGCGGCGGTGCTGGCCTTCGGCGGGGTCGACCTGGTGGTCAACAACGCCGGCCTGTCGATCTCCAAGCCGCTGCTGGACACCACCGAGGCCGACTGGGACCTGCAGCACGACGTCATGGCCAAGGGCAGCTTCCTCGTCTCCCGCGAGGCCGCCCGGATCATGATCGAGCAGGGGATGGGCGGCGACATCGTCTACATCTCCTCGAAGAACGCCGTGTTCGCCGGCCCGAGCAACATCGCCTACTCCTCGACCAAGGCCGACCAGGCCCACCAGGTGCGGCTGCTGGCCGCCGAGCTCGGCGAGCACCAGATCCGGGTCAACGGCATCAACCCCGACGGCGTCGTCCGCGGGTCGGGCATCTTCGCCGGCGGCTGGGGCGCCAAGCGCGCCGCGGTCTACGGCGTGCCGGAGGAGGAGCTGGGCCAGTTCTACGCCCAGCGGACCCTGCTCAAGCGCGAGGTGCTGCCCGACCACGTCGCCGACGCCGTCTTCGCGCTGACCGGCGGCGACCTCACCCGGACGACGGGGCTGCACGTGCCGGTGGACTCGGGCGTGGCCGCCGCGTTCCTCCGGTGACCCGCACGTTCGCGGCCGTCGACCTGGGGGCGTCCAGCGGCCGGGTGATGGCCGCGCGGGTCGGCCCGGGGCGGCTGGAGCTCACCGAGGCGCACCGGTTCCCCAACCGGCCGGTGCGCCTCGGCGGCACCCTCCACTGGGACGTGCTCGGCCTGTACGCCGGCGTCCTCGACGGGCTGCGGGCCGCCGGGCGCGAGGCCGGCCGGGCCGACGGCGGGCACCTCGACGGCGTGGGCATCGACAGCTGGGCCGTCGACGTCGGCCTGCTGGACGCCGACGGCGCGCTGCTGGGCAACCCGGTGCACTACCGGGACGCCCGGCACGCGACCGCGGTGCCGGCGGTGCACGCCGTCGTCCCGCCCGAGGAGCTGTACCGGGTGAGCGGGCTGCAGCACCTGCCGTTCAACACCGTCTTCCAGCTCACGGCGGCGCGGGGCACCGCGCAGCTGGCGGCGGCGCGGACGGCGCTGCTCATCCCCGACCTGCTGGCGTACTGGCTCACCGGGGCGGTCGGCGCGGAGGTCACCAACGCCTCCACCACGGGCCTGCTCGACGCCACCACCCGGGAGTGGGCCGGGGAGCTCGTCGACCGGCTCGGCCTGGACCGCGGGCTGCTGCCGCCGCTGCGGCAGCCGGGGGAGCGGCTGGGAGAGCTGACCGCCGACGTGCTGGCCGAGACCGGGCTGGCCGGCCCGGTGCCGGTCACCGCGGTCGGCTCACACGACACGGCGTCGGCGGTGGTCGGCGTCCCGGCGTCGTCGGACCGGTTCGCGTACGTCTCGTGCGGCACCTGGTCGCTGGTCGGCGTGGAGCTGGAGAAGCCGGTGCTCACCGAGGCGAGCCGGGCCGCCGGGTTCACCAACGAGCTGGGCGTGGACGGCACCGTCCGCTACCTGCACAACGTGATGGGCCTGTGGCTGCTGCAGGAGTCGCAGCGGACCTGGGCGGCCGCCGGCCTGCCCGCGGACCTGCCCGACCTGCTCGCCGCCGCCGCGCAGGTACCGGCCTTCACGGCCGTGGTCGACGCCGACGACCCGCGGTTCCTGCCGCCGGGGGACGTGCCGGCGCGGATCGCTGCGGCCTGCGCCGAGACGGGGCAGACGCCGCCGCAGAGCCAGGCCGAGACCGTCCGCTGCATCCTCGACAGCCTCGCGCTGGCCTACCGGCGGACGATCCGGAAGGCCGTGGAGCTCTCCGGGCGGGACGTCGAGGTGGTGCACCTGGTGGGCGGGGGAGCGCGCAACGCCCTGCTCTGCCAGCTCACCGCGGACGCGTGCGGGCTGCCGGTCGTGGCCGGTCCGGTCGAGGCCGCGGCGCTGGGCAACGCGCTGGTCCAGGCCCGGGCGGCCGGAGTGCTGCACGGCGGGCTGGCCGAGCTCCGCGCGCTGCTGCGGGCCACCCAGGAGGTGCGGACGTACACGCCGTCCGGGTCGCCGGCCGCGTGGGACGTCGCCGCCGCCCGGCTCCCCGCCCGCTGAGGTCGGCACCGCGCGGGCGACCGATGAGTTCCCGCGGGCGCTGCGGTCTGCAGCGGTGGGTGCCGGTGGACCGGCGTCCGCACGGGGCCGCGCACGAGCCGGGCCCGACCTCCGAGGACGGTGCCCCGGCCGGCGGGCACGGAGAGGGCAGCGGGTGATCCACGCACGGGGACTGGTGCAGACGTTCCGCACGCGCCAGGGGCGGGCCAGGACCGAGGTCCGAGCCGTCGACGGGGTCGACCTGGACGTCGCCGAGGGGGAGGTCGTCGCGTTCCTCGGTCCCAACGGGGCGGGCAAGACCACCACGCTGCGCATGCTGACGACGCTGCTGAAGCCGACCGCCGGCACGGCGACGGTGGCCGGCTTCGACGTCGTCACGGAGTCGGTGCAGGTGCGCCGGAGCATCGGCTACGTCTCGCAGGCCGGCGGGGCGTTCAGCGGCGCCCGCGCGGGCGACGAGGTGGTCGACCACGGGATGCTCTACGGGCTGACCCGGGCGGAGGTGGAGGAGCGGGGCCGGCAGCTGTTCGCGCAGCTGGACCTGGAGGGTCTGTGGACCCGCAAGCCGCGCGCCATGTCCGGCGGGCAGAAGCGCCGGCTGGACATCGTGATGGGGCTGATCCACGAGCCGACTCTGGTGTTCCTCGACGAGCCGACCACCGGCCTGGACCCGCAGGCACGGGCCAACCTGTGGGAGCACATCCGCGACCTGCGGCGCCGACGAGGCGCGACGGTGTTCCTGACCACCCACTACCTGGACGAGGCGGACGCGCTGGCCGACCGGATCCTGATCATCGACCGGGGCCGGATCGTCGCCGCCGACACCGCCGACGAGCTCAAGACGCGGGTCGCCGGCGACCTGGTCGACCTGGAGGTGGCCGACCGGGCCGACGTCCCCGAGGCCGCCCGCAAGCTCGCCGGCCTCACCGACGGCCGCGCCGAGGTGGAGGTGGACGACCGGCACGTCCGCGGGCGCGTGCCGCGTGCCGGGCGCGCGGTCCCCGGGTTGCTGCGCGACCTGGACCGCGCGTCGATCGACCTGGACTCGATCGAGGTGCACCGGCCCACCCTGGACGACGTCTTCCTGGCGTTGACCGGACGGTCCCTGCGCGACGCCGAGACCGCGCCCGCGGCCGCCGACGCCGCCCCCGGACCGGCCGAGGACACCGAGACCGTGCCCGCGGACGGAGGCGCCCGGCGATGAGCTCGTTCCTGCGCGAGTCGGGGATCGTCTTCCGGCGCCAGCTCCGGATGAACCTGCGCAACCCCGCGTGGGTGATCATCGGGGCGATCCAGCCGGTGCTCTACCTGCTGCTGTTCGGCCCGCTGCTCACGCCGCTGGTCGACCAGTTCGGCGCGACCAACGCCTACACCTTCTTCGTGCCCGGGATGCTGGTGCAGCTGGGCATGTTCGGCGCCTTCTTCGCGGGGTTCGGCCTCATCGGCGAGTGGCGCGAGGGCGTCATCGAGGCCGAGCGCGTCACCCCGGCCAGCCGGACGGCGCTGCTGGTCGGCCGGCTCCTGCGCGACCTGCTGCAACTGTTCGCGCAGGCGCTGATCCTCATCGCCCTGGGCTACGCGCTGGGCATGGACGCGCCGCTCCAGGGGATCGTGCTCGGGACGCTGCTCACCCTGCTCATCGGCGGCGCCTGCGCCGCGGCGTCGAACGCGCTGGCGCTGACCACCAAGAGCGAGGAGGTCATGGCGCCGGTGGTCAACATGGTGATGATGCCGGTGCTGCTGCTGTCGGGGATCCTGCTGCCGATGACGATCGGCCCCGCCTGGCTGGAGGAGGCCAGCGACTTCATGCCGATCCGGCACGTGGTCGACGCCGTCCGCGCCTCGTTCCTCGGCGACTTCGCCTCCTCGGGGCTGCTGTGGGGCGGCCTGTGGTCCCTCGCGCTGTTCACCCTCGCGGTGTGGTGGGGCACCGCCACCTTCCGGCGGGAGAACGCCTGACCCGCCCTCCGCGGGACCGGTCCCGGCTCAGACCCGGGTGATCGTCGCGAGCCAGGCCGGGGCGCCGTCGTCGTGGAACCGCGTCTCGATCCGCTCGGGTACGACGGCGACGACGTCCCAGCCGCGGCTGGGGTCGAACGCCGTGCGCAGCTCTGCCTCGGTGACGGGGTGGGGCCCGGGGTCGGGGCCGTCGTCGCGGAAGCACAGCACGTGCACCCTCCCGCCGGGCTCGCTCACCGACGCCAGGCCCGCCACGTACCGCGGCCGCTCGCCGGCGTCGAAGGTGTGGAACAGCCCGCAGTCGAGCACCGTCGCGAACCGGCGCCCCAGCCCCTCCAGGTGCAGCGCGTCGGCCACGGCGAACTCGGCGTCGAGCCCGCGGTCGCGCGCCGCGGCCCGGGCGATCGCCACGGCCGTCCCGGCCACGTCGACGCCGAGGACCGGCAACCCGAGGGCGGCGACGTGGAGGGCGTTCTCACCGGTCCCGCAGCCCGCGTCGAGCACCGCTCCGGTGAACCCCCCTCCGGCGGCCAGGCGCACCACCGCCGGCTGCGGCCGGCCGACGTCCCAGGGCGCCGGGCCGTCCCGGTACGAGGCGTCCCAGGGCTGTCCCGACAGCCGTTCGTGACTGGTCGGCCGCCGAGCCCGGAACGGGTCGCCGCTCGAGGTCGCTGAGTGCTCCGCCACGGTCGTCGCCTCCCTGCCGCCGGTTGCGCGCCCCGATCTGTACCGGACCTCCGCTCCGGCAGCCAGGCGGGTTCGACCGGCTCGCCGGTCGAACCCGCGCCAGCCCCGTGTGAGGTGCGCTCGACTCCCCTCGGTGGGGGTGGGCGGCGCCGCGTCCTCCGGGCAGCCTGGGCGGGCGCGGGTCGCCCGTCCGACCCCGGCGGACACCGCGCGGGTCCCGGCGTCGTCGACGCCGGGAGGGGGAGGCCTGCGATGCCGTGGTGGGTGTGGTCGCTGCTGGGCTGGATCCCGCTGACGGCGGTGGTCGCGGCCTACTGGTGGGTGCCTCGGTGGCCCGAGGTGAAGCGGGAGCTGGCCCGCGAGTTCGCCGCCCGGGCCGGCCGGCCGGGGCGCGTCGGGCCGCTCTCCTGCCTGACCCACCGGCGTGCCGGGTCGCGCGACGGGAGCGACGGACGGTCGAGCAGCCGGCCGGTCCCGTAGCACCGGCCGCCCGGCGGGCCGGCGCGGTGGCCCCGACGTCCGCGGTCCTCGTGTCGCTGGCGGCCGGTCGAGGCCTGATCATCGAGACGCCCGCCCCGCCCTGGCCGTGAAACCCCCGGGGCGGGGCGGAGCTCCATGGCACCACGGCGGCCCGGCTGCCGTCAGCAGGCGGCGGCGTGTCCCCGGCAGGACTCGCCGACGCGCCCACCCCGGCACCGCGGGCAGCCGTCCGCGCCGCGCCGGGCTCAGGCGCGGCCGGCGGCCGCCGCGAGGCCGGCCCGGGTGAAGGCCAGCGCCTCCCGGGCCAGCGCCGCGTTGTCGGTCCAGAGGTTGCGCCAGATCGCCAGGTCGTTGGAGAGCGTGCGGTGCACGACCTCGGACGAGAACGACTCGAAGGTCATGATCCCGTCGTAGCCGACCTCGGAGAGCGCGCCGAAGAACTCCGCCCACGGGATCGTCCCGGTGCCCAGCGCCCCGCGGTGGGACTCCCCGACGTGCACGTACCCCAGCCGCCCGGCCGCCGCGGCCGCCCGCACGGCCTCGCGGAACGAGTGCTCCTCGATGTTCATGTGGTACGTGTCCAGGTGGGCCATCACGTTGGGCCGGTCGACGGCCGCGATGAAGTCCAGCGTCTCCTGCGTCGTGTTGATGACGTTGGTCTCGTAGCGGTTGCAGAACTCCAGGGCCAGCGTGATGCCGGAGGCGGCGGCCCGGTCGGCCAGCCAGGCGATCGTCTCCTGGGAGTGCGCCCGGCCGCGCTCGGTCGCCGGCCCGGCGTACTTGCCGAGCTTGGAGTACAGGACGCCGCACAGCACCGAGCCGCCGCTGTCGCGCAGCACCGACAGCGCCGTCGCCAGCCGCTCCCGGCCGCGGGCGACGACGTCGGGGTCCTCGCTGGAGACGTCGGTGTCCTCGCTGAGCCCCAGTGACCCGCTCACCTGCAGGTCGTGCTCCTCCAGCAGCCGCGCGGTCATGTCGGCGTCGAACGTCGTCGGGTCGATCAGCGCGAGCTCGATCAGGTCGTAGCCCGCCGCGGCGGTCGACGCGATCGCCGACCGCGCCTCGTCGGGGGACCAGCCCCCGGTCCAGACCAGCGCGTGGACGCCGTGGGTGATCGCCATGGGGTGTCTCCTCATCTCCGCAGGTCACTCGTCCAGCCAGCCGCGGTGGTGCAGCTCGGCCAGCAGCCGCCGGTAGCCCTCCTCGAGCGGACCGGCCTGCGCGGGGTCGGGGTCGACGACCTCCGCGGTGCGCACCATCCGGTCCGCCGCCTCCGCCGGGGGCGCCCCGGTCAGGGCGGCGGCGGCCAGGACGGCGGCGCCGAACGCGCTCGACGGCTCGGCCGGCCGCGACACCGGCCGGCCCAGCACGCTCGCGCGGATCGCCGTCCACACCGCCGACCCCGATCCGCCGCCGACGACCCGGTGGTCGGTGGAGGCGACGCCGAGCGCGGCCAGCCGCTCCAGGCCGAGCCGCTCGACGAAGGCGACGCCGTCCAGGACCGCCCGGTGCCGCTCGCGGGGGGACGGCGTCCCCGGGCCGAGCAGGAAGCCGGTCGCGTCCGGCCGGACGAACGGGAAGCGCTCGCCGGTGCCCGGGAGCGGGTAGGCGGTCCACGCCGACGGGCCCCGCCGCGCGGCGTCGGCGTCGGCGGCGGCGAGGTCGGGCAGCCCGGGGAGGGCCCCGGCGCCGGTGTTCGACGCGCCGCCCGGCCACCACAGGCCGTCGGGGGCCAGGTGCGAGTAGACGGCCCCGCCGAAGCCGGTCACCTCGGCGGCCGCGACCCCCTTGAGCACCAGCGTCGTCCCCAGCACGCCGGTGGTCCGGCCCGGCGCCACCGCACCCGCCGCGAGCTGCGCGGTGCAGCCGTCGGTCATGCCGGCCACGACGCGCACCCCGGCGGGCAGGCCCAGCGCGGCCGCGACGCCGGGGCGGACCTCGGCGACGACCGTGCCCGGGTGCACCAGCTCCGGAAGGGCGGCCACCGGCACACCCGCGGCGGCCAGCACGTCGAGCGGCCAGCGGGCGGCGACCGGGTCGATGCCCGCCTTGAGCGCGTGCGAGGTGTCGGTGACCAGCCGCCCGGTCAGGTCGGCGACGACCAGGTCGGGCACGTGCAGGTAGCGCCCGGCGGGGTCGTGCTCGGCCAGCCAGGCCAGCCGGCCCAGGGTCGAGGCGGCGCCCACCGGGCGGCCGAGCGCGGCGCGCACCCGGGCCGCCCCGCGCTGGTCGGCGTAGAGCAGCACCGGTCCGCGCGGCACCCCGCCCGGGGAGGTGGCCACGACGCTCCCGGACGTCGCGGTGACCGCCAGCGCCCCGATGCCGGCCGCGCGGGTGCCCAGGTCGGCGGTGAGCGCCCGCAGCACCGACCGCACGACCGACGCGTGCACCGGGGGCTGCTCCTGGCATCCAGGTCCGGGTACCGACGGCTCGGGCAGCGGGGCCGAGGCGGTGGCCGCCGGCTCCCCGGTGTCGACGCGCACGGCCGTGGCCCGCACCGCGGCGGTGGCCAGGTCGACGCCGAGGACCAGGTCGGCCACGGTCAGCCGTTCCCCGCGCGGACGAGGGGCAGCAGCACGTCGGCCAGCCCGGTGAGGTCGGCGACCGCGAGGTCGGGCTCGGCCAGCTGCTCGGGCGTGGGCTCGTCGGGCGCCTCGCCGCGCAGCACCCACACGGTGCCCAGGCCCAGCGCGGCCGCGGGCCGGACGTCGTTGTCCAGCCGGTTGCCCACGTGCACGGCCTGCGCGGGGGCGCAGCCGGCCCGCTCCAGGCACCAGGTGAACAGCTCGGGGCTGGGCTTCTCGAACCCGACGATCGCCGAGACGCCCCAGACGTCGACGAACGGCGCGACGCCGTCGCGGGTGAGCGCGTCGACGACGGTCGCCTCCTGGTTGGCCAGCACCCCGACGGCCACCCGGCCGCGCAGCGCCCGCAGCAGCGGCAGCACGTCGGGGTAGAGCGTGCCCGGCGGGTGCACCCAGTGCCGGCGGGTCCGCTCGTGCAGCGCGCCCCGCAGCCCGGCGTCCCCGAGCAGCTCGGTGGCGAGCGCGGTGCGCAGCGAGCCGCTCTGGCGGGCCCGCGCCGCGTCGTACACCCGCCGCACCGCCGCCCGGTCCACCGGGCCGCGGCCCTGCTCGGCGCGCAGCTCGTCGAGGGCCCGGACCACCGCGGCGAGGAAGTTGCCGTCGTCGTAGACCGGGCCGCCGACGTCGAGGAACACCGCGCGCAGCTCCCGGGGCAGGGTCATGCCGGCGAGCCGCCGAGGCGGGCGCGGCGCTCGATCACGTCCTCCCGGGCGAAGAACTCCTCCACCTTCGCCGGTTCCAGCGGCACCACGCCGCCCACTGAGTACGCGGCCACCCGCACCTGCGCGCCCTTGACCGCCATCTCCGAGGCCGCCTCGACGCCGGCCGGGCCGGGCGCGTTGACGACGATGCCGTGGTTGCCCAGCAGCACCAGGGTGGGCAGATCGCCGTGCTCGTCGACGTACCGCCGCAGCGCCGCGAGGTAGACCCGGCCGAGGTCGATGCCCGGCGTCGCGTAGGGCACGTACAGCGGGCGGCCGATCACCACGGCCTCGTCGGAGTAGACGTGCCGCTCCCACGCGGTGGGCCCATGCACGCTGGCGAGCAGGCCGACGACCGCCGTCGGGTGGGTGTGCCCGACGAACGCCGTCGGCGCGCACGCCTGCGCGGCCACGTGCACCAGGGTCTCGATCGAGGCCCGCCGGCGACGGCCGCCGTGCTCGCCGGCGTCGAGGGCGGCGGTGAGGTCGGCCTGCGTCGCCGTCGGGGAGGCCATCAGCTCCACGAGCGGGTCGACGTCGACGACGACGAAGTCCTCCGCCGTCGCCGTCCGCATGGCCGACCCCGACGCCTTCACCACCACCCGCCCGTCGGGCAGCAGCTGGGAGGTGTTGCCCTCGGCCAGGACGACGAGGTCCCGGGAGCGCTCGCCCAGGGCCCGGGTGAGCGCGACGAGCTCCTCGCTCACCAGCCCCGGGTCCCAGACGGCGCTCACCCGGTCCTGCCGTAGCGGCGGCCGGCGTAGCCGTTGAGCAGCGCGGCGAAGACGAGCACGATGCCCAGCGCGGCCAGCTGCCACTGCGAGCCGGCGTTGCCCGGCACGGCCAGCAGGATGCCGGCGTTGAGCCAGACGATCAGCAGCGTCGCCAGCACCACGCCGGCCACCCGGCCGATGCCGCCGGTGATCGCCACCCCGCCGAGGACGGCGATGGTGATGGCCGGCAGCGCCATGCCGCTGCCCGCGACCCCGGCGTCGGGCCGGGCGGAGGCGAACTGCGCCACGGTCACGACCGCGACCAGCCCGGAGATCACCCCGGCGGTGAGGTAGGCGGTGAACCGGGTGCGCCGCACGTCGATGCCGGTCCACTCCGCGGCCACGTCGTTGGTGCCGATGGCGTACAGCCGCCGTCCGTAGGTGGTGCGGTTGAGGATCAGCCAGACCACCACCGTGGTGGGCAGCAGGAAGGTGAGGATGCCCAGCGGCACCTGCAGCGGGTCCTCGCCGCCGCCGATCGGCACCGACCGCGCGGCGGAGAAGAAGTCCTGGATCGGCTGGGTGCTGATCGGCTGCTGGTCGTTGATGACGATCGCGATCGAGGAGAACGCGTAGTACGTGGCCAGCGTGGTGATCAGCGCCGGGTAGCCGATGTAGGCGACCAGGAACCCGTTGAGCGCGCCGCACAGCCCGCCGAACGCGGCGGCCAGCACGATCGACGCCCACAGCGGCCAGCCCCACTCCCCGTAGGCGAAGCCGAACACCATGCTGGTCAGGGACACGATCGCGCCGACCGACAGGTCGATCCCGCCGCGGCCGGAGGTGATCACCAGCAGCTCGGCCAGCCCCAGCATGACCAGCGGGACGGCGCTGATCAGGGTCGCCGACAGGTAGGACGCGTCGTACGGCGCGGTCAGGTAGTTGCGCGCCGACAGGGTCAGGAAGGTGACGACGACGGCGACGAGCAGCACCAGCAGCAGCACGATCCGCTGGGTGAGCAGCGCCCGCAGGAGCAGCTCGGGCAGCTGGCGGACCCGCGACGGCCGGGCGCCGTCCTCGTCGTCCGGGCGCGGGGCCGGCGCCGGGGCCTCGGGGGAGACCGTGGTGCTCACGTCGTCCTCCTCGCCCGCTGCCGGAGCAGGTCGGCCCCGACGGCGATCAGGATGAAGATGCCGATGAACAGGCTGGACAGCTGCGAGCGCCAGCCCAGCTGGGTCACCCCGGAGGTGACCGTCTGCACGAGCAGCGCGCCGAGGACGGTGCCCAGCACCGAGCCGCGGCCGCCCATGATCGAGGTGCCGCCGATGACCACCGCGGCGATCGCGGCCAGCTCCATCCCGGCGCCCACGTTCGGGGCCAGGGTGGAGGTGCCGCGGGCGATGACGAAGCAGGCGGCCAGCCCGGTGAGCAGCCCGGTGAGGACGTAGGCCGACATCACCCGCCGCTGCACCTTCACCCCGGCCAGCCGCGCGGCGTCGGCGTCCCCGCCGATGGCGTAGAGGTGCCGGCCGCCGGCGGTGTGCCGCAGGTAGTACCAGGCCGCCGCCGCGACGAGCAGCATGACCAGGAAGCTGTGCGGGACGCCGAGGGTGCGGCCGGCCTCGCCGCGGCCGAAGAAGGCCAGCGTGCCGGGGATGTTGTCGACCGTGGTGCCGCCGAACAGCTGCAGGCCGAGGAACTTGAACAGGTTCGCGGTGCCGAAGGTGATGATGATCGCGTGCACGCGCCCGTAGGCGATGAGCACGCCGTTGACCAGCCCGAGCACGCCGCCGAGCACGACCGACAGCGCGACGGCGACGGGCAGGCCGACCCCCGAGTCGACCATCGCCTTGGCGACGACGACCGCGCAGACCATGACGATGCCGGCCACCGAGACGTCGATGCCGCCGGTGATGATGATGACCGTCATCCCGATGCCGATGAGCGCCACCGGCGCCATCGCCACCAGCAGCGGCACGATCGAGCCCTCGGTGAGGAAGGCCGGGGTGGCCAGCGCCAGCGCCACCCACAGGGCGACGATGACGACGATCAGCACGATCTCCTGGCCGGTGATCGGGAACGGCAGGACCCGGCCGCGCGCCTTCGCGGTGTGCGCGGCCGGGGGAGCGCCGCCCGGGGGCGTGAGGGTGGACGCGCTCATGCCGCCTCCTCCTGGTCGACCGCGCCGGCGGCCGCGGCCAGGACGTCGGCCTGGCTCGCCCCGGGGCCGAACTCGACCGTCGTGGTCCCGGCCCGGACCACCTGCAGCCGGTCGGAGATGCGGATGGCCTCGGGCAGGTCCGAGGTGACGATGAGGACGGCGGTGCCCTCGTCGGCCAGCGAGCGGACGATCCGGTGGATCTCCTCCTTGGCGCCGACGTCGACGCCCTGGGTGGGCTCGGCGAGCACCAGCACCTTGGGCCGCTCCACCAGCTGGCGGGCGAGCACGACCTTCTGCGCGTTGCCGCCGGACATCGCCGAGACCGGCTGGCGCTCGGACGGCGTCTTGACCGACAGCCGGGCGATGAAGTCCCGGGCGACCTGCCGCTCGCGGCGCCGGTCCATCCAGGTGCCGAGCCTGGACAGCATCGGCAGGTGCCCGGCGGAGATGTTGAACGCGATCGACTGGAAGCTGAACAGGCCCTGCAGCTTGCGGTTGGCCGGCAGCAGCGCGATGCCCAGCTTCTTGGCGGCGCGGGGGGAGTGCGGCGCGATCGGCTTCGCGTCGAGCAGCACCCGGCCGGAGGTGGCCCGTCGCATGCCGTAGACGGTCTCGGCGATCTCCGCGGCCCCGGAGCCGATCAGGCCGTACAGGGTGACGATCTCGCCGGGGCGGACGGCGACGTCCACGTCGTGGTACTCGCCCTCGCAGGACAGGCCCTCGAGGACCAGCCGCGGCGGGGCGTCGGGGACGGTGTGCGCCGGCGGGGTGTCCTCGAGGATGCCGCCGACCATGAGCTCCACGACCCGCCGCACCGAGAGCTCCTCGATGGGCCAGGTGCCCAGGGTCTGCCCGTCGCGCATGACGGTGACCTCGTCGGCGATGACGAACAGCTCGTCGAGCCGGTGGGAGATGTAGATGATCGCGACGCCGGTGGAGGCCAGCCGTCGGACGACGCCGAAGAGCACCTCGATCTCGGCGTCGGTGAGGATCGCCGAGGGCTCGTCGAGGATGAGCACCTTGGCGTTGCCGACCAGCGCCTTGGCGATGGACACCTGCTGCTGCTCGGCGATGGACAGCTCGCTGACCGGCACGGTGGCGTAGCGCGCGGGCAGCCCGATCAGCTCCAGCAGCTCGACCACGCGGGCGTTCTGCGCCGCCCAGTCGACCTTGCCGCGGCGGGTGATCTCCCGGCCGGTGAAGACGTTCTCGGCGACGGTGAGGTCGGGGAACAGCTGCGGTTCCTGGTAGACGGTGGCGATGCCGAGGGCGATGGCGTCGGCGGTGCCGCCGATGGTCACCGGCCGGCCCTCGAAGGTGATCCGGCCGGTGTCGGCGGTCGCCGCCCCCGAGAGGATCTTGATCAGGGTGGACTTGCCGGCGCCGTTCTCGCCGATCAGGGCGTGCACGCTGCCCGCCCGCACGGTCATGTCCGCGTTCCGGATCGCCCGCACGGCCCCGTACCGCTTGGACACCCCCGTCACGGACAGCCGCTCGGTCCCCGCGTCGGTCGGCGGGGCGGTCGCCGGCTCGGCCGGTCCGCTGGTCCGGGTCTCGCTCATGGTCCTCCTCGCTGCGGCCGGGCGGGGGGGGGGGGGGGGGGGGGGGGGGGGGGGGGGGGGGGGGGGGGGGGGGGGGGGGGGGGGGGGGGGGCGGGGGGGGGGGGGGCTGGGGGGGCGGGCGGCGCG
>NZ_JBJGYQ010000023.1:0-96708 GCF_054050075.1 Geodermatophilus sp. SYSU D00965 | reverse complement strand
TTCGACTTGCATGTGTTAAGCACGCCGCCAGCGTTCGTCCTGAGCCAGGATCAAACTCTCCGTAGATGAATTTGCATCCGGGCGAGAACCAAGAGTTGGCACTCTCGACATCCATCAACCCAAAGAACCCACAAAGGGGTTGTTACTTGGCACTGACTTTCGGCACGCTGTTGAGTTCTCAAGGAGCGGACGCGCTCCAACTCCAGCCTTTTCGGCCTTCGTTCGAGGCGGTGTCTCCACTTTACACCGTGCTCCGCATCAGTTCAAACCGCGGGGGTTCGTCTGGCGGTTGACCAGGCTGGCGGCCCGGTCCGTTCTCGCTCGGTGCAGAGAGAACACTACACGACCTCCAGGGCCCTCTGCAGGGGGGGTCCAGGAGGGGGTACGTCCTCCCTCGATCGCCCGGTTCACCAGGGCTTTCGGCGTCCGGGCGGGCGGCTCGGGAGCCGTCGTCCGTGGGCGCTGGGTGGAACGGCAGCCACGGGGTCCGCTCTTCCCGAGCGTCGGAGCGCTGCGTCACAGGAGCGTCGAGCCCGTCGTACAGGGCGCCCAGGGCTCGGGCCGGCGGCGGTCAGAGCACGCCGCGGGGGCGGAACTGCACGCTGACCCGGGGCCCGACGGGCTTGACCGTCTTGGGGATGCAGTGCTCCCACGTCCGTTGGCAGGAGCCGCCCATGACGACGAGGTCGCCGTGCCCCAGGGGAAAGCGCAGGCTCTCGCCGCCTCCGACCGGCCTCAACAGCAGCGGCCGCGGCGAGCCGAAGGAGACGATCGCCACCATCGTGTCCGCGCTGCGGCCGCGCCCGATGCGGTCCCCGTGCCAGGCGACGCTGTCCCGCCCGTCGCGGTAGAGACACATGCCGGCGGTGACGAACGGCTCACCGAGCTCCGGGGAGTAGTGGGCGTTCAGCGCGTCGCGCGCCTCGGTCAGCAGCGGGTGCGGCAGCACCTCGCCTCCGTCGTACCACCGGAGCAGCCGGGGGACGGCGACCTCGCGCTCGTACATCTGCCGACGGTCGGCGCGCCATCCGATGTCGCCGAGCAGGACCTCGAGGACGGCGTCGGACCCGGCGACCCACCCCGGCAGGTGGTCGACCCACGCTCCGCGGCCGAGCTGGTGCCGGGTGACGGCGAGCGGCCCGAGGGTCGGTTCCTCCGCCAGGTCCCACATCGACGGCTGGTGCGCGAGCGACATGGGCGCAGGCTACGCGCGATCGAACGTCTGTACGAGTGGGGCGCCCGCGGCCCCGTCCGGGGGCTCACCGCGAGCTCGCTCACGGTGAGGACGACCGGTGCCTCGCTCAGGCGGTGAGCGCCAGCGCGAAGGGCAGGACACGGGAGGCACCCGCCAGCCGCAGCTCCCGGCCGGCGACGGTGAGGGTCCAGCGCGAGTCGGCCAGGTCGTCGACGAGCAGGACCGGGACGGGACCCATCGCCGCGAGCTGCTCGCGCAGCTGGGGGCCCACCACGATCCGCTGCCACACCCCCGCCAGTCGGAAGGCGCTGTTCCCGCCGGGCTGTCCGGTCGGGCCGCCGTGCGCGAGGGAGAGCTCACCGAGGTAGGGGAGCCGACCGAGACCGGCCAGCCCCTGCGCCAGGCCGGTCACCAACCGGGGGCGCCGCCGCGACGGCACCGCGACGACCGCGGCCGGCCGCTCGGCCCAGTCCCAGGCGCCGAGCACGCGGGCACAGGCGCGGATGAGCTCGTCGTCCGGCGGGGTGTCGGAGACCGCACGCCGGACCGGGACGTCGAAGGCGGCGTCCGGGTCCTCCTCGAGGCCGGGCGCCTCGAGGTCGACGACGCCACCCACGCCGTCGTCGCCCAGGAGGGAACGCAACCGCTGCCCCCAGCCGAGGTCGGTGAGCCGGGCGACGGCCCGGCCGGGGTCCATCTGCTCGCCGGGCGGGATCTTGCCCTTCACCCCCACGCCGAGCCGGTCGGCGCCGGTGGGCCACATCGCGCGGGGCGCGAGCTCCACGCCGGGCCGGTCGAGCGCCTCGGAGGCGGCCCGGGTCGCGGCCTCGGGCAGGTCGGTCGTGTACCAGGGGCCGGCGCAGACGTCGCACCGGCCGCAGGGCGCGGCGGTCGGGTCGTCCAGCGCCTCCTGGAGGAAGGCCATCCGGCACTGCGCCTCGTCGACGGGCCGGGCGTAGGCGATCATCGCGCGCTGCTCGGCCTCGCGGGTGCGGGTCACGCGGGCGTAGCGGTCGGCGTCGTACACCCACGGCCGGCCGGTGGCCCGCCAGCCGCCCTGCACCCGCTCGACCGCCCCGTCGACGGCCAGCACTTTGAGCAGCAGCTCCAGCCGGGACCGGCGGACGTCGGCCACCGTCTCCAGCCGGGCCACCGACCAGGCCGCGCCGTCGGCCATCGCGGACAGCACGGCCGCGGCGTGGTCCTCCCGCGGCATGGAGGAGGTGGCGAACCACTGCCAGATCGCGAGGTCCTCCGGGCCGGGGAGCAGCAGCACGTCGGCGTGCTCGACGGCGCGGCCGGCCCGGCCGACCTGCTGGTAGTAGCTGACCGGGGAGGACGGCGCGCCCAGGTGGACGACGAACCCCAGGTCGGGCTTGTCGAAGCCCATGCCGAGCGCGGACGTCGCGACCAGGGCCTTCACCCGGTTCTCCCGCAGCGCCTCCTCGGCCTCGCGGCGGTCGGCGTCGTCCAGCCGCCCGGTGTAGGCGCGCACCTCGTGGCCGGCGTCCCGGAGCAGGGTGGCGGTCTCCTCCGCGGCGGCGACGGTGAGCGTGTAGACGATGCCGCTGCCCGGCAGGTCGCCGAGGTGGGCGGCCAGCCACGCCAGGCGCGCGCGGTCGGTGGGCAGCCGGAGCACGCCCAGGCGCAGCGAGTCCCGCGCCAGCGCACCCCGCACGGTGGTCACCGAGACCCCGCCGGCGCCCAGTTGCTCGGCGACGTCGGCCACGACCCGCTCGTTGGCGGTCGCCGTGGTCGCCAGCACCGGCGTGCCCGCGGGCAGCGTGCCCAGCAGGTCGCGGATGCGGCGGTAGTCGGGGCGGAAGTCGTGCCCCCAGTCGGAGACGCAGTGCGCCTCGTCGACGACCAGCAGGCCGCAGCGCTCGACCAGGTCGGGCAGCTGCTCCTCGCGGAACCGCGGGTTGGTCAGGCGTTCGGGCGAGACCAGCAGCACGTCGACGTCGTCGGCGGCCAGCCGCGCGGCGACGTCGTCCCACTCGGTGGCGTTGGCGCTGGAGATCTCCACGGCCCGGATGCCGGCCCGCGCGGCCGCCGTCACCTGGTCGCGCATCAGCGCCAGCAGGGGGCTGACCAGCAGCGTGGGCCCGGCGCCGCGGCGGCGGAGCAGCGCGGTCGAGACGAAGTAGACCGCCGACTTGCCCCACCCGGTGCGCTGCACGACCAGGGCGCGCTCCGATCGCTCCACCAGCGCGGCGACGGCGGCGTCCTGCCCCTCGCGGAACTCGGCGTCGGGCCGGCCGGTCAGCTCGCGCAGGACCTCGAGGGCCTCGGCGGCGAGGTCGGACGTCGGGGGCGCGACGGAGCTCATGGCTCCCGACAGTAGGTACCCGAGGCGACAGGACCGGCTGCCGCGCGGATCCTGGGGACGATGGAGGAGGATCCACAGGCGATGCGACCGCCGGACAACCACGTGCACACCCACTGGTCCTGGGACACCCCCGACTCGGCGACGATGGTGCGCGCCTGCGAGCGGGCGGTCGCCCGGGGTCTGCCGGCCATCGCCTTCACCGAGCACCTGGACTTCACCACCTGGTCCCCCGAGGACCGCGCCACCGCCGAGGGCCTGGTCGACCGGCACGCCTCGCGGCACCTGCCGATCGACGTCGAGGGGTACTTCGCCGAGCTGGAGGAGTGCCGCGAGCGCTTCCCCGAGCTGCGGATCTGGTCCGGCGTGGAGACCGGTGAGCCACACCTGTTCGCCGCCAGCGTCGCCGACCACCTGCGCGACGCTCCGGTCGACCGCGTGCTCGGATCGCTGCACTCGCTGAGCGAGGACGGCCGGCTGTACGGCGTCGGGCGGCTGCTCTACCCCGACCCCGACACCACGATGCGCCGCTACCTGGCCGAGGTCGTCGACATGGTCGAGAACAGCGACGTCTTCCAGGTGCTGGCCCACGTCGACTTCCCGCGCCGGTACTGGCCCGGCGGCAGCGACCGGTACTCGGAGAAGGACTTCGAGGAGGAGTACCGGGCCGTCTTCCGGGCGCTGGCGCACACCGGCCGGGCGCTGGAGGTCAACACCACCAGCCCGCTGGCCTCGGTGGACCAGGTGCGCTGGTTCTTCGAGGAGGGCGGGGATGCGGTCAGCTTCGGCAGCGACGCCCACCAGCCGGCCGTCGTCGGCCAGCACTTCGACCTCGCGGTGGACGTCGTGGAATCCGCCGGGTTCCGCCCCGGACGGGACGCGTTCGACTTCTGGCGGCGCTGAGCCCCGCTGGGCACCGCTGGGCACCGCTCGGCACCGCTGGGCACCGCGAAGAACTACTTCACCGCTAAGAGAACTGCCGCTAGGGTCGGGGGGGTGACCTCACCCCGCCGCGTCGTGATCGCCCTCGGGGGCAACGCGATGACCGGGCCGGACGGCTCGGCCACGCCGGCCGCCCAGCAGGTGGCGATCGCCTCGGCGTCGGTGCACATCGCGGAGGTCGTGGCCACCGGTGTCGAGGTCGTGCTGACCCACGGCAACGGCCCCCAGGTGGGGAACCTGCTGGTCAAGAACGAGCTGGCGGCGCACGAGGTCCCCCCGGTGCCGCTGGACTGGTGCGTCGCGCAGACCCAGGCGACGATCGGCTTCACCCTCGCCGACGAGCTCGACGCCGCACTGGCCGCCCGCGGCCTCCCCCAGCGCACCGCCAGCCTGGTCACCCGCACGCTCGTCGACCCCGACGACCCCCACTTCCGCGAGCCCTCCAAGCCGGTCGGCCGGTTCCTCCCCCGCGAGCAGGCCGAGCAGTTCATCGCACACGGGCAGATCTGGGAGGACCGCGGCGAGCGCGGCTGGCGGCGGGTGGTCGCCTCCCCCGAGCCGCGGTCGGTGATCGACGTCCCCGCCATCTCCGCGCTGGCCGCGGCCGGCTTCGTCGTGGCCTGCGCCGGCGGGGGTGGCATCCCGGTGGCGGAGGGCGGCGACGGCGGCGCCCTCCACGGCGTCGAGGCGGTCATCGACAAGGACCTCACCGCCGCCCTGCTCGCCGCCGAGCTGGGCGCCGACACCCTGGTCATCGCCACCGACGTCCCGAACGTGATGGTCGACTTCGGCACGCCGGACGCGCGCCCGCTGGGCCGGGTCACCGCTGCCGAGCTGCGCGCGCACGCCGCGGCCGGGCAGTTCGCCCGCGGCTCCATGGGTCCGAAGGTCGACGCCGCGCTGCGGTTCGTCGAGCGTGGCGCGGCGGCCGGCGCCGGACAGGTCCGCCGCGCCGTCATCACCAGCCTCGAGCACATCTCCGACGCCGTCCGCAGTGACGACGCCGGCACCACCCTGACCGCCTGAGCACCGACAACCGAGAGGAACGCCGTGCCCGCACCGATCGAGGTCCGCAAGGTCCCGCTGCACAACGTGAGTGACGCCTCCGAGCTGGCCAAGCTCATCGACGAGGGCGTCTTCGAGGCCGACCGGGTGGTCGCCGTCATCGGCAAGACCGAGGGCAACGGCGGCGTCAACGACTACACGCGCATCATCGCCGACCGCGCCTTCCGCGAGGTGCTGCAGGAAAAGGGGACGCGCTCGGCCGAGGAGGTCAAGCAGATCCCGATCGTGTGGTCCGGCGGCACCGACGGCGTCATCAGCCCGCACGCCACGATCTTCGCGACCCTGCCCCAGGACGCCGTCGAGAAGACCGACGAGCCGCGGCTGACCGTGGGCTTCGCGATGAGTGAGCGGCTGCTGCCCGAGGACATCGGCCGCATCTCCATGGTCGAGAAGGTCGCCGACGGCGTGCGCCGGGCGATGAAGGAGGCCGGCATCGAGGACCCGGCCGACGTCCACTACGTGCAGACCAAGACGCCGCTGCTGACCATCGAGACGATCCGCGACGCCCACGAGCGCGGGCAGACCACCTACTACGACGAGCCGCACGGGTCGATGGACCTGTCCAACGGCACCACCGCGCTGGGCATCGCCGTCGCCCTCGGCGAGATCGAGATGCCGACGCAGGAGCAGGTCATGCGCGACCTGTCGCTGTTCTCGTCGGTGGCCTCCTGCTCGTCGGGCGTGGAGCTCGACCAGGCGCAGATCGTCGTCGTCGGCAACGCCCGCGGGCACGGCGGCAACTACCGGATCGGGCACTCGGTCATGAAGGACGCCCTGGACCAGGACGGCATCTGGGAGGCGATCCGCAACGCCGGCCTCGACCTGCCCGAGCGCCCGCACCACACCGACCTCGGCGACCGGCTGGTCAACGTCTTCCTCAAGTGCGAGGCCGACCCGACCGGCAAGGTGCGCGGCCGGCGCAACGCGATGCTCGACGACTCCGACGTCCACTGGCACCGGCAGATCAAGGCCACCGTCGGTGGCGTGACGGCGTCGGTGACCGGCGACCCGGCGGTGTTCGTCTCCGTCGCCGCGGTGCACCAGGGCCCATCGGGCGGCGGCCCGGTGGCCGCGATCGTCAAGGCCTGACGACAGCCGGGTGAGGCCCGCCTGACCCGCCTGACCCGCCTGACCCGCCTGACCCGCCTGACCCGCGGTTGCTCATGGGGTTGTCGCAGGACGACGCGCCGCCACCGGCGTGTCCGACGGCAACGACCCCATGATCAACGCGGAGGGGGCGCGGCGGGTCAGCGGTCCAGGGTCACCGCGACCAGCGCGAACCCGCGCGCGACCAGGTCGAGGAAGCGCGCGGGGTCCTCGTCCGGGTGCCAGGCGGTGAACGCCGCGCCCAGCACCGCGGCCGCCGCCTGCACCACCAGCGCGGCGGCGAGGGGGTCGCCGGGGAGCTGGCGGTGCGCCCAGCCCTCCAGCGCGCCCTCGATGTGCCGGTAGGCGGTGCGCTGGTAGGCGGCGAGCTCGGGGTCGTCGGCCAGCCGGCGCCGCACCGCGAGGGTGCCGGTGTGGGTGGTCAGGTACTCACGGCACACCGCGCCCAGCGCCGTCCACGGGTCGGCCGCACCGTCGGCCGCGGCCAGCAGCCCGGCCAGCCGGTCGGCGTCGCCGGGGTCGGGGTCGAAGAGCGCGGCGGCCTTGGTCGGGAAGTGGTTGAAGAACGTCCGCCGGGAGACACCGGCCGCCGCGGCGATGTCGTCGACCGTGACCGCGGCGAAGCCGCGTCGTCCCACCAGGTCGACCGCGGCGGCCTGCAGGGCCCGCCAACTCTCCCGGCGCTGCGCCTCCCGGGCGCCGAGTGGCTGCACTCCGTGCACGTTAGCCCCTAGAGTCCGCTGCACTGAGTGCAACGAGTGGGAGGAGCACGGGATGAGCAACCGTCGACTCGAGGGCAAGGTCGCCCTCGTCACCGGCGCCGCGCGCGGCCAGGGCCGGGCGCACGCGGTCCGGCTGGCGAGCGAGGGCGCCGACGTCATCGCCCTGGACGTCAACGCCGACGCGAAGACGACGGCCTACCCCGGCCCGACGGCCGAGGACCTCGCCGAGACGGTCCGGCTGGTGGAGGCGCAGGACCGGCGGATCGTCGCCCGCGAGGCCGACGTCCGGGACTTCGACGCCGTGTCCGCCGTCGTCGCCGAGGGCGTGGCCGAGCTCGGCCGGCTCGACGTCGTCGTCGCCAACGCCGGCATCTGCTCGGCGAACCTCTCCTGGGACATCTCGATCGAGCAGTGGCAGGAGATGATCGACACCAACCTGACCGGCGTCTTCTTCACCGCGAAGGCGACCGTCCCGGTCCTGATCGAGCAGGGCACCGGCGGCTCGATCGTCATCACCAGCTCGGTGGCCGGCCTGCGCGGGCTGCCGTTCCTGGGCCACTACGCGGCCAGCAAGCACGGCGTCGTGGGGCTGGCCCGCACGATGGCCAACGAACTCGGCCAGTACGGCATCCGGGTCAACACCGTCCACCCGCACGGCGTCGCGACCGGGATGACCGTCGACGACATGCAGCCGCTGCTGGCCCAGTACGCGAGCACGCTCGGGCCGATCTTCATGCAGACGCTGCCCGACCAGGTGTCGCAGCCGGAGGACATCGCCGCCGCCGTCGCGTGGCTGGCGTCCGACGAGGCGCGGCACGTCACCGGCATCGCGCTGCCGGTCGACCTCGGCACGCTCGCCCGCTGAGACCGGCCGCGGGCCCGGCGGCGACCGGGCCCGCGGTCAGGGCAGGATCGCGTCCACGTAGCCGCCGTCGACCCGCAGCGCGCCGCCGGTGGTCGCCGAGGCCAGCGGCGAGGCCAGGTAGACGCACATGTTCGCGATCTCCTCGGGCTCGATCAGCCGCTGGAGCAGCGAGTTCGGCCGGTGCCGGCGCATGAACTCCCGCTGCGCCTCCTCCCAGGGCAGGTCGCCGACCAGCGAGTGCACGAACTCCTCGACGCCGCCGGTGTGCGTCGGCCCGGCGATCACCGAGTTGACCGTCACGCCGGAGCCCGCGGCCTCCTTGGCGAACCCGCGGGCCACGGCGAGCAGCGCGGTCTTGGTGACCCCGTAGTGCACCATCTCCGCCGGGATCACCACCGCCGAGTCGCTGGCGATGTACTGCACCCGCCCCCAGCCGCGCTCGCGCATGCCGGGCAGGTACGCGCGGGTCAGCCGGACGGCGGTCAGCACGTTGGTCTCGAAGTAGCGGCGCCACTCGTCGTCCGGGATCTCCAGGACCGGCTGCGCGCCGAAGACGCCGAGGTTGTTGACGAGCACGTCGGCGGCCGGGACGGCGTCGAGCAGCGCGGCGGTGCCCTCGTCGGTGGTGACGTCCCCGGCCACGGTGGCGACCTCGGCGCCCTGGACGTCGGCCCGCAGGCGGTCGGCCGCCCCGGTGAGCTTCCCGGCGTCGCGCCCGGTCAGGACGACCGCCGCCCCGGCCCGGGCCAGTCCGGTGGCGATGGCCAGGCCGATGCCCTGCGAGGACCCGGTGACGACGGCGCGGCGGCTGCTCAGGTCGATCTGCACGAGCAGAGCAAGGCGCGGGCGACGCGGGCTGTTCCGCAGACGGCCCGGTTCCGGGGCTCGGCAGGCCGGCTCCTCTACCGTGTCGGCCGAACAGTGCGACCCGGGGGTCGGGCCGGACGGGAGCACACCGAGTGAACGGGTCCACCCGCGTGCAGCGCGCCCTGCCCGCGGTCTTCCTCGCCCTGGTCGTCGTCCTGGACGTCGCCGGCGGCCGCGACCAGGCCATCTCCGGCGTGACGGTCATCGCGCCCCTGGTGGCGGCGACGGTGCTGGGCCGGCGGGCGACCGTCGCCTACGGCGTGCTCGCGGTCGCGGCCGCGGCGGCCCTCGGCGTCTACGACCGGCAGTTCACGGCCGCGACGGTGCAGACGCAGGCAGCGCGGCTGCTGCTGATCGTGCTGGGCACGCTGGTGGCGGTCGGCGCCTGCACGCTGCGGCTGCGGCGGGAGGCCCAGCTGGCGCGGGTCAGCGCCGAGGTCGCCGCCGCCCGGGCGGTCGTGGAGACGGCGGAGACCCTGCAGCGTCACCTGCTCGGGGACCCGCCGGACGTGGCGCCTCTCGAGCTGGCCGTGCGCTACCGGCCGGCCGGCCGGCACGCCCGGGTCGGCGGGGACTGGTACGACGCGTTCCGGCTCGAGGACGGGACGACGGTGCTCGTCATCGGCGACGTCGCCGGCCACGACGCCCCGGCCGCGGCGCTCATGGCGCAGACCCGCGGGATGCTGCGGGGCCTGGCGGTGACCGGGCCGGGCTCCCCCGCCGCCGTCCTCACCGCCCTGGACGAGGTGTTCGCGGCCCTGCGCGTCCGGACGCTGGCGACGGTGACCGTGGCGACCCTGGACCCGCGGCCCGGCGGCGGCGCACTGCTGCGCTGGTCCAACGCCGGACACCCGCCGCCGGTCCTGGTCCGCGGCGACGGCCGGGCGCTGCTGCTCGAGCGCCCGGTCGACCCGTTGCTCGGCGTCGCCCGCAGTGCCCGGCGCGCCGACCACGAGGTCGCCCTCGACCCCGGGGACACCCTCGTCCTCTACACCGACGGCCTCGTGGAGCGGCGGGACGCGCCGCTGGACGACGGGTTCGCGCTGCTGGTGATGACGCTGGAGCGGGTCGGCCGGGACCCGATCGAGCAGGTGTGCGACGGGGTGCTCAGCGGCGTGGGCGGCCGGGGGGACGACGACGTCGCGCTGCTCGCCGTCCGCCTCCCGCCTCAGCCGGCCGCCACCGCCAGGTAGGCGGGCGGGACGGCGTCGACCAGCCAGACGCCGTTCGCCGAGCGGGTGAAGCGCGCGCCCGCCGCGGCGAGTCCGGCCGCGTCGACCCGCAGCACCACCGGCACGCCGCGCCGTCCGCCCACCTGCCGGGCGGTCGCGACGTCGGCGCTGAGGTGCACCGCGTGCCGCCGACCGGGCCGCAGCCCCTCGGCGAGGATCGCCGGCAGGAAGCGCTCGACGGTGCCGTGGAACAACACCGGCGGCGGGTCCTCCGGGGCGTAGCCGAGGTCGACCGCGACGCTGTGGCCCTGGCTGGCGCGGATCCGCCGTCCCGTCCCGTCGACGGCGAACCGTCGCTTGCCGTCGGTCGCGACCAGGTGGTCGAGGGTCGCGCGATCGATGCGCAGCGCGGTGAGCACCCGGTCCACGTCGGCCCAGCCGGCCGCGTCCAGGACCAGCCCGGCGCTCTCCGGCGCGTGCCGAAGCAGGTAGGACAGCCGCTTGCCCAGCCGGACGTCCGCCACCTGCCCGGACCGGTCGCGCACGGGCGCCGAGGCGGACAGCACCCCCACCTCCGGTTCCTCGGCCACGATCGATGGTCCCGCACCCGTGCGGGTTCCGCCCGCAGCGCCGAGGGGTGCTCGTGGTCCGGCGGACCGGCACCCGGGCGCCGTGGAGCACCTCGTCACCGTCCCGACCGCTGTGCTACACCGACGGTCCCCGCACCTGCCCGAGGGCCCGAGGCCGGCGTGGACCTCGACCCGTCGCCCGCTCCGCGCGCACCCGACCAGCAGAGGAGCACCAGCATGCTGTTCCACGTCCGCATGGACGTCGCCGTCCCCCGCGACCTCGACCCCGCCGAGCGCACCGACCTGCTCGCCCGCGAGAAGGCCCGCGCGCTGGAGTTGCAGCGGAAGGGCACCTGGGTGCACCTGTGGCGGGTGGTCGGCCAGTACAGCAACATCAGCGTCTTCGACGTCGACAGCTCCGACGAGCTGCACGAGATCCTGTGGAACCTGCCGCTGTTCCCGTTCATGACCATCGCGGTGACCCCGCTGACCGAGCACCCCTCGGCGCTGTCGGCCAACCCGTGACCACGGTCGAGGAGCGGCTGCGGCGGCTGGAGGACGCGGTCCTCCTCCACAGCGACATCGAGGCGATCCGGACCCTCGACGCCACCTACTGCCGGCTGATCGACACCGGCGACTGGCCCGGGCTGGCCGGGCTGTTCACGCCGGACGGCACCTTCGACGGGCTGGCCGTGGTCACCGGCTCCGCCGACCTGCTCGCCTTCTTCAGCGGGCTCGCCGATGGCGGGATGCGGTTCTGGCACCACGTCGGCAACCACGAGATCGAGGTGGACGGCGACACCGCTACGGTGCGCTCGATGCTGTGGCAGCCCTGCGTGGTCGACGGCGTCCCGCACGTCGCCGCGGGCCGCTACTCCGACCGGCTGGTCCGCACCGCCGAGGGATGGCGGTACGCGGTCAAGCAGGTGCGCTTCGACTACTGGGGACCGCTGCGCGACGGCTGGGACCAGCACCGCTTCGGTTTCGCCCCCGCCCGCAGTGCCGCCACCGGAGGAGGAACCGCATGACCGCACGCCTGTCCGCCGTCGTCGACGGCCCGGACGACGCCCCCGTCCTGGTGTTCGGCCCGTCGCTGGGCACCGACACCGGGCTGTTCGACGCCCAGGCCGCCGAGTTCGCCGGCCGGTTCCGCGTGGTGCGCTACGACCTGCGCGGGCACGGCGGCTCGGAGGTGGTCCCCGGGCCGTGCGCGATGGCCGACCTGGCCGGCGACGTCGTCTCCATGCTCGACCGGCTCGGCGTGCAGCGGTTCTCCTACGCCGGGGTCTCGATCGGCGGGGCCATCGGCCAGCAGCTGGCCCTCACCGTGCCCGACCGGCTGGAGAAGTTGGCGGTCCTCGCCTCGGCGGCGCAGTTCGCCGACCCGCCGTCGTGGACGGTGCGCGCGCAGCAGGTGCGCGAGCACGGTACGGAGGTGCTCGTCGGCTCCCGCACCGGCACCTGGTTCACGGCGGCCTGGGCGGAGCAGCACCCGGACGAGGCCCTGCGGCTGCTGAAGATGCTGCGCGACACCCCGCGCGAGGGCTATGCCGCCTGCTGCGAGGCGATCGGCGCGTTCGACGTCCGCAGCCGGCTGGGCGAGATCACGACGCCGACGATCGTGCTGGCCGGCGCCGAGGACCCGGCCACCCCGCCGGAGATGGTGCAGGTCGTCGCCGACGGCATCGGCGCCGAGTTCGTCGTCGTCCCCGGGGCGGCACACCTGCCCAACGCCACCGACCCCGAGACGGTCAACGCGGCGCTGGCCCGCCACCTGGGCTGAGCCCTCCGCGGCGAGATCTGCACAGTGGTCGCCACCGTGCAGATCTCACGCCCCGGTCAGCGGGAGTAGTACTCGACGACGAGCTGCTCCTCGCAGACCACCGGGACCTCCTCGCGGGCCGGCGTCCGCTCGACCCGGGCGACCAGGTCGGCCAGCCCGACCGAGAGGTAGGCCGGGGCGTCGGCGTGCGCGCCGGAGGCGGCGACGACGAACGGCTCCTTGGTGCGCGACTTGGCAGCGATCTGCACGAAGTCACCCGGCTTGAGCCGGTAGGAGGGCCGGTCCACCCGCTTGCCGTTGACCAGCACGTGCCGGTGGGTGACGAACTGGCGGGCCTGGTGGATGGTGCGGGCGAAGCCGGCGCGCAGGACGGTGGCGTCCAGCCGCGACTCGAGGTCCTGGATCAGCGCCTCACCGGTCTTGCCGCCGGCGCGCTTGGCCCGGTCGAAGGCCGCCCGCAGCTGGGTCTCGCTGATGTCGTACTGCGCCCGCAGCCGCTGCTTCTCGAGCAGCCGGGTCTTGTAGTCGCTGCTGCTCTTGCGCTTGCGGCCGTGCTCGCCCGGCGGGTACGGACGGCGCTCGAAGTAGGCCACCGCCTTCGGCGTCAGCGGGATGCCCAGCGCGCGGCTGAGCCGGATCTTGGGGCGCGGGGTGTTCACGGGACCTCCTGGTTTGGTTAGGCTCACCTTACTCCTTTGGAGCTTCCCGTCG
This sequence comes from Geodermatophilus sp. SYSU D00965, assembly GCF_054050075.1. NCBI lineage: Bacteria > Bacillati > Actinomycetota > Actinomycetes > Geodermatophilales > Geodermatophilaceae > Geodermatophilus > Geodermatophilus sp. SYSU D00965. Next base: position 83,384 of record NZ_JBJGYQ010000023.1, on the reverse strand, counting down.
TCGACCCCGAGGGACGCCATGACCGCCGGCCACCCGACCCCGCCGCACACCGACCGGGCCGCCGTGCCCGCCGCCGCCGAGCGGGCCCGCACCGTCGCCACCCGGCCCGCCGCCTCGATCGCGGCCCTCGGGCTCGGCACCAGCCGGCTGCTGGCCGCGACCACCACCGCCGACGGCGAGGTGCTCGTGGTGGTGCCGCGCGCCGGCGGCCTGGCCGAGGCGGTGGCCTGCGCGCCCGAGGGCGACCTGCCCGCGCGGGTCACGGTGACCGCGCGCTCGCCCCTGCCGCTGCGCAACCCACTGCGGGCCCGGCTCGAGCTGGCCGGGTGGCTCACCCCGGTGCCGGCCCGCGAGGAACCCGACCTGGTGCTCGCCTTCGCCGAGGCCTGTGCGGCCGACGTCCTGCTCGACGTCGGGCTCTCGGCCACGCTGCTGCGCCTGGACCTCGCGGAGGTCCTCCTGCACGAGGGCGGCGGCTGCAGCGAGATCACGCCCGAGGACTACGCGGCGGCCCGGCCCGATCCGCTCGGCGCCGCCGAGGACGACCTGATGGCCGACTGCGCCGGCCCGCTCGCGGAGCTGTGCGTCCGGGTCCGGGCGTGGACCGGGGACGACGCGGTGCACCTGCTCGGCGTCGACCGGTTCGGCGTCCTGTTCCGCGTCGAGCACCGGCGCGGCTGCTACGACCTGCGGACGCCGTTCCCCGCGCCGCTGACCGGCCCCGGCGAGTTCGCGTCGGCGGTCACGACGCTGCTGGCCTGCGCGCGGGACTGACCGCCGCGCGGAGGGCCCGGGTCAGGTGCCGTAGGCCGCCAGGAACGCCTCGACGCCGGCCCGGGCCCGCCGGTCGAGCTCGGCGCCCTCCGGCACCGCACCCTCCCCCTCGAACATGACGCGGTCGAGGGTCGCGCCGACCACGAGGAAGGCGAAGTGCTCGGCCGCGAGCCGCCCGTCGGGGACGCGCAGGAGCCCGCGCCGGTCCAGGTCGGCGAACGCCCGGGCCAGCGCGCCGATCACGCGGCCGGGCGCACGCGCGTGGTACTCCCGCGCCAGTTCGGGGAAGCGTCGGGACTCCGCGCTGGCCAGCCGGCGCAGCCGGACGACCTGGGGGCGGGTCACCGAGGCCAGGTGGTGGGCGGCCAGGTCGTGCAGGGCCGCGCGCACGTCGGCCACCTCGTCGAGGGAGGCGACCAGCGCGTCGGCGAACTGCTCGGCGGTCGCGGTGACCCCGAGGACGATCTCGGTGAAGAGCCGCTCCTTGTCGACGAAGTGGTTGTAGACGGTCTTCTTCGACACCCCCGCCCGCTCGGCGACGTCGTCGATGCTCGTGTCGACGAACCCCCGCTCGAGGAAGAGTGCGGTGGCCGCCTCCAGGACGGCGGCCCGGCTGCGCACCACGCGCGGGTCGGGCGCGGGGCGGCCTCCACCGGGCGCCGAGGCTCCGTCCCGAGCGCTCATCCCCGGCACCTCCGATGAGTTCCGCCCGGCCGCGGCGTCTCTTGCACTGACCAGTGTAAGAACTCCCGGGAGGCAGACCGATGACCACCAGCGCAGCCCCGCACCCCGCCGTCCCCGCGTCCGCGCCCCGTGGCTGCGACCGGACCGCGGCGGTGACCCGCTCCCTGCTCGGTTACGGGCCGCTGGCCGGCGCCGTCTACCTCGCCTCCGGCCTCGTGCAGGCGCTGACCCGGGACGGGTTCGACATCACCCGCCACTCGCTGAGCCTGCTGGCCAACGGCCCGCTGGGCTGGATCCACGTCACCACCCTCGCCGTCTCCGGGCTGATGACCGTCGCCGCCGCCCTCGGCGTGCACCGCGCCCTGGGCGCCGGGCGCCTCGGTTCCTGGGCCGCCGGCCTGCTCGCCGGCTACGGGCTGTCGCTGGTGGCGGCCGCGGTCTTCGTCGCCGACCCGATGGACGGCTTCCCCGTCGGCACGCCCGCCGGAGCCCCGGTCGAGGTCACCGCCTCCGGGCTGCTGCACCTGGCCGCCGGCGGCATCGGCTTCGTCTGCCTGGTCGCCGCGGCCTCGGTCATGGCCCGGCGGTTCGCCGGCGAGGGACGGCGCAGCTGGGCCCGCGCGTCCCTGACCACCGCCGTCGTGGTGCTGACCGGCTTCCTGGGCGTCGCCTCCGGTGCCACGTCGTCGTGGGCGGTGCTCGTCCTCTGGGTCGGGGTCGTCGTCGGCTGGGGCTGGGTCGCGGCGGTGTCGGTGCACCTCTACCGGCGGACGCCACACCCGACCCGCGCCCGCGGCTGACCCGCGCCGGAGCCCGGCGAGATCCGCGGGGCGGCGGTTCCCCGGCCGGGGTGGCCGCCGCCCCGCGGATCTCGGCGTGCGTCAGGCCGCGGGGCGGAGCTCCCCGGCGAGGGCGGCCAGCGCCTTCTCGAAGCACTCCTGCGGCGGCTGCACCAGGCCGGCGCCGACCTGGCCGGTGCCGGCCACCCGACCGGCCATGCCGGTGTTGATCTGCGGCAGCCAGCCGGTCCGGGCCACCGCGAGGACGTCGATGCCGGTCGGCGACCCGCGGAAGCCGAGGATCGGCACCTGCATCGCCGGGTTCTCCGCGAGGGTCAGGGAGTACATCCGCTCGGTGGTGGCCAGCGCGTCGGGCACGGTGCCGCCGACGAACCGGACGATCGCCGGGGCCGCGGCCATCGTGAACCCGCCGACGCCGTAGGTCTCCATGATCGCTGAGTCGCCGATGTCGGGGTTGGCGTCCTCGGGGCCGTAGTCGCCGAGGAACAGGCCGACCGGCGTCTGCGCCGGGCCGGTGAACCAGCGGTCGCCGGTGCCGGCGGTCTGGATGCCGAACTCGGTGCCGTTGCGCGCCATCACCGTGACCATCGTCGAGCCCGGGACGTCCCGCGCCGCGTCCATGGCCAGCTTCGCCGTCGGCATGCCGAGGTTGAGGAAGAAGTGCTCGTTGCCGCCGATGAACCGCAGCACCGCCGCGACGTCGGACGCCGGGGCGTCGACCTCGACGATCGCCGGGGAGAGCTCGCGGAGGGTCATCAGCGAGCCGGCGCGGTTGCGGTTGTGCCCCTCGTCGCCCATCTGCAGCATCTGCGCGAGGACTGCCTTGGCGTCCAGCGGCTCGGCCATGGAGCGGACCGCCGTCTGCAGCACCGGCCCGAGGACGTCGCGCATCCACCGCAGCCGGGTGAGCACCTCGTCGTTGTAGGCGCCCATCCGCAGGACCTTGCCCAGGCCCTCGTTGAGGTTGCAGAACGCCTGCCCGCCGTGGACCGGGTCCGACAGGCACCACATCCACATCGACGGGCTGGTGACGCCGGCCATCGGGCCGACCGCCCGGTGGTGGTGGCAGGGGTCGAGGGTGATCTCCCCCGCGGCGAGGACCCGCTCGGCCTCCTCGACCGAGTCGGCCCAGCCCTCGAACAGGCAGGCGCCGATCAGCGCGCCGCGCAGCGGGCCGCTGGCGTCGGCCCAGGCGATCGGCGGGCCGGCGTGCAGCAGCGTGCGGTCGGGCAGCCCGAGCACGTCGCGGGCCGGCCGGACGTCGACCAGCTGCGACCCGGCGGCCATCACCCGCTCGACCGCGGTGCGGTTGGCCGCGGCGCGGCGCGGGTCGAGCGCCAGCGCCGCGAGCTGGGCGGGGTCGCCGAAGCCCGGCGGGCGCCAGTCGACGTCGTGCACCTCGGCGCCCTGGGCGCGCAGCGCGTCGGAGAAGACGTCGACGCCGGCGGCGACGATGGTCGGCGGGGCGGACAGCAGGTTCCCGAGGCTCATCGCACGGCTCCCAGCAGGTCGAGGGCGTACCGCGTGGCCGCGGCGTTGGACGCGAAGACGGCGGCACCGGCGGCGGCGAGGGCGTCGGCCTGGCGGCTCCACCTCTGTGGGTCGCCCTCGGTGCCGACCAGGGCGACCACCACGGGCAGCGTCCGGGTCGCGCGGGCGGCCCGCAGCGCCGGGGCGAGGGTGGCGGCGGGGTCGGCGTCGGCGCCGTACCCGAGGACGACGTCGAGCAGCAGCACAGCCGGCTCCCCCTCGGCGGCCAGCGCGGCGATCGCCTCGAGCCGCAGCGTCGGGTCGATCATCGGGTGCGCCCGCCCGACGGTGAGCGCGTCGTCGCCGAAGTCGACGACGACGTGCCCGCGGGCGGACAGGTCCGTCCCGAGGTCCAGGTCGGGCCGCAGCGGGGTGTTGGACCGGATGTCACCGAGCACCGGCGCGGCGATGAGCATCGCCTCGTCGGCGAGGGTGCCCCCCGAGTACAGGCCCTTGAGCACCGCACCGGGCAGCGGCGTCTCCTGCGGCCCGGGGCGCGACGGCCACTGCGGCACCTCCGCGCCCATGTCGGCGAGCAGCGCCTCCACGGCGGCGGTGAGGTCGGGGGTGTCGGGGGAGAGCGCCGCGGACCGCACCGGGACCGACAGCCGCGCGGCGACCTCCTCGACCGCGGCGGCCACCGACGGCGCCGGCGGCTTGGAGACCAGCAGCACCCGCTCGGTGGCGGGGTCGGCGTCCAGCGCGGCGAGCGCGTCGAGGGTCGCCAGCCCGCCGACGGCCTCCGACAGGTCGCGGCCGCCGACGCCGAGGACGTGGCTCACGCCGACGCCGGCCATGTCCAGCAGGCAGGACACCTGCTGCGCGCCGGTGCCGGAGGCGGCGACCAGGCCGACCGGGCCGCTGCGCACCACGTTGGCGAAGCCGAGGGCGACCCCGGAGACGATCGCCGTCCCGCAGTCGGGCCCCATGACGAGGACGCCGGCGTCGTGCGCGGCGCGCTTGAGCGCGACCTCGTGCTCGACCGGCACCCCGTCGGAGAACACCAGCACGCTGCGGCCGGCGGCGATCGCGTCGGCGGCCTCCGCGACGGCGTACTGGCCGGGCACGCTCACGATGGCCAGCGCGGAGCGCTCCGTCGGCAGGGCGTCGAGGCCGCCGCCGATGGTGCGCGCCGGGACGGCCTCGGCGGTGCCGCCGGCGCGCTCGCGGGCGGCCAGCGCGGCGTCGACCGCGGCCACCGCGGCGGCCAGGACCTCGTCGTCCGCGGCCGAGATCGCGATGAGCAACTGGTCGGGGGAGGCCTCCCCGTCGGGGGCCAGCCCCATGTTGGCGGCCAGCTCCAGGTTCAGCGGCGTGGCCATCGCGACGACGACGGCGGAGACCCCGTCGAGGGCGCCGATGTCCCGGCTGACCTGCATGAGCTTGACCGAGTCGGCGTAGACGCCGCTGCGGAGGGAGACGTGCCGGACTCCGGTGGCGGAGGGAGGGGCGCTCACCCTCACAATTTATCTCAGTGCTGAGACATCCAGGCAATAACGATTTAGCACTGAGGTACTTCCGCGCGCCTCCCGCAGCGTGACAGATTGACCCGTCCCCGGAGCCGGCAACGCGCGTCGACCGGCCCGGACCTGGTCTGTGGTGCACGTCGAGGAGGCACTCATGGCGTTCGGTTGGAAGCTCTACGGGGACGGCAAGACCCCGCCGTTGGGCGAGGCCGTCGCGCCCGATGAGCGCTTGTCGTGGCCCCGCACCATCGGCATCGGCGCCCAGCACGTGGTCGCCATGTTCGGCGCCACCTTCGTCTTCCCGATCGTCATGGGGCTCGACCCCAACCTGGCGATCATGATGAGCGGGATCGCGACGATCATCTTCCTGCTCATCGTCAACGGGAAGGTGCCGAGCTACCTCGGCACCAGCGCCTCCTTCGTGGGCGGCGTGGTCGCCGTCCGGGCGCAGGGCGGGGACTCCTCCGACGTCGTCGGCGCGATCCTGGTCTCCGGCGTCGTCCTCGCGATCGTCGGCGTGGTCATCCACTTCATGGGCGCGCGCGTGGTCAACGCCGTGCTGCCGCCGGCCGTGACCGGCGCGGTGGTCATGCTGATCGGGTTCAACCTCGCGCCCGTCGTCGCCGGGGTGTACTGGCCGCAGGACCAGTGGGTCGGCCTGGCGACGATGGTCTTCGTCATCGTCGCGTCGCTGCTGCTGCGCGGCTTCTGGGCCCGCATCTCGATCCTGCTGGGCCTCGTCTTCGGCTACCTGCTCTCGGTGCTGCTCGACGTCACCGCCGGGCCGATCACCGCCCCGGACGGGACCGGGACGGTCTCCACCCACGAGCGGATCAACTTCGACGCCGTGGGCCAGGCCGACTGGTTCGGCCTGCCGGACTTCATCGCACCCAGCTTCTCGTTCAACTTCTCGCTGCTGGTGCTGCCCGCCGTCATCGCGCTCATCGCCGAGAACGCCGGCCACGTCAAGGCCGTCGCCGCCATGACCAAGCGCGACCTCGACCCGGTCATGGGCCGCGCGATCGCCGCCGACGGCATCGCCACCGTCGTCGCGACGTCGGTCGGCGGGTCCCCCACCACGACGTACGCCGAGAACATCGGCGTCATGGCCGCGACGCGGGTCTACTCGACCGCCGCCTACTACGTGGCGGCGGTCGTGGCGATCCTGCTGGGCCTGTGCCCGAAGTTCGGGGCGCTGATCAACATCGTGCCCGGCGGGGTGCTCGGCGGGATCACCGTCGTCCTCTACGGGATGATCGGCCTGCTCGGCGCGAAGATCTGGAAGGAGAACCGCGTCGACTTCGCCAACCCGATCAACCTGGTGCCGCTCGCCGCCGGGATCATCATCGCCATCGGCAACGTGACGCTGCAGATCACCGACACCTTCTCGCTGTCGGGCATCGCCTTCGGTGCGATCGTCGCCGTCGTCTTCTGGCACGTGGCCCGCGTGCTGGCCCCGGCCGAGATGAAGGAAGCGCTCACCCGGGAGGGCGTCCACCCGGCCGCGGGCTCGTCGTTCGGGCACGTCCACGGCGAGGAGGTCATCTCCGACCCGTCGTCGGTCGACGAGGTCGGCCGGCCGGGTGTCCCGAGCGCCCGGACGCCGGGGAAGGGCACGCGCACGTCGTGATCCCCGCGGGACCGCGTCGGTCCCGCGCTGCCGGCAAGGGCCCCGTCACCTCGGTGACGGGGCCCTTTCCGCTGTTCAGGGCCCAGCGGAGGCAGCCGGGGGACGGCCGTCGTCCGGACACGAATATTTAGCACTGAGGTACTTCCGCCGCTCCGGGCCCCGTGACAGGCTGACACCTCGCCGGTGCGGGCGACGCTCGTCGGCCCAGCACCCCCGGCCGGCCGTCAGGGCCCCCGGGAGTCGGCGATGAGCGCGGCAAGGAGGCACTCGTGGCGTTGCGTCGGAAGCCCCGCCGGGCCGGCACCCGGCCGGGAAGCCGGGGAGCCGTCGGCCGGTGAAGCCCGCCGCGTTCCGCTACGCCGACCCCCGCTCGCTGGACGAGGCCCTCGCGGTCCTCGCCGCGGAGGAGGGTGCGAAGGTCCTGGCCGGCGGCCAGTCGCTGCTGCCGCTGCTGTCCATGCGGCTCGCCGCGCCGGCCGCGCTGGTCGACATCAACCGGGTGCCCGGCCTGGACACCGTCGAGGCGACCGGGGACGGCGTCCGGGTGGGCGCCCTCGTGCGCCACGCCTCCCTGCTCTCCGACACCGCGGCCGCGCGCGTGCAGCCGCTGCTGGGCCGGGCGACGGCGAACGTGGCGCACCCCGCGATCCGCAACCGCGGGACCACCGTCGGGTCGATCGCGCACGCCGACCCCTCCGGCGAGATGACCTCCGTCCTCGCCCTGACCGGCGGCTCGGTCTCCGTCGCCACGCCGTCGGGCACCCGCGACGTGGCCTGGCCGGACCTCTTCGTCGGCCCGCTGGAGACCTCGCTGTCCGGCCCGGCCATCGTCACCTCCGCGTTCTTCCCGGCCCTGCCCGAGCGCGCGGGCACCGCGTTCGCCGAGGTCGCCCGCCGCAAGGGCGACTACGCCGTCTGCGGCGCCGGGGTGGTGGTCGAGCTCGACGCGTCCCGCCGGGTGACCGCCGCGCGCGCCGCCTACATCTCCGTCGGGCTGGTGCCGGAGGTGCACGACCTCACCGAGGCCGTCGCCGGCGCGCCGGTCGAGAAGGCCGACTGGGCCGCCGCCGGCGCGCTGGCCCGCACCCTGGTCGACCCCGACGGCGACCTGCACGCCAGCGCGGACTACCGCCGCCTGCTGGTCGGCGTGCTGACCGAACGCACGCTCGCAGAGGCCGCCACCGAGGCAGTCGCGAAGGTGACGGGCGAGTGAGCATCGCAGGGAGCGCTGGCGACCGAGGAGCGGAGCGAGGCCGGAACCGAGCCATGAGCACCGAGAGGACCGCCGCATGACCGTCTCCGTCGACGCCGAGCGCACGATCACCGTGACCGTGAACGGTGTTCCACGTGAAGCCACCGTGCCGGTGCGGCGGCTGCTGTCGGACGCGCTGCGCCACGACCTGGGCCTGACCGGCACGCACGTCGGCTGCGAGCACGGCGTCTGCGGCGCCTGCACCGTGGTCGTGGACGGCGCGCCGGTGCGGTCCTGCCTGGTGCTGGCCGTCCAGGTGGACGGGGCCTCGGTGGAGACCGTCGAGGGCCTCGCCCGCGACGACGGCCGGGGCGGGCAGGTGCTGCACCCGGTCCAGGAGGCCTTCCGCGAGTGCCACGCGCTGCAGTGCGGGTTCTGCACGCCGGGCTTCCTCATGACGATCAAGGCCGGGCTGGAGAACCGCGACGCGGCGGCCGAGCTCACCGAGGAGGAGGTCGACGACCTGGTCGGCGGCAACCTCTGCCGGTGCACGGGCTACGCCAACATCAAGAAGGCCGTGCGCCACGCGGCCGCGGCGATGCGGGACGCCCGATGACGTCGGTTTCCGCGAAAACCGACGCGGGCCGGGCGCCGGTCCCCACCGCGGAGACCGGCGGAGAGGGGGGACGGCGGTGACGACCAAGCTGTTCGGGGAGCCGGTCCGCCGGCGCGAGGACGCCCGGCTCATCACCGGCCGGGGCCGCTACCTCGACGACATCGGCTCGACCGCGACCCTGGCCGCCGCCTTCGTGCGCAGTCCGCACGCGCACGCCCGCATCGTCGACATCGACGTCGAGGCGGCGCTGGACGTCGAGGGCCTGGTGGCGATCTACACCTACGAGGACCTCACCGGCCCGCTCGCCGAGCCGCTGCCCGTCCTCATCCCGCACCCGCAGCTGCACGCGCCGCGCACCGGCTACCCGCTGGCCAACGGCGAGGTCAACCACGTCGGCGAGCCGATCGTCATGGTCGTGGCCACCGACCGGTACCTCGCCGAGGACGCCGCCGAGCGGATCGTCGTCACCTACGAGGAGCTCCCGCCCGTCGTGGGCGTGGACGCCGCCCGCGCCGCCGAGCACGCCGTCCACGAGGAGATCCCCGACAACGTCGCCGCCCGGCACCACCAGGAGACCGGGGACGTCGAGCCCGCGCTGGCCGCCAGCCCGCACACGCTGTCGTTCACCCAGTACATCGAGCGCAGCGCCTGCATGCCGATGGAGGGCAAGGGCGTGCACGCGCGCTGGGACGCCGCCGACCGGAGCCTGCGCGTCTACACCAGCACCCAGGCCTCGACGTCGGTGCGCGCGGCGATCGCGGCCAAGCTGCAGCTGTCCCTGGACAAGGTCGAGGTGATCGCGCCCGACGTCGGCGGCGGCTTCGGCGTGAAGATCGTGCACCCGTGGCCCGAGGAGCTGCTGGTGCCGATGGCCGCGATCGCGCTGCAGGCCGAGGTCAAGTGGACCGAGGACCGCCGCGAGCACTTCATCTCCAGCGCCCACGAGCGGCAGCAGCGGCAGGAGGTCACCGTCGGGTACGACGACGACGGGAAGATCACCGCGCTGGACGTCCACATCTGGCACGACAACGGCGCGTACACGCCCTACGGGATCATCGTGCCGATCGTGACCGCGACCCAGCTGGTCGGGCCCTACGTCATCCCGGCCTACCGGGTGATCGTCGAGAGCGTCTTCACCAACACCGTCATCGTGACGCCGTACCGCGGCGCCGGCCGCCCGCAGGGCTGCTACGCGATGGAGCGGACCATGGACCGCATCGCCGACGCCCTCGGCCTGGACCGGGCGGTCGTCCGGGAGCGGAACCTGATCCGGCCCGACCAGTTCCCCTACGACCACCGGCTGACCTTCCAGGACGGCCGGCCGGTGATCTACGACTCCGGCGACTACCCGGGGCTGCTGGACAAGCTGCGCGACCTCGTCGGCTGGGAGCAGGCCGAGGAGCTGCGGGCGGACGCCGAGGCCCGCGGCAAGCTGCTCGGCGTCGGGATGGCGCTGTACGTGGAGGGCACCGGCCCCGGCCCGTACGAGGGCGGCCACGTGCAGGTGCTCGGCAGCGGCAAGGTGCTGGTCTCGACCGGGCTGACCTCGCAGGGGCAGGGCCACGAGACGGTGTTCGCGCAGATCGTCGCCTCCGAGCTCGGGGTGCCGATCGAGGACGTCGAGGTCACCACCGGCGACACCCGTCGGTTCGGGTACGCGGTGGGCACGTTCGCCTCCCGGGCGGCGGTGATGAGCGGCAACGCGATCGCGCTGGCCGCCCGCGGGGTCCGGGAGAAGGCGCTGCGGATCGCCGCCGACGTCCTCGAGGTGGACGCCGGCGACCTGGAGATCGACGACGGCGTGGTGCAGGTGAAGGGCACCCCCGGGGCGTCGATCCCGCTGCGGACGGTCGCCGTCCTGTCCAACCCGCTGCGCTACGCGTTCGACGAGGCGGCCAAGCAGGCCACCCAGTTCGCCGGCCCGGGCGACGACAGCAAGCCGCCGGTGGCCGCGGGCGACGCGCCGGGCCTGGAGCACCGCGACTACTACTCGCCGATCCGGTCGACCTTCGCCTCGGGCGCGCACGCCGCGGTCGTGGAGATCGACCCGGCGACGTGGGAGATCGACGTCGTCAAGTACGCGGTCGTGCACGACTGCGGCAACGTGGTCAACCCGATGATCGTCGAGGGCCAGGTGCAGGGCGGCGTCGCGCAGGGCGTGGGCGGCGCGCTGTACGAGCGGATGGCCTACGACGCCGACGGGCAGCTGCAGAACGCGTCGTTCATGGACTTCCTCATGCCGTACGCGTCGGAGGTCCCGGACGTGGTGATCGACCACCAGCAGACCCCGTCGCCGCTGAACCCGCTGGGCATCAAGGGCGCCGGTGAGGCCGGCGTCATCCCCGGGACGGCGGCGATCGCCTCGGCCATCGAGGACGCCACCGGACGCCGGATCACGGCGATGCCCATCTCCCCCACCCAGCTGTACGACCTGGTGCGATCCCCCGATTCGGAGCGGACGGCGGCGTCCGCCCGCAGGACAGGAGCAAGTGCGTGAACCTCGACGGCTCTGCGGTGCTGCACGCCGACCCGGAGAAGGTGTGGTCGGTCATCACCGACCCGGCGGTGCTGGCCCGCACGATCCCCGGCTGCGAGTCGCTGGAACGCACCGGGGACGACGAGTACCGGATGAACGTGTCCGTCGGGGTCGGGGCGATCAAGGGGACCTACGCCGGCGAGGTGCGGCTGACCGACCAGCAGCGGCCGAAGTCCTACGTGATGCACGCGTCGGGGGCCGGTGCGCCCGGGAACGCGCGGGCGCAGGTGACGATCAACCTGGAGCCGACCGACGCCGGGACGACGACGCTGACCTACTCGGCCGACGCCGTGATCGGCGGCCCGGTCGCGGGCGTGGGCCAGCGGATGATCACCGGCGTCGCGAAGCGGATGGCCGGGCAGTTCTTCAAGGCGATCGACGACGAGCTGACCGGTGCGGCGGCCCCGGCGCCTGCCGTGGCTGCTCCCGCTGCTGAGGCTCCCGTCGCCGCCGAGGTCGCTCCGGCGGCCGCTGCCCCGACGGTGTTCGCCGGCCGGGCCGCGGCCGCGCCCGCCGCTGCGTCCGACGTCCGGACGCTGGTGACCGGCGCGGTCGGTGGTGCCGGGCTCACCCTGCTCGGCGTCCTCGTCGGCTGGCTCCTGGGCCGCCGCCGGGGCTGACCCGCTCCCCCGACGGGCGCTGTGTGCACTCAGCGTGGTCCCGGACGACGCCGGACCGCGCTGAGTGCACAAATCGGGAGCGCGGCCTGCTCGACGGCTGAGCTGACGGCGTGTCAGGCGGCGCGGGCCACTGCGCGGGCCTCCGCGCGGACCTGCACCGCGGTGAGCAGCTCCCACCGGATCGCGGAGCTGCCCGGGCCGATCACCCACCAGTAGCGGTCGAAGCGCCGCCGGGTGGCCGGGTCGGTCGACACCACGCGGGTCTCCGAGCTCAGCACCGTGCCGCCGCGGGACGGCGCCAGGCGGAGGTCCATGGCCGCCTTCACCCAGCCCGGCTCCGCGAACCGACGCACGCCGTCGGCGTCGAGCGCCGGTGGCCGGTCCCCGCCGGACAGCCGCCACGCCTGGAGCACGCCGCCGAACACGGCCGACTCCGGGGGCTGCGAGCACAGCAGCGGCACCGGCACGGCATCGAGGAACGGCCGGTCGCGCAGGTGCCCCAGCCCGCGACCGGCGAGCACGACCGGCAGGAAGCGGGCGGCGCTGAGCACCGCCGTCACCGGCAGCCGGGACATCCGCACCCGGTGCAGCTCGTCCCACACCGCCGCCGGCGGGGCGTCGATCCACTGCGCCTGGCGGGTGACGTGGTCGGCTGCCGGCACGACGTCGTCGAGGTCCACACGGCTCCCGTACCCGGCCGGAGCGCGCCGTGTGCACCCAGCGTGGTCCCGGACAGCGCGAGACCACGCCGAGTGCACAGGGCGTCAGCTGGCCCGGCGGTCGGTGAGGGTCGGGTAGTCGGTGTAGCCCTCGGCGCCGGACGCGTAGAACAGGTGCGCCCGGATCTCGTTCTCCGGGTGCTCGCCGGCCCACCGCTCCACCAGGTCGGGGTTGGCGATGACCGGGCGGCCCACGGCGACGGCGTCGGCGTGCGCGGCCTCGATGAGCGCCACCGCCTCCTCGCGCGTGGTCACCGTGCCGAACCCGCTGTTGGCGATCAGCGGGCCGCCGAAGCGCCGGCGCAGCTCCTGCACCAGGTCGCCGGCCGGCTCGCGGTGCAGCACCGACAGGTAGGCGAGGCCCAGCGGGGCGAGCTGGTCGAGCAGCGCGCCGTAGGTGGCGAGGACGTCGTCCCGGTCGGGCTCCAGGGCGTCCTGGATGCCGTGCTCGGGCGAGATGCGCAGGCCGACGCGGCCGGCGCCGATCGCCGCGGCCACCGCCGTCACCACCTGGACGACGAAGCGCGCCCGGTTCTCCGGGGAGCCGCCGTACTCGTCGGTCCGCAGGTTGGACGTCGGGGAGAGGAACTCGTGCAGCAGGTAGCCGTTGGCGCCGTGGATCTCCACGCCGTCCAGACCGGCCTCGATCGCGCGGCGGGCGGCGGTGACGAAGTCCTGCACGGTCGCCCGGGCCTCGGCGACGGTCAGCGCGTGCGGCACCGGGTACGGCTGCTTGCCCTTCTCCGTGTGCCCCTCGCCGTTGATGGCGACGGCGCTGGGCGCGACCACGCGGCGGCCGCCGTTGACGTCGGGGTGGGTGACCCGGCCGCCGTGCATCACCTGCATCACGATCGTGCCGCCACGGGCGTGCACCGCCTCGGCGACGCGGCGCCAGCCCTCGACCTGCTCGTCGGTGACGATGCCGGGCTGGCCGACGAACGCCTGCGACTCGTGGTTCGGGTAGGTGCCCTCGGTGATGATCAGGCCGACCCCGGCGCGCTGCCGGTAGTGCTCGACGACGAGGTCGCCGGGGACGCCGGAGGCGCCGGAGCGCATGCGGGTGAGCGGGGCCATCACGACGCGGTTGGCGAGCTCGAGGCCGCCCAGGGTCACGGGGGAGAACAGGTCCACGAGGAGTTCGACGCCCGGACCGGAGCCGCCATTCCGGGCCGCGACCGTCACGGCGCTCACAGTGACGCGCGTCCCGCCGCAACGGACACGTCGCAACAGCGGATCGGCGGCCGTCGAGTGGCGCGATGTACGTCGCGTTCGTACGGTGACCGTGTCCGGCCCTCGACGCCTCCCGAGCCCGGGGAGCCCGCGCCGGACGCCGCCGAGTCGCACCCACCGTGGTGGGCGCGAGCCGGGGACCCACCCGCACCACCCGGGGTGAGTCCCGCTCCCGGGAGCACCGGGAGCGGGTAGGGCACTCCCAGCCCGAACCCGTCAGCTGACCCGGTAGGCGGCCCGGGGAGAAACGGAGAACCACCGCGCGCCTGGGGCCGGAGCCCCCGCGCGCCCACAGGTCCGGGACCGTCGCGCTCCCGCCTGTCCACCCACCAGGACCAGCCGCACGGCACGCACCGTCGGCCGACGGCTCCTCGCCGGGCGTCCGTGTCCGGCCGGTGCCGCGCGCCCAGCTGACGACACGCCGACGGCCGCGGCCGGTCCCGCAGCACCGTCCCGGCGCCGTCGGTGCCGGGCGACCGCACAGCACGAGGAACACACATGCACAACCAGCACAACCAGCGCCCTCGCTCCCTGCACCGGCTCGCCGCCGCAGCCGGTCTGAGCCTGGCCCTCGCCCTCGCCCCCACCGGGGGTTCGGTCGCCCGGGCGGAGGGGGACCACTCCCTGGCCTCGATCGGGGCCTCGCAGAAGCAGGCCTACAAGAACCACGCCCTGGGCCAGGTCGGGGGCAACCGCACCCAGTTCGGCTGCCTCGACCAACTGTGGGAGCGGGAGAGCGGGTGGAACCCCCACGCGCAGAACCCGACGAGCAGCGCCTACGGCATCCCGCAGTTCCTCGACTCCACCTGGGCCATGACCGGCATCCGCAAGACCTCGGACCCGTACCGGCAGATCAAGGCGGGGCTGATCTACATCGGGAAGCGGTACGGCAGCCCCTGCGGGGCGTGGCGGCACTCCCAGAACACCGGCTGGTACTGACCCGCGACGACGATCGCCTGTCCGGACGGACCGCGCCCGCCCGGACAGGTGGTCCGGCGGGGAGTCGTGCTCTGCCCACCCTCGTGGGCAGAGCACGACTCCCCGGGCACCAGGTCCCGGACCCGTCAGGCGGGACTCGCGGGCGGTCGGGCCACGGCTCTCAGGGGTGTCAGGCCCCGGCGCCCGCCATCGCCTCGGCGGTCAGCTCGACCGAGCGCAGCCGGCCCTCCGTGCCGGGGAACTGGTGCGCCACGATCAGCTCGTCGGCGTCGGCGTGCTTCGCGAAGCCCTGGAGGTACTCGCGCACCTCGTCCGGGGTCCCGATGGCGGTGTGGGTGAGCATCGTGTCGACGTGCAGGCCCGCGCCGCCGTCGAGCAGCAGCTGCGCCTCGTCGTCCGACAGCGACCGCCCGCGGCCGAACAGCCCGACGGCCAGCGTCCGACGGACGGCGGCGTAGGCCTCCTCGGCCGCCGAGCGGGTGTCGGCCGCGACCACGTTCACGCCGGCGACCACGTACGGCTCGGCGAGCTGCTCGGACGGCTTGAACTCGCGCCGGTAGGCCTCGACCGCGGGCTGGAGCATCGCCGGGGCGAAGTGCGACGCGAACGCGTAGGGCAGGCCGAGCGCGGCGGCCAGCGTCGCCCCGAACATCGACGAGCCCAGGACGTAGAGCGGCACGCGCGAGCCCTTGCCCGGGATCGCGTCGACCCCGGGCACCCGCGACTCCCCGGCCAGGTAGGCCTGCAGCTCGAGGACGTCCTGCGGGAAGCGGTCGGCCGAGCGGGGGTCCCGGCGCAGGGCGTACATCGTGTTCTGGTCCGAGCCCGGGGCCCGGCCCAGGCCCAGGTCGATCCGGCCCGGGTACATGGCGTCGAGGGTGCCGAACTGCTCGGCGATGGTCAGCGGCGCGTGGTTGGGCAGCATGACGCCGCCGGCGCCGAGCCGGATGGACGACGTGTGCGCGCCGACGTGCGCGATCAGCACGCTCGTGGCCGACGACGCGATGTGCGGCATGTTGTGGTGCTCGGCGTACCAGACCCGGCGGTAGCCGGTCTCCTCGGCCCGCTGCGCGAGCGCGACGCTCGCGGCGATGCTGTCGGCTGCGGTCGACCCCTTGGCGATCGGCGCCAGGTCGAGGATGGACAGCGGGATGCTCATGACGGTGCCTCTTCCGTGGTGTTGTCACGAGCAACGGGTCGGGGGCCGCCGTCCTTCCCGGGTGTGTCACTCCTCGTACTCGGGCCCCACCGAACCGGTCTCCACCTCACCGACCCGCTGGTAGGTGGCGATCAGCACGCCCGAGCCGGTCACCTTCGACGCGGTCAGCCGCCAGGTGCGCGGGATCGCCCCCTCGCCGAACAGCCGCTTGCCCTGCCCGAGGGTCACCGGGAAGACGACCAGCCGCAGCTCGTCGACCAGGTCCTCGTGCAGCAGCGTCTGCACCAGCCCGGCCGAGCCGTGCACCTGCAGCTCCCCGCCGTCCTCGGCCTTGAGCGCCCGGACGGCGTCGGGCACGGGACCCTCCAGCAGCCGCGCGGTCTCCCACTCCACCTCGGTGAGGGTCCGCGAGGCGACGTACTTGGTCTTGTCGTTCAGGCCGGTCGAGACCGCGCTGCTCTCGTCCCGCATCTTCGGCCAGGACGCGTAGAAGATGTCGTAGGTCCGCCGGCCGAGCAGGAAGTCCTGTGCGGGGCCGAACCACTCCTCCATCTGCGCGCCGAGGTCCTCGTCGAAGTGCGGCACCAGCCAGCCCTCGTAGGAGAACCCGCCCTCCGGGTCCTCGCCCGGCCCGCCGGGGGCCTGCATGACGCCGTCCAGGGTGACGAACGTGGTGACGACGAGCGGTCGCATCGGGGTCCTCCTCGGGTGCGGCCCGGCCTCGGGTGACCGGTCTCCCCGGTAGGACGGCGTCCGCGCCGCCTTCTCATCGACGAGGTCGACCTCCGCTCACGCGGCCAGGGCGACGTCCCGGTCGGCGGCGGCCACCAGCTCGGCGTAGCGGCCGCCCGCGCCGAGCAGCTCCTCGTGCGTGCCGCTCTCCACGACCCGGCCCGCCGCGAGCACCGCGATCCGGTCGGCGTCGCGCACCGTGGACAGCCGGTGCGCGATCGTGATCGTCGTCCGGCCGCGGCTGGCCTCGTCGAGGGCGGCCTGCACGGCCCGCTCGGTGGCGGTGTCCAGCGCGCTGGTCGCCTCGTCGAGCACCAGCACCCGCGGGTCGCGCAGCAGCGTGCGGGCGATCGCCAGCCGCTGCTTCTCCCCGCCGGAGAACCGGTGCCCGCGGGCGCCCACCACGGTGTCGTAGCCGTCGGGCAGCGCGGCGATGACGTCGTGCACCTGGGCGCGGCGGGCGGCCTCCTCGATCTCGGCGTCCGTGGCGTCGGGCCGGGCGTGCCGCAGGTTCTCCCGCACCGTCGTGTGCAGCAGGTAGGTCTCCTGCGCGACGACGCCCACCACCTGCGCCAGCGTGGCCAGGGTCAGGTCGCGGACGTCGACGCCGTCGATCGTCACCCGGCCGGCGGTCGGGTCGGCCAGCCGCGCGACCAGCGAGGCCAGCGTGCTCTTGCCCGAGCCGGTCTCCCCCACCAGCGCCAGCGTCGTGCCGGCCGGCACCGCGAGGTCGACGTCGGCCAGCGCGGGCCGGTGCCCGCCGGGGTAGGTGAACGAGACGCCCTCGAACCGGACCTCGCCGCGCACGGCCGCCGGGTCGAGCGGCACGGGGTCGGCCGGGTCGTCGATCTCCACCGGCAGGTCGAGGTACTCGAACACCCGGCTGAACAGGGCCATCGAGCTGGTCACCGAGACGCCGACGTCGAGCAGCTGCATGAGCGGGCGGAACAGCGTGGTCTGCAGCGTGGTGAACGCGACCAGGGTGCCGATGGTCATGCCGCCGGAGGTCGCCGGCAGGCCCGCGGCCAGGTAGATCGCCGCCGGGATGGCGGCGAAGACGATGCTCATCGTGGCCATCCGCCACCGGCCGGCCAGCTGGGAGCGCACCTCCAGGTCGACCAGGCCCTCGGAGGTGTCGGCGAACCGCCGCGACTGCGTGGGCCCGGCGCCCAGGGTCTTGCCCAGCAGCACGCCGCTGATCGACAGCCCCTCCTCGACCTGGGCGTGCAGGTCGGCGAGGGCACGCTGCCGCTGCGTGGTGACGGCGTACCGCATCCTGGCGACCCTGCGGGTCAGCAGCACCGCCGGCGGCAGGACGACGAGGGACAGCAGCGACAGCCGCCACGACAGCGCCACCATGGCGAGCACGGTGCCGACGACGGTGGTCGCGTTGGACGCCAGCGACGTCGCCGTCGAGGTGACCACCGACTGCATGCCGGCGATGTCGTTGGTGAGCCGCGACTGCACGTCTCCCCCGCGGGTGCGGGTGAAGAAGCCCAGCGACTGGCGCTGCAGGTGGCTGAAGACCGCCGTCCGCAGGCCGTGCATCACGCGCTGGCCGACCGTCGTGGACAGCCAGGTCTGCACCACCCCGAGGACGGCGGTGGTGCCGGCCACCGCGACCATCCCGGCGACCGCCCAGGCGAGCAGGACGACGTCCTGCCGCGGGAGCGCCTCGTCGATCACGAGCCGGACGAGGAACGGCGAGGCCAGCGCCACGACCGAGGCGCAGACGATGAGCACCACCACCACGGCCACCTGCCAGCGGTAGGGCGAGAAGAGGGCACCCACCCGGCGCAGCGGGACGGGTGAGCGCTCGAGCTGGGCACGGTCGGCCGGGTCGACGGTGCGCCCCGAGCGCCCGCCCCCGCCGCCTCTGGTCAGTCCGTCGACGACGACCACCTCCACGGTTTACTGAGGTAACCTCACGATGAGGTAACCGTAGCAGCGTCGGTACGATTCCCGCCGTGGCCGACGACGACGCCGAGGCGCTGGGCGAGTTGCTCATGCGGGTGGCCCGCGCGCAACGCCATCGGTGGAGCGATGCCCTGGCGCCCTGGGACCTCTCCCCGCACCAGGCCCGTGCGCTGCGCGCCGTCTGCACGCGGGAGGGCACCCGGCTGTCGGACCTGGCCGAGGCGCTGCACATCGCGCCGCGCTCGGCCACGGAGGTCGCCGACGCGCTGGAGGCCCGCGGGCTGGCCACCCGCTCCCCCGACCCCACCGACCGGCGGGCCGTCGTCCTCGCGCCGACCGCGGCCGGGCGCCGGGTCGCCCAGGAGGTCGCCGCGGCGCGGGCGGCCGACACCCGTGACCTCTTCGCCCGCCTCGACCCGGCCGACCGGGCCGCCCTCGGCCGGATCCTGCGGACCCTCGCCGCGGACTGACCCGACCGCTCCGCGCATGCGTACATCCCGGGCATCCGGGCTACGGGGGGTTGCGGGTGACGGACCCGTCACACCACCCGAGGGGGAAGGACTCCGCCGTGCTCTCCGAGAAGGCCAGGCCCGTCATCGAGGCCACCCTGCCCGTGGTCGGCGAGAACATCGGCAAGATCGCCGAGCGCTTCTACCAGCACCTCTTCGGCGAGCACCCGGAGCTGCTGGACGGCACGTTCAACCGCGGCAACCAGGCCGAGGGGACCCAGCAGCAGGCGCTGGCCGGCTCGGTGGCGATGTTCGCCAGCGCGCTGGTCAACCACCCCGACCAGCTGCCGGAGCACCTGCTCAACCGGGTCGCGCACAAGCACGCCTCGCTCGGCATCCAGCCCGCGCAGTACCAGGTGGTGCACGACAACCTGTTCTGGGCGATCGTCGACGTGCTCGGGGACGCCGTCACGCCCGAGGTCGCCGCCGCGTGGGACGAGGTCTACTGGCTGATGGCCTGGGCGCTCATCAACCAGGAGCGCGGCCTCTACAGCGCCCGTGGCGTCCGCCCGGAGACGGTGTGGCGCGACTGGGAGGTCATCGAGAAGGTCCGCGAGACCGACGACGTCGTCCGGTTCACCTGCAAGCGCATCGACGACCGGCTGGTGAAGACCTCCCTGCCCGGCCAGTACGTCACCGTGCGGCTGCCGATGCCCGACGGCGTCCTCCAGCCGCGGCAGTACAGCCTGACCCGGGCCGACGACGGCGAGCACCGGTCGTTCGCGGTCAAGCGCGTGCAGGGCGGCGGGAAGCCCGACGGCGAGGTGTCCACCCTGCTGCACGACCGGATCGACGTGGGCGACACGGTCACGATGTCGCTGCCGTTCGGGGACGTCGTCCTCGACGACTCCCGCCCGGCGGTGTTCGCCAGCGCCGGCATCG
The DNA here is from genome assembly GCF_054050075.1 of Geodermatophilus sp. SYSU D00965. Classification (NCBI taxonomy): domain Bacteria; kingdom Bacillati; phylum Actinomycetota; class Actinomycetes; order Geodermatophilales; family Geodermatophilaceae; genus Geodermatophilus; species Geodermatophilus sp. SYSU D00965. The sequence goes on along the minus strand of NZ_JBJGYQ010000023.1, from coordinate 63,449 downwards.
GCATCACCCCGATGGCCGGGATGATCTCGCACCTGGTCGGAGCCGGCTCGCACCTCGGCGTCACGCTGCTGCACGCCGACGTCGACGAGTCCTCGTGGGCGCTGCGCCGGCAGGTGGTGGACGACGTCCGCGCGCTGCAGGACGGAGAGCTGCACGTCTGGTTCGAGCGCGGGGCGGAGTGCAGCCTGCCGGTGGACGGCGTGCACGAGGGCGTGCTGGACGTGTCCGAGGTGGACCTGCCCGACGAGGCCGTCTACTACCTGTGCGGCCCGCTGCCGTTCATGAAGGCCGTCCGCCAGGCGCTGCTCGACCGTGGCGTGTCCCCCCGCGACATCCAGTACGAGGTGTTCGGCCCCGACCTGTGGCAGGCCGACGCCGATTGACCGCGGCCCGGCGGAACCAGCCCCGGTCGCGCCCGGTGAGGTGCCACGATCGGCGGCGTGAACGATCCCGTGCGCCCCGACGAGCTGCGCGTCTCGGACCCCGAGCGGGCCGCCGTGCAGGAGCAGCTGCGCCGAGCCGTCGCGGCCGGGCAGCTCGACCTGCACGAGTTCGACGCGCGGGTGCAGTCGGTGTGGGCCGCCCGCACCCGCGGCGAGCTCGCCCGCGTCACCCGGGACCTGCCCGAGCCCCCACCGGCCCCGCCGGCGCCCCGGCGGCTGCCGTTGGGGGACGCGTTCTCCCACGACGCCGGCGGCATGGCGATGCGGGTGCTGACCATCGTCTTCGCCAGCATCGCGGCGGTGAACCTGGTCGTCTGGGGCCTGGTGTCGGTGACCGCCGGCGAGTTCGTGTACCCCTGGTGGATCTGGGTCGCCGCTCCGCCGGGCGCCGTCCTCGCGGTGCTCTACGCGGTGGGCATCGGGCGGCCGAGACGCTGACGACCGTCGTCCCCCGCCGCTAGCGTCCCCGGCGTGCCTCCCTCGCTGACCCGCCGGCAGGTCCTGGACCTGCGGGTGTCCGCCCAGCAGCTGGACCGCGCGGCCGGCGGCCTCGCCGACACCGCGGTGCTCGACCTCGGTGTGCAGGACACCGGCCCGGACGGTGGGCTGTGGGCGCTGCTGCTGCGCGGCGTCGACGTGGCGGGCCTGCCGGAGGGCGCGCTGGCGACCGTCTGGACCCTCCGCGGCGCTCCGCACCTGTACCGGCGGGAGGACCTCCCGGCGGTCGCCGCGGCCACCGCCCCGTTCTCCGAGGCCGACGCCGGCAAGCGGGTCTTCGACGCGGCCAAGCCGCTCCGGGCCGCCGGCATCGGCACCCTGGAGGCCCTCGACGCCGTCGCCGCGGCGATGCGCTCGCTGGTGACCGTCCCCATGGTCAAGGGCGAGATGTCGGGGCGGCTGGCCGAGCTGATGCCCGAGCCCTACCTGCGGTACTGCCGGCCCTGCGACGCCACGCACCTGTACGAGCAGCCGTTCCGCCTGGCGGCCCTGCGCGCCGGGCTCGAGCTGGAGCCCGGCACCTCGCCGCCGGTCCTCCGCCCGGTGCCGGGGCTGGTGCCGAGCGAGACCGTCCCGCCCCGGTTCGACGTCGTCCGGGGGTACCTGCGGCTGCTGGGCCCGGCGACGCCGAAGCTGGTCGCCGGGTACCTCGACGCCCCGGTCAAGGACGTGCAGGCCCGCTGGCCGGAGGACGCCGTCGAGGTCTCCGTGGACGGCGAGCGGCGCTGGCTGCTCGCCGAGGACGCCGACCGGCTGGGCGAGGTCCCCGCGGCACACGGCCCGCGGCTGCTGGGCCCCTTCGACCTGTTCCTGCAGGGCCGCGACCGCGACCTGGTGGTGCCGGACCCGGCCCGGGCCAAGGCGCTGTGGCCGGTGCTCGGCCGGCCCGGGGCGGTGCTCGTCGACGGGGAGGTCGCGGGCACCTGGCGGCCCCGGAAGTCCGGCTCCTCGCTCACCGTCGCCGTCGAGCCGTGGCGGTCGCCGACGGCGGCGCTGCGGGAGGCGGTCACCGCCGAGGCCGAGCGGCTGGCCGCCTTCCGCGGTGTCACGCTCGAGGACGTCGAGTTCTCCTGAGGGCGAGGCCCCGTTCTGTGCACGCATCGTGGTCACGGCTGCCGCGGGACCACGATGCGTGCACAGAACGCGCGGGGCCGGTCGAGGAGCGGGCGGCCGTCCCCGGGGTGACCCTGGAGGGCGCCGAGTACGACGGAGGGAACAGCCATGACCGGTCCCGACGACGCCTTCCTGGCGCCCGACGACGCGCTGCAGGACTTCGACGAGGACGTCCGCCCCGGCACCGACGACGTCGAGCGCCCGGCCCACGCCGTCGCCCCCCGCGAGGACGGGGTCGAGGAAGCGGGCCGCGGGGGCGGCTCGGTCGAGCGCGAGACCGGGGGCGACCCCGAGCACGGGTGAGGACCCGGCTCCGGGGGATGGAGATCCGCCAGGCGGCGGCCACCGTGCCCGGGTGAGCGCCGCCGCGCGGATCCCGGGCGCCGCCTTCCGCCCGGCGGTATCTCAGCGCTAAGGTAATCGCCCATGAGCGCGCCACCCCGCCGGGTCCGCATCGGCATCGACACCGGGGGGACGTTCACCGACGTCGTCGCGGTGGACGAGGAGACCGGGCAGACCACCACCACCAAGACGCCGTCCACGCCGGCCGACCCCGCCGAGGGCTTCCTCACCGGCGTCCGCAAGGTGCTCGACCTGCTGGGCCTGCCGGGCGAGGCGGTCACCGCGGTGAGCCACGGCACGACGGTCGCGACCAACCAGCTGCTCGAGGGCAAGCTCGACCGGATCGGGTTCATCACCACCGAGGGCTACGAGTCGGTGCTGGAGATCGCCCGCCAGTCGGTGCCCGACGGCTACGGCAACAGCTACTTCTGGGTCAAGCCGCCGCGGATCGTCCCGGCCGACCTGGTGCGCACCGTGCGGGGCCGGCTGGACCACCGCGGCGAGGAGGTGCGCCCGTTCGACGAGGACGACGCCCGCGCCGCGGCCCGCTTCTTCGCCGACGCCGGCATCGGCACGATCGGCGTCTGCTTCCTGCACGCCTACGCCAACGACGCGCACGAGCGCCGCATGCTCGAGGTGATCCGCGAGGAGCACCCGGGGGCGGTCGTCTCGCTGTCCAGCCAGGTGCTGCGGGAGTACCGCGAGTACGAGCGCTCGGTGACCACGCTTGTCGACGCCGCGGTCAAGCCCAAGGTCGGCGCCTACGTCACCAACATCCGCACCCGGCTGGACGAGATCGCGCCCGGCGTGCCGTTCTACGTGATGAAGAGCAACGGCGGCGTGCTGTCGGCCCAGGAGGTCGTGCACCAGCCGATCACCACGATGCTGTCCGGCCCGGCGGCCGGTGCGCTGGGTGCCGCGCTCATCGCGGGCACCGCCGGCTTCGACCGGGTGCTGACCTGCGACGGCGGCGGCACCTCCACCGACGTCACCGTGGTCATCGACGGCGAGCCGACGCTCACCACCGAGGGCTCGGTCGGCGACTACCCGTCGAAGATCCCGATGATCGACGTCGTCACCGTCGGCGCGGGCGGCGGCTCGATCGCCTGGCTGTCCCCCGAGGGCACGCTCAAGGTCGGCCCCAAGTCGGCCGGCGCCGACCCCGGCCCGATGTGCTACCCCTCCGGCGGCGACCAGCCCACGGTCACCGACGCGCACGTCGTCCTCGGCCGCATCCCCCCGCACCTGCTGGGCGGGGAGATCCCGCTGAGCGTCGACGCGGCGCGCAAGGGCCTGGCCGACCTCGGCGCGGAGCTCGACATGGAGCTCGAGCGCACCGCCACCGGCATCCTGGAGATCTCCGCGTGGAACCAGGCCAACGCGCTGCGCCAGGTCACCGTCGCCCGCGGCCTCGACGTCCGGGACTTCACGCTCACCACGTTCGGCGGCTCCGGCTCGCTGCTGGCCTGCCGGCTGATGGACATCCTGGGCCTGCCCCGCACCCTCGTGCCGCCGAACCCGGGCAACGTGAGCGCCTTCGGCCTGCTCACCGTCGACGTCCGCAACGACCACGTCCAGACGGCGATCCACCGGCACGCCGACCTCGACCTCGACCGGGTGCGCGGGGTGTTCGCCGACCTGGAGGACCAGGCCCGGGTCGCCCTCGACGGCGAGGGCTTCGCGCGCGACTCGCAGCGGATGCAGCGCACCGCCGACCTGCGCTACGTGGGCCAGGCGTTCGAGGTCCGGGTGCCGGTCCCCGACGGGGAGCTGGACGCCGCGGCCGCCGAGCAGGTGGCTCAGGAGTTCCACGCCGCGCACCGCCAGCTCTACGGCTACGACTTCGCCGACGACCCGCGCCAGGCCGTGGAGTGGGTCAACCTGCGGGTGAGCGGGATCGGCCCGATCCGCCGTCCCGACGTGGTGGAGCTGGCCCCGAAGCACGGCGGGCCGGACCGGGCCGTCACGGGCACCCGGCGGGTGTTCTTCGACGACTGGGTCGACACCCCGACGTACAACCGGCCCGACCTCGGCCCCGGGGACGTCGTCCCCGGCCCGGCGATCATCGAGGAGTTCGGCTCCACCGTGCCGGTGCACCCCGGCTTCGCCGCCACCGTCGATCCCCACGGGAACCTGCTGCTCACGAAGGAGACCGCGCGATGAGCCTCACCGACGGCAAGGTCGCCGCCGACCCGGTCCTCGTCGAGATCGTCGCCGGCACGCTGGCCGCGATCGAGAAGGAGGTCGAGACCTCCATCGGGCGCACCTCCCGGTCGCCGATGATCCGCGACGCGCACGACTTCCGCGCCGGCATCCACGACCGGTTGCTGCGCAAGCTCACCGGCCGCTCCTACTCGGCGCTGGTGCACCCGGTGGTGCGCGACTACCCGATCGAGACGATGAACGTCGGGGACGTCTTCTTCCACAACGACGTCTACCTCTCCGAGGGCGGGATCGGCCACCTGCCCGACCTGTGCGTCACCGTGCCGGTCTTCGCGCACGTCGACGGGGCGGAGAAGGTGGTCGCCTTCATCCAGGCGTTCGGCCACCACGACGACATCGGCGGCGCGGTGCCCGGCTCGATGCCGTCGGCGGCGACGAGCGTGTACGAGGAGGGCCTGATGGTCCCCCCGATCAAGCTGTGGGACCGCGGCGTGCCCAACGAGAGCGCGCTGAAGATCATGACCCGCAACTCCCGGATGCCCGACTCGCTGGCCGCCGACCTCGACGCGGAGTGCTCGGCCTGCCTCGCCGGCGCCCGGCGGCTCGGGGAGCTGTTCGACCGGTACGGGGTCGAGGCGGTGGAAGCGGCCTTCGACGCGATCCTGGCCAACTCCACCGAGGTCTACCGGCGGGAGATCCTGTCGCAGATCCCCGACGGCACCTACGTCTGGGAGGACTACGCCGAGCACGACGGCGTCGAGGAGCCCCAGCTGCACCGGCAGCGGATCACGCTGACCATGGACTCCTCCAGGGAGACCCCGCTGGTCATCGACTTCACCGGCACCGGCCCGCAGGCCAAGGGGCCGATCAACCACTGCGGCGACTACGCCGACGGCAACTTCCTCAAGAAGTGGCTCGCGCCGATCCTGCGCAACCTGGCCGAGACGCCGGAGCGGATGGCCGAGCTCGACGTCAACGAGGGCGTCGTCCCGCTGATCGAGATGCGCTTCCCGGAGAAGGGCACGCTGCTCACCCCGGTCTTCCCGGCGCCGACCAACGCCCGGACCTTCGTCATCCTGCGGCTGCTCGGGGTCCTCGCCGGGGTGCTGGCCAAGGCCACCGGCGGCCGGATGCCCGCCGACCAGGAGACGATCCGCTACACCGGCGTCTACGGCACCGACGTCGACGGGCAGCCCTACCTCATGCGCGAGGTGCTCGGCGGCGGCTCGGGCGGGCGGTACTACGCCGACGGGGAGGACACCATCCACGTCGTCCCGGACTCGCGGAACCTGCCCACCGAGTTCACCGAGGGCCGCTTCCCGCTGCGGGTGGAGCGGCTGGGGCTGGCCATCGACTCCGGCGGGCCGGGGCGGTACCGGGGTGGCTGCGGCTACGAGAAGCACATCCGGGTGCTGCGCGACGCGCACTTCATGTCCATCGCCGACCGCTCGATCCTGTCCTGCTGGGGCGTCAAGGGGGGCAAGGCCGGGCGGCCGTTCCAGATCACCGTCGACCCGGGCGGCCCGGAGGAGCACGACGTCGACGCGCTCGCCGACGCCGAGCCGCTGACGGCCGGCACCGTGGTCCGCATCCGGACGACGGGCGGCGGCGGCTGGGGCGACCCGCTGGACCGGCCGGTGGACGAGGTCCTGCGGGACATCGCCTGGCGCAAGGTCTCGGTGGACGGGGCCCGCACCGACTACGGGGTGGTGGTGCGCGAGGACGGCACCGCCGACGAGGCGGCGACGTCGGCGCTGCGCGCGGAGATGCGCGCGGCCCGCACCGGCGAGGAGCCGTTCTTCGACCGCGGCCCCGGCTACGCGATGCTCTCCGGCGGCGCGGAGTTCAACGAGTTCGACGTCCTGTAGGAGCCTGCGGCGCGATCGTGAAGTGCGGGAAGCGACACGCCGTCCTGCGACGGGGCGTCGCTCCCGCGACTTCATGATCGTCGCGGTCAGGGGGTCCGCGAGCGGAGGAGCTCCGCGGTGGACGCGTCGGCGGGCAGGAAGGCCTCCACCGACAGCTCGGCGGCGGTGAGGTCGACGGCGGTGCCGAACGTGGTCACCGTGCTCAGGAAGCTCAGGACGTCGTCCCCGGACCGCACCCGCAGCGGGACGGCGATCCCGTCGGGTGGGCGCCGGTCGAAGCCGCCGGGCAGCGCGGCGAGCTCCCGGTGCAGCGCGGCCAGGGCCGGGTCGGCGGTCAGGTGCGCCTCCCGGGCCAGGCGGGCGAGCAGGTGGGTGCGCCACTGCGGCAGGTTGAGGATCCGCGGTGCCAGCCCGCGCGGGTGCAGCCCCAGCCGCAGCACGTTGACCGGCGGCTCCAGCAGCTGCGGGTCGGCCCCGGCCGTGAGCAGCGCGACGCTGCGGTTGGCCGCGACCAGGTGCCAGCCGCGGTCGACGGCCAGGGCGGGGAAGGGCTCGTAGGCGGCCAGCACGAGGTCCAGCGCCGTCCGGACGGCGGCCATGTCCGGGTCCTCCAGCCGGCGGCGTCCGTAGACCGGGGCGTAGCCGGCCGCCAGCAGCAGCTCGTTGCGCTCGCGCAGCGGGACCTCCAGCTGCTCGGCGAGGTGCAGCACCATCTCCCGGCTCGGCCGCGCCCGGCCGGTCTCCACGAAGCTCAGGTGCCGGGTGGAGACGCCGGCGTCGCTGGCGAGGTCCAGCTGGGACAGCCGGCGGCGCTGCCGCCAGTCGCGCAGCAGCTCCCCCACGGACGGTCGCGTCCCCACGGCGGTCATGGCCGCGACGCTAGTGACCGACCGCGACCGCGTCGCTTACCTCGGAGGTAATCGACCCGCCTCCGCAGCGCGGCCACCGTGGTCGCCATGACCACGACCACCGCTCCCGCCCCCACCGCTCTGCTCCGGCTGGCGCTGCGGCTCGACGCCGCCGTCACCGGGCTCAACGGCGCGGCGTACCTGCTGGCCGCGCCCGCCCTCGCCGACCTGCTCGGCCTGCCCGCCGGCTGGCTGCGCGGCACCGGCGTCTTCCTGCTGGCCTTCGCCGCCGCCGTGTGGCTGGTCGGCACCCGCCCGACCCCGCCCGCCGTCCGCACGGTGGTCGCCGCCAACGCCCTCTGGGCCGCGGGCAGCGTCGCCGTCGTGCTGGCCGGCCTGGGCTCCCCCACGACCCTCGGCGCCGCCTGGCTCGTCCTGCAGGCGCTCGTCGTCGCCGCCTTCGCCGTCCTGCAGGCCACCGGCCTGCGTCGCAGCTGAGACCGAGAGGAGAACGACCATGACCGCATCGCCCGACCTCGCCGCCCGCTACCTGGCGGCCTGGAACCAGACCGACCCGGCCGCGCGCCGCGCCGCCGTCGCGGAGCTGTTCACCGAGGACGCCCGCTACACCGACCCGCTCGCCGACGTCGCGGGGCGGGACGCGATCGAGGCGACCATCGCCGCCGTCCAGACGCAGTTCCCCGGCTTCGTGTTCCGCCTCGCCGGCCCCGTCGACGCCCACCACGAGCAGGTGCGTTTCACGTGGCACCTCGGCCCCGAGGGCGAGGAGGCGCCGATCGCGGGCTTCGACGTCGCGGTGACCGACGGCGACGGTCGCATCCGCGCCGTCCTGGGCTTCCTGGACCGGGTGCCCACGGCCGCCTGACCCACGCGACCGAGGCCGGTGGTCCCCCCGAGGGACCACCGGCCTCGGCGTGCGGTCAGTCCGGCTCGACCCGCCAGGAGCCGACGGCGGCGTAGCCGCTGTCGTAGAGGTCCTGCCGGGTGCCCGGCTCCAGGGGCACCTGCTCCATGCTGCCGCCCCAGTAGCGCAGGATCCGGCCGAGCTCCGCGGCGCGGTCGTCCCCGGCCAGGGCGCCGGCGTCCAGGTCCACCTCGAGCACGAAGCGCATCGGCCGATCATCGCCGCCGGCGCCACCACCGGCGACGGCGCGGCGGCGGAGCCGGGACCTCGGCCGGCGGGGGCGGCGGCCGGGTGGCCCGCCAGTGCGCGACGAGCGCCTCGACGTCGGCGAGACCGGGGACCGGCGCCCACCGGCTCTCCTGCGGACGGCGCCAGAAGGCCTCGACGCGGGCGTTGAAGTCCTCGCCCACCGCCCGGACGGCGGCCTCCGAGGGCAGCCCGGCCACCCGATCCGGCAGCTCGTCGCGCTCCCTCCGCAGCGCCATGCCCGGTGGCAGGAGGTCCCGCGGGTCGGTCGACTGCCGCCGGGCCCACTCCAGCGCCCACTCGTAGCTGCTCTGCGGCCGCTCCCGCCGGGGCAGCGGCCGGCCGGCTCCACCGAGGCCGTCGAAGGCCCCGCGGGCCTGCGCCTGCGTGATCTGCTGGTCGACCCAGGTCTCGAACGACATCCCGGGCGGCTTGCGCTCCGTCATCCCCTCCAGGGTGACACCCGGGGCGTCCACCGCTCGACGATCACGAACCTCGGGAGAGGACACGCCGCTCGTTCCCGGCGTGCCGACGCCGCAACTCCATGATCGTCGGAGGCGGCGGACGTCGAGCGCCCGTCAACGGTGCGAGCAGGGGTTCCGTCAGGCGGCCCGGAGCGGGCGCAGCGCGGCGGTGACCCGCTGCAGCTCGTCGAGCATCGCCTTGCCGCCGGCCTCCAGTTCGGCGTTGGGCACGAACTCGTCGTCCTCGTCCAGGAACTGGGCGAAGAACGGCACCGACACCGCCTCCACCACCGGCAGCACGCGCAGGGCGGCCAGCACCGGCTTGAGCGCGGACGACGCGCGCAGACCCGCCGAGACGCCGCCGTAGGTCACCAGGCCGGCCGCCTTGTCGGCCCACTCGACCGAGAGGAAGTCCAGGGCGTTCTTCAGGGCGCCGGGGAAGGAGTGGTTGTACTCCGGGGTCACGAAGACGAACGCGTCGGCGCGGGAGACCGTCGCACTCCAGTCCTTGGTGTGCTGGTGGACGTACTGCTGCAGCCGCGGGTGGTTGGGCTCGTCGAAGACCGGCAGGCCCACCTCGGCGAGGTCGACCAGCTCGACGTCGAAACCGCCGTGCGCCTCGGCCAGGCGGGTCACCCAGCGGGCGACGGCGAGACCGCGGCGGCCGGGGCGGGTGCTGGCGGCGACGACCTGCAGGACGGGACGGGACACGGGAGCTCCTCTCGATCGCTTCGTTGAGCTCTCAACCGCAGGGTGGCCGTCCGATTCCCCGCTGTGCCCGAGACCTCACCGATCCGACCCTCACGTGAGGTTAGGGTCGGTGCTCGATCCACCCCGGCTGCGCCGACGCCCCGCGGGTGCCCCCACCCGCTGCCGTCGAACCGGAGCCCTCCCGTGCCCTCCTCCCGCCCGAGCCGCCCGGCCTGGCTGTCCCCCACCGTGGCCCGCACCGAGGTGCTGGCCGGCCTGGTCGTCGCGCTGGCGCTCATCCCCGAGGCGATCAGCTTCTCGATCCTCGCCGGCGTCGACCCGCGGGTGGGGCTGTTCGCCTCGTTCACGATGGCCGTCGTCATCGCGTTCACCGGCGGCCGACCGGCGATGATCAGCGCCGCCACCGGCGCGGTCGCCCTGGTGGTGGGCCCGCTCGCCCGCGAGCACGGGCTCGAGTACCTGCTCGCCGCCGTCGTCCTCGGCGGCGCCTGCCAGGTCCTGCTGGCGGCGGCCGGCGTGGCCCGGCTGATGCGGTTCGTGCCGCGCAGCGTGATGGTCGGCTTCGTCAACGCACTGGCGATCCTGATCTTCACCGCGCAACTGCCGCACCTGGTCGACGTGCCGTGGCCGGTCTACCCGATGGTGGCGGCGGGCCTGGCGATCATCTTCCTGCTGCCGCGGCTGACCACCGTCGTCCCGGCGCCGCTGGTCTCGATCGTCGTGCTCACCGGCCTCACCGTGGTCGCCGGGTTCACCCTGCCGACCGTCGGCGACCAGGGCGCGCTGCCCGACAGCCTGCCGTTCCTGGCGCTGCCCGACGTCCCGTTCACGCTGGAGACGCTGCGGATCGTCGCGCCGTACGCGCTGGGCATCGCCCTCGTCGGGCTGATGGAGTCCCTGATGACGGCGAAGCTGGTCGACGACCTCACCGACACCTCCTCGGACAAGACCCGCGAGTCCTGGGGCCAGGGCGTGGCCAACATCGTGACCGGCTTCTTCGGCGGCATGGGCGGCTGCGCCATGATCGGCCAGACCATGATCAACGTGAGGTCCGGCGCCCGCACCCGGCTGTCGACCTTCCTCGCCGGCGCCTTCCTCCTGGTCCTGGTCGTCGCCCTGGGGGACGTCGTCGCCGTCATCCCGATGGCCGCCCTGGTCGCGGTCATGGTGTTCGTGTCGATCGCCACCTTCGACTGGCACAGCCTGCGGACGCTCCACCGGATGCCCCGGAGCGAGACCGCGGTGATGCTCACGACCGTCGCCGGGACGCTGCTCACGCACAACCTCGCCGTCGGCGTCGGCGCGGGCGTCCTGGTCGCCTGCGTCCTGTTCGCGCGCCGGGTCGCGCACCTGGCCGAGGTCACCAGCGTTCCCGTCCCGGACGGCGGCACCCGCGTGTACTCGGTGACCGGCGCGCTGTTCTTCGCCTCCAGCAACGACCTCTACACGCAGTTCGACTACGCCGGCGACCCCGACCACGTCGTGATCGACCTGTCGGCGGCCTCCGTCTGGGACGCCTCCACCGTCGCCGCGCTGGACGCGATCACGCACAAGTACGCGACCCGCGGGAAGACCGTCGAGGTCGTCGGCCTGACCGGGCACTCGGCCGACCGGTACGAGCGGCACACCGGCCGGCTCGCCGGGGCGCACTGATGGCCGCCCGCCTGGTGCGGATCGGCCAGCCGGCCGAGCGCACCGGGCTGAGCCTGCGGACGATCCGCTCCGACGAGGAGCGCGCCGTCGCCGAGGACGTCGCGGGCACCCTCGCCGACCGCCTCGTCACCGAGGGCAGCTGACCCGCCCGTCACCCGAACGTGACTTGACCCGGCCGGCGGGAACGTGCGTCCCGCCGGGTCCCTCGCGCAGGGTGGCGACCTGCCACGAAGGGGTGAACAGCCAGCTCAGCGCCCTGCGCGCGGGGCGCGCAGCCCCCAGGCTGGCCGACGTGCCGCTGTCCGTCCCCGGTCTGCCCGACGTGCCGCCGGAGCTGGCCGGGCCGGTCGCGGTGGAGCTGGCCAAGCCCGTCCGCGAGATCCCGCGGGCCGACGCGCTGCCCGGCGGCGTCCTCTACGAGCCCAAGTGGGACGGCTACCGCCTCGTCGTCGTCCGCACCGGAGGCACCACCCGGCTGTGGTCCAAGCAGGGCCGCGACCTGACCGCCCGGTTCCCCGACGTCGCCGCCGCGGCGGTCGCCCAGGTGCCGGCCGGCACGGTGGTGGACGGCGAGGTCGTCGTCTGGAACGGGTCCCGGCTGGACTTCGGGCTGCTGCAGCGGCGGATGGTGACCGCACCCGGCCGGATGGCCGCCATCGTCGCCGCCGCCCCGGCCTCCTACGTCGCCTTCGACCTGCTCGCGCTCGGCGGAGCGGACCTGCGCGGTCGCCGGCTGCGCGAGCGCCGGGCCGCGCTGGAGGAGCTGGCCGCCCGCTGGGCGCCGCCGATGCAGCTCTCCCCCGCCACCACCGACCCGGCCGAGGCCGAGCAGTGGTCCACCGAGTGGCGGGCCGCCGGCGTGGAGGGCCTGGTCGCCAAGGGCGCGGGCAGCCGCTACGCACCGGGGCGGCGGGAGTGGGTGAAGGTCAAGTCCTGGGAGACCACCGAGGTCGTCGCCGGCGGGGTCATCGGTCCGCTGGAGCGGCCCAGCCAGCTCGTGGCCGGCCGCTACCGGGACGGCGAGCTGGTCGTGGTCGGCCGCACCAGCCCGCTCGGCCGCGAGCAGGCCGCCGAGCTGGCCGCCGTCCTCCGCCCCGCCGGGCCCGGGCACCCGTGGCCGGACCGGATCGGCACCGGCCGCTTCGGCGGCGGCCGGCTGTCGGTGCCGCTCACCCGCGTGCAGCCCGACGTCGTCGTGGAGGTCAGCGCGGACGCCGCGCTGCAGGCCGGCGTCTTCCGCCACCCGCTGCGGTTCGTGCGGGTGCGCACCGACCTGGAACCCGGCGACGTCCCCGGGCTCTGACCTGCCGGCCTGCGATCATGGGGTGCAGAAGGCGGCACGCCCACGAGAACCGGCGTGTTCCTCCCGCACCTCATGATCGCGCTGTCACAGCTGGGGCACCCGGCCCAGGGCGACCAGCAGCCGGCGCAGCAGGCCGGCCAGCTGCTCGCGGTCGTCGTCGGACAGCCCGGCGAGCAGCCGGCGCTCGGTCTCCAGGTGGTCGGGCAGGGCGGCGTCCAGGGCGGCGCGGCCGGCGGCGGTCAGCGTGACGACGACGGCCCGCCCGTCGGCCTCGCTGCGCTCGCGGGTGATCAGCCCCTTCTCCTCCAGCCGGTCCAGCCGCTGGGTGATGGCGCCGGAGGTCACCAGCGCGGTGCGCATCAGCGCGGTCGGGGTGAGCTGGTAGGGCTCGCCCGCCCGGCGCAGCGCGGCCAGCACGTCGAAGGACGGCGCGTCGAGGCCGTGCCGGGCGAAGGTGGCCCGCTGGGCGAGGAAGACCTCGCGCTGGAGCTGGGAGATCCGGCCGATGACGCCCATCGGGCTGCAGTCGAGGTCGGGGCGCTCCCGGGCCCACTGCTGCAGGATCAGGTCGACCGCGTCCCCCATCCCGACCACGCTAGTGCGCTCCGTCACCGCTCGGTCACCCTTCCGCGCCGCCGGGGACGGGGAGGGACGCGAGGCGCTCGGCGTAGGTGCGGGGCGGGCGGCCGAGCAGGGCGGTGAGCACCCGCGGGCTGCCGGCGAAGCCGTGCGCCCGGTAGTGGTCGAACATCAGCCGCAGGCAGCGTTCGGCGTAGGCGGCCGGCACCTCGTCCGGCGGGACGGCGTCCTCGGCGGTCACCTCCCGACCCAGGTGCGCGGCCACCAGCTCGGCCAGCCGCGGCGCGGTCAGCGGCTCGGGCCCGGCCGCCTCGAAGGTCCCGCCGTCCAGGCCGTCCTCGGTGAGCAGCACCGCGGCGGCCTCGGCCACGTCGGCCAGGTCGACCAGCGACTGCCCGGTGCGCAGGCCCCACGGGCTGGGCAGCCGGCCGGTGCGCGCCGCCTCGGCCAGCGCGTCGTCGAGGTTCTGCGCGTAGGCGCAGGGCTGCAGCACCCGCCAGGCGAGGCCGGTGGCGTCCAGGGCCTCCTCGGCGCGGTCCTTGGCGGCGTGGTGCGGCATCGCCCGGGCCTGCGGGCGCAGCACGGAGTGGTAGACGACCCGCGGGACGCCGGCCTGCCGGGCCGCCCCGAACAGCGCGGCGGCGCCCTCGGCTTCGCGGGGGTCGAAGTTCGGCCAGATCAGGTACAGCGCGGCCGCGCCGGCCAGGACGTCGGCCCACGGCCGCGGCTCGGTCAGCTCCGCGACCACCACCTCGGCGCCCAGCGCGGCGAGCTCCGGCCGCGGGCCCGGGCGGGAGACGACCGCCCGCACCGGCAGCCCCCGCGCCCGCAGCGCCCGGACGACGGCGGTGCCGGTCTGCCCGCCCGCCGCCGTCACCACGATCACCCAGGTACCTCAGCAGTGAGGTACCGCTGCGTCAAGGACCCGGGGCTCAGCGCAGGCGGGCGCTCAGTCGCACGGTCAGGCCCTGGGGGCCGGGCAGCAGGTCCACGGAGTCCCAGAGCTTGCGGGCCAGCCACAGCCCCATGCCGCCGCGGCTGAGGTCGTCGCCGTGCGCGGGCTGGAAGCCGGCGAGCGGGTCGCCGAAGCCGGTGCCGGAGTCGGTGATGGCGCAGACCACCCGCTTGCCGTCGGTCCAGATGCGGGCCGACACCGGTCGGCGGCCGTGCCGGAACGCGTTGGCCGCGATCTCGCTGGTGGCCAGGTGGAGGTCCTCGCGCTGCTCCCGGTCGGGCACGTGGGCGGCGAGGGCCGCGCCCATCGCGTGCCGCAACCCGGCCAGCGTGGGCGCGTCGTCGACGGCCAGCACCGGCGGGGTGTCCTCCACCGGCTCGCGGGGGACGGGGAGCGCGGCCAGGTACTCGGTGGGGTAGCGATAGTCGGCGCTGACCGTGCGCGTGCCGTCGGACACGAGCTCGGGGTGCGTCCGGGCGGCGCTCTCCAGCACCTCCGGCGGCAGCTCCCGGCGGTCGTAGAGGCACATCGCGGTCAGGGGGCAGCCGTCGAGCAGCGCGTTGACCGCGGCCTCGTAGCGCTGGCCCTCGTGCCAGGTGGTCGGCTCCCGGCCGAACTCGATCTGGCCGAGCACCCGCAGCCAGCCCGATGGAGCGGACGCCGCGCGGTCGAGCAGCCGCCGGGTGGAGGTGAGCGCGTCGGGCGCCCGGGTGTCGACCAGTGCGATGCGGGCGTCGGTCTCCACCCGGGGGAACTGCTCGCCGAGCGCGCCCGCGACCAGCGCGGCGGTCTCCGGCCCGCAGGAGAGCACGGTGAGGTCGCCGGCCCGCAGGCCCTCCTCCACGAACGGGACCGCGGCGGCCAGCAGCTCGTCGTCCGAGCCGACGAGGGCGGCGGCGTGCGGCCGGGCACCGGGCAGGACGGGGCGCGCGCGCACGTCGGCACGCTCGTCTGCCCTGTGGTGCACCGCGCTCGTCCTCTTCCTGGCCGGGTCGCTCCAGCCGGCCGAAGCGACATTCTGGGTCATCCCGACCCGGTGGAGGTCACCGGGGAGGGCTGTGCGCGTCGTCACGGCGACGGACGCGCGGCTCCCCCGCCGGGCTCGTCCAGACCGGCAAGTGCGAGTATGCGCGCCGGCGGTGTGCCCCGCTCCGTCCGGACGCGGAGCTCCAGCCCGGCTTCACCCGCACGGGCGAGGGCCTCCAGCAGCATCCCGACGCCGGCGCTGGCCACGTACGTGGTCCGGCGCAGGTCGAGGGTGGCCCGCGCGCCGACCGGCAGCCGCGCCAGGCGGCCGAGCACGTCCTCGCGCAGCGGCCCCGTGCTGGCGAGGTCCAGCTCCCCCACCAGCTCCAGCCGCAGCCCCTCCGGCCCGTCGGAGGTCAGCAGCCGCGCCGGCACGCCGCCGTCCTCCGCGATCGCGACGGGCACCCGCGCGGCGCCGGCCGTCGCGGCCGGGGGCGGCACCCGGAAGCGCACGGTCGTGCCGGGCCCCTCGCCGTGCCGGACCTCGACGTCGGCGGCGAGCGCGCTGATCAGCTCCAGCCCGCGCCCGCGGTAGCCCCGGTCCTCCGGCGGCGGTCGCCAGACCCCGGAGTCCTGGACCTCCACCCGCACCCCCCCGTCGGCGTCCCGGGCCACCCGGTAGGAGCACTCGCCCTGCCCGCCGCCGGCGTAGGCGTGCTCCACCGCGTTGGCCAGGGCCTCGCCGAGCGCCAGCTGGAGGTCCTCGGCGGTCTCCTCGGGCAGTCCGGCCGCCGTCGTCCAGGCGGTGAGCCGCCGGCGGACGGCCGACAGCCGGCCCGGGTCGGCCGGCAGGGTCTCGGCGAGCGGGCCGGGCAGCAGCCGGGCGGCGATCACCGCGACGTCGTCGGGCTGGTCGGTGTCGGCGAGGACCTCGGTCAGCAGCCGGGCGGTGAGCCGGGCCGGGTCGGCGGCGCCGTGCCGCGCGGCCGCGGCGCAGACCCGGCCCAGTCCCTCGTCGAGCACCTCGCCGCGGCGCTCCACCAGCCCGTCGGTGTAGAGCAGCAGGGTGGCGCCCACGGGGACGTCCGTGGCCGCCTCGGTGTAGTCGGGGCGCCCCGGTGCGCCGAGGACGGTCCCCGCGCCGGCGCCGTCGAGCAGCCGGGCACCGCCGGTGGTCACCAGCAGCGCCGGCGGGTGTCCCGCCCGGGCCCAGCACACCGACCCGGCCGCGGGGTCCACGACCAGACAGGCCGCGGTGGAGGCGAGCGCGCCGGGCAGCCGGGCGGCGAAGCGGTCCAGCAGCTCCAGCGCCTCGGCCGGGCTGCAGCCCTGCAGCAGGGCCGCGGACAGGGCGCTGCGCAGCTGGCCCATGACCGCCGCGGCGGCCGGCCCCTGCCCGACGACGTCCCCGACGGCGATCGCAACCCGGCCGTCGTCGAGCTCGACCACGTCGTACCAGTCACCACCGGCCTGGCTGCCCTCGGCGCCGGGGAGGTAGTGGGCCGCCAGCGCCAGCCGCTCCAGCCGCGGCAGCTGGGCCGGCAGCAGGCTCAGCTGCAGGGTCTCGGCGATCCGCCGCTCGGACCGGTACAGGCGGGCGCGGTCGAGGGCCTGGGCGCACTGCTCGGCGACGGCCAGCAGCATCGCCCGGTCGGTGGCGGAGAACCGCTGCACCGTCGGCCAGGCGACGGCCAGGACGCCGACGACCCGGCCGGCGACGACGAGCGGGAGGCCGACGTTGGCGGCCAGCCCGTACTCCCGGAGGGACGTCTCCAGCTCGGGGGGCAGGTGCCGGTCCCCGATCGACAGGGTGCCGACGTCCTCGACCCACAGCGGACGGCGCTGGCTGACCGCCGTCGTGGCGACCAGCGGCGCCGACAGCGGCAGGCTCTGCCACAGCCGCTGCCCCTCCTCGGACCCGCCGCTGATGGTCAGCGCGCTCAGCGAGCGGTGCGACGGGTCGAGCTCGTAGACGGCGACCCGGCTGTCCGGCCCGGTGAGCGCGCGGACGTGACCGGCGGCCGCGGCGGCCACCTCGACGGGGGTGGTGGCGGCCGACAGCTCCGCGGTGGCCCGGTGCAGCAGGGCCAGCCGGTGGGCGGCGGCGCGCTCCTCGGTCAGGAGCACCGCGTTGTCCACGGCCAGCGCGGACCGGGCGGCGATCTCCTCGGCCAGCGTCCGGTCGTCCTCGGTGTAGGCGGGGGCGTCCGCCCGGCGGCCCAGGACGAGCACGGCGAGCACCCGCCCGCGCACGGTCAGCGGGAGGGCGAGCACCGAGGCGACGGCCAGCGGTGGCGCGACGGCGGGGTGGTCGGCGCCGAGGTCGGTGGCCCCGGACAGCGCCGAGTGCACGACCGACCGGCCGGTCCGCGCCACGCCCGGTCCCACGCCGACGTCGGGGTCCAGGCCGGCGAGCGCGGTCTCGGTGTCCCCGTCCAGGCCGGCGATGCCCGCCCAGCGGAGCCGGCCGTCCTCGGTGACCAGCCGGACCGTGCACAGGTCGGCCAGCCGCCGGTCCACCAGCAGCCGGGCCAGCGCGCCCAGCTGCCCGTCGAGGGTCGTCTCCTGGTCCAGCGCGGCCCCGACGTCGGCCAGCAGCGTCTGCCGCTCGGTCTCGCGGATGCGGGCGTTGACGTCGGTGCAGCTGCCGACGTGCCCGGCGAAGGTCTCCTCCGAGCCGATCGGGACGGCCCGCTCCAGCAGCCAGTGGTAGGCCCCGTCGCTGCGGCGCAGCCGGAACTCGACCTCCCAGCCCTCGCGCCGGGACACGGCTGCGTCCACCGTCGCCGCGTAGCGGTCCCGGTCCTCCGGGTGCAGCCCGTCGACCCAGCCGCGGCCGAGCTCCTCCCGCGCCGAGCGGCCGGTGTACTGCGGCCAGCCGCGGTTGACGAACACCCGGCGGCCCTCGGGGTCGGACACCCAGATGAGCGCCGGCGCGAGGTCGGCCATGGCGGTGAACCGCTCCTCCGCGGCCCGGCGGGCCCGGCCGAGGCCGAGGTGCGCGCCGACCCGGGCGATGAGCTCCTGCGCGGAGAACGGCTTGACCAGGTAGTCGTCGGCCCCGGCGGCCAGGCCCTCGACCGCCGCCTCCTCCCCGGCCCGGGCCGACAGCAGCACCACCGGGACCCGCGCCGTCCGCGGGTCGGCGCGCAGCGCGGCCAGCAGCTGCACGCCGTCCAGCCCCGGCATCATCACGTCGCTGACGACGAGGTCCGGCGGGTCGGCGAGGGCGGCCTCGAGCGCCAGGCGCCCGTCGGCCACCACCCGGACGTCGTACCGGGGGGCCAGCAGCCGCCGGACGTACTCCCGCATGTCGGCGTTGTCGTCGGCCACCAGGACGCGGCCGGCCCGGGCGCCGGCCCCCGGCAGCGGAACGGGGGCCGTCGCGCCGTCGTCCCCGCCGGGGAGCCAGCGCAACGCCTCGGTGAGGTACGGGGTGGCCGCCGGCGAGACGGCGGAGGCGTCCGACGCGCCCTCGGCCAGCCGGTCGGACGGCAGGTGCTCGGTGCCGTACGGGAGCGTGACGGTGAACGTCGTGCCCTGCCCGAGGGCGCTGTCGACGCCGATGGTGCCGCCGTGCAGGACCACCAGCTCGCGCGCCATCGCCAGGCCGATGCCGCTGCCCTCACCGGAGCGGCCGCGGGCGTTGCGCACCCGGGAGAAGCGCTCGAACAGGCGCGGCAGCTCCTCGGCGGGGATGCCCGTCCCGGTGTCGCTGACGGTGAGCTCGGCGCCGCCGTCCACGGGGCGCAGGCGGACGGTGATCCCGCCGGTGAAGGTGAACTTCAGCGCGTTGGAGAGCAGGTTGAGGACGACCTTCTCCCACATGTCCCGGTCGACGTGCACCGGTTCCCCGAGCGGCGTGCAGTCGACGGTGAAGTCCAGGCCGGCGCGGGTGACCGCCGAGCGGAAGACGCTGGCCAGCTCGCTGGTGGTGGCGGCCAGGTCGACCGGCTCGAACCGCGCGTCGATGCGCCCGGCCTGGATGCGGGAGAAGTCCAGCAGCGTGTTGACCAGCTTCTGGAGCCGCAGCGTGTTCCGCTCGATGACCTCCAGCTCCTGGCTGATCCGCGGGTCGGCGTCGGCCGCCGGGGAGTGGCGCAGCTCGGCCACGGGACCGGCGATGAGGGTCAGCGGGGTGCGGAACTCGTGGCTCACGTTGCTGAAGAAGTCGGTCTTCGCCCGGTCCAGCTCGGCCAGCGCCTCCGCGCGGCTGCGCTCGGCCTCGTAGCTGCCGGCCGCCTGCAGGCCCGCCGCGATCTGGTTGGCGACCAGCTCGAGGAAGCCGCGGTAGCGGTCGTCGTAGCGGCGGTGCGGGTTGATGCCGGCGACGAGGAAGCCGGTGACGCCCTCGGGGGTCGCCCCGATCGGCACCAGCACCGCCTCCCGCGGGGGCCGCAGCCAGTCCCCCGTCGGCAGGCCGGGGAAGCGGTCGGGGAGCTCCTCGACCAGCACGTGCTCCCCGGCCAGCGCCCGCGCCAGCGGCCAGACGCCGTCTCCCGGCCGGAGGACGTGCGGCGCGGCGGTGGAGCCGGGGGCGATCCCGGCCGCGCAGCCCAGCCGGGCGGTCCCGTCCGCCTCGGCCACGTAGGCGAGGCTGAACGGCAGGTCGGCGAGGTTCCGCCCGAGCTGCTCGCGCACGGCGTCCAGGACGCCGGCCTGCGTGCGGGTGGCCGCGACCGCCGCGGCGAGGTCGCGCAGGGTGGCCATCCGACGCTCGCCGACGACACGCCCGGTGGTCTCGGTGACCACGCAGAGCATCCCCTGCGTGCGGCCGTCGGCGTCGTCGAGCGGGCTGTAGGAGAACGTGTGGTAGCTCTCCTCGGGGTAGCCGTTGCGCTCGAGGAACAGCAGCAGGTCCTCGTCCCAGGTCGCGACGCCGGTGTGGAGCACCGACTCGATCCGGGGCCCGATGTCCCCCCAGATCTCCGCCCACACCTCCCGGGCCGGTCGGCCGAGCGCCAGGGGGTGCTTGGCCTGCAGGGTGTCGTGCATGTAGGCGTCGTTGTAGAAGAACGTCAGTTCGGGGCCCCAGGCGGCCCACATGGAGAACCGGGACGTCAGCAGGATCCGGACGACGTTGCGCAGCTCCGCGGGCCAGCTCTCGGGTGGGCCGAGCGGGGTCTCGGCCCAGTCGCGCTGGGCCATCGCCCGGCCGACCTCGCCGCCGTCGGCGAACAGCGACCGCTCGAGGCCTCCCTCGTTCACCGCGGCATCACGCAGGGATGGTAGGTCGTGCGGGGCCGGATGGCTCACACCGTGCGGGTCGCGGGCGGCCGACCGGCCAGCTCGTCGAGGACGGCGCGGTCGACCCCGGCGGCGGCGCGCACCTCGGCGTCGTCCACCGCGCCGCAGTCCAGGCCCCGCAGCAGCACGCCGGCCAGCGCCCGCGCGGTGGCCGGTTCGTCGAGGACGCCGCCGTCTCCGCGCTCCCGGTAGGCGGCCAGCCGCTCCGCGGCCGCGGGCAGCGCCGCCCGGTAGGAGGCGTACGTGGCCACGTAGCGGGTCACCAGCTGGGCGGGGTGCAGGTCCCAGCCCTGGGCGAAGCCGCGCTCCAGCGCGCGCCGCACCAGCCCGGCGTGCAGCCGCCAGGCGGCGTGCACCCGGTCGCGCGGACCCACCGGCAGCACGTTGGTCGACCCGTCGACGGCGCGCGCCCCGGTGCCGGCCACGGCGACCTGCAGCACCTGCTTGGCGAAGTCGGCGGCGGGGTGGTCCGAGGCCTGGTGCGCCGCGGGGATGCCGAGGGCCGCGCTGTAGTCGTAGGTGCCGTAGTGCAGGCCGGTCAGCCGGGGACCGGCCGCGTGCACCAGCCGCGCGGCGGTCGCCGTCCCGTCCGCGCCGAGCACCGCCTGCGGCGTCTCGATCTGCAGCTCCAGGTCGAGGGGGACGCCGTGCGCGGCCTCCAGCGCGTCGAGGACCGGCAGGAAGGCGCGCACCTGCTCGACGTCGGTGACCTTGGGCAGCGTGACGGTGCACCGCGGCGCCGTCCCCGCGAGGCCGCCGAGGAAGAGGTCCAGGCTGCGGACGCCGCGGCGCCGGGTGGGCTCCTCCAGCGACCTGGCCCGGATGCCGATCGACGGCGGGGCCGTCCCCGCGACCACGTCGGCCGCCACCGCCTCGGCCGCCCGGCGCACGTCGCCGTCCTCGGCACCCGGCGCGCCGCGGTAGCCGTCCTCGGCGTCCACGCGCAGGTCCTCGACCGGCTGCGCGGCCAGCTTGGCGCGCACCCGCGGCAGCACCTGCTCGAGCAGGCCGCCGTCGAGCCCCAGGTCGGGCAGGCCGTGCTCGTCGAGCGCGGCCAGCGCGGCCGTGCCCCAGGCGGCGGCCAGGCCGGGGACGACGGCGTCGGCGGGCACGTAGCAGGTGTGCACCGGCTGTCGGCCGGTCCGTTCACCGGGGTAGCCCGCCGCGCGGGCGGCGTCCACCGGCCCCAACCGGCGGTCCAGCTCGGCGTAGACGTCCTCGGGGAGCACCCGTCGACCCTGCCACGTCGGCGCGCCGGTCTCCCCGGGGACCGACGGCTGTGAGCTGGCATCCTCGGCGCATGGGAGCCCTCGACGACTTCAACGCCGAGCCCGCCGACCGCGCCGTCCAGCGGCTGCGGGCCTGCAACGACGCGCCGCGCTTCGCCGCCGAGGTCGCCGCCGGCCGGCCGTACCCGGACGTCGAGACGCTGGTGTCCCGCGCGGAGGAGGTGGCCCGCGGACTGCCGTGGGAGGAGGTCGAGCTCGCGCTCGCCGTGCACCCGCGGATCGGCGACCGGCCGGAGGGCTCCTCCCCCGGCGCCGAGGCCTCCCGCCGCGAGCAGAGCTCGATGGCCGGGGCGGACGACGCCACCCGGACCGCCCTGGTCGACGGCAACCGGGAGTACGAGGAGCGCTTCGGCCACGTGTTCCTCGTCCGCGCCGCCGGCCGCAGCCCCGGGGAGATGCTGGCCGAGCTCCGCCGCCGGCTGGGCAACGACGAGCAGGCCGAGCGCGCCGAGGTCACCGAGCAGCTCGCGCAGATCACGGCGCTGCGGGTGCGGGGGCTCGTGTCGAACGCGACGGCGACGGGCGAGCGAGCATCGCAGCGAGCGCCAGCGAGCGAGGAGCGGAACGAGCCCGGAGCGGAGCCGGTGTCATGAGCGTGAGCACGCACGTCCTCGACTCGGTGCTGGGACGTCCGGCGATGGGGATGGCCGTCCGGCTGTACGCCGGGACCGAACTGCTCGCCGAGGGGGTCACCGACGCCGACGGCCGCTGCCGGCTGGTGGAGGGCGCGACCGGCCCGGGCACCCACCGGCTGGAGTTCGCCACCGGCCCGTGGTTCGCCGAGCAGGGGCGGGACACCTTCTACCCGCAGGTGGTGCTCACCTTCGCCGTCGCCGAGCCCGCCGACGCCCACCACGTGCCGCTGTTGCTGGCCCCGTTCGCCTACTCCACCTACCGCGGGAGCTGAAGACGCGCGTCATCCGCACGCAACGTTCCACGTGCAACAGTGCCGCATGGCGATCCGGCTCGGCCCGAACCAGTACGGCAAGGCGGAGGTCCGGGTGGTCGCGGTCGACCGCAGCGGGCCCCGGCACGCCCTCGTCGACCTCAACGTCAGCACCAGCCTGCGCGGGGACTTCGCCGCCGCGCACACCGCCGGCGACAACTCCCACGTGCTGCCGACCGACACGCAGAAGAACACCGTGTTCGCCTTCGCCCGCGACGGCGTCGGCGCGGTCGAGTCCTTCGGGCTGCGGCTGGCCCGCCACTTCACCGGCGCGTACCCGTGGATCACCGGCGCCCGCGTCGCCATCGACTCGTTCGGCTGGGACCGGATCACCGTCGCCGGGCAGCCGCACGACTCCGCCTTTCGGCGGGACGGCGGCGAGGTGCGGACGGCGGTGGTCACGACCGACGGGGACGACGTGCACGTGCTCGCCGGGCTGCGCGACCTCGTCGTCCTCAAGACCACCGGCTCGGAGTTCTGGGGCTTCCCGCGCGACCGGTACACGACGCTGGCCGAGACCCGGGAGCGGATCCTGGCCACGGCGGTGACCGCCCGGTGGCGCTACACGAGCGCCGACATCGACTTCGACGAGGTGTTCGCGGGGGTCCGGACGGCGCTGCTGGAGACCTTCGCCGCGACCCACTCCCTGGCCCTGCAGCAGACGCTCTACGCGATGGGCGAGGCGGTGCTGGAGCGGTACCCGTGCGTGGCCGAGGTGCGGATGTCGATGCCGAACAGGCACCACTTCCTCAGCGACCTCTCCGCCTTCGGGTCGGACAACCCCGACGTCGTCTACGCCGCCGCGGACCGGCCGTACGGGCTCATCGAGGGCACCGTGCTGCGCGACGACGTCCCGCCCGCCGAGGCGGCCTGGTGGGGGACGCCCGGCTTCTGCTGATGGGCTCCCGCTTCGACTGGTTCGCCGACCGGGTCGCCGAGCACGGGCTGCTCACGCTGACGGCGGTGCGCGGTCCGGGGGTCGAGGACCTGCTGGGCGAGCTCGACGCGGGCGAGGTCGACCGGGGCGGGTGCACGCTGCGCGAGGCGAGGGACGCCGCCCTGCCGGCCGTCCGGGTCGGGACGACCCAGGGTTGGGTCTACGCCGTGGAGTCCACGACGGTGCGCGGCGCCGACCCCCCGCTGCTCGAGCGGCTGACCGTGGAGGGCGGGGAGGCCGTGGTCCTCTGCTTCACCCCGACGACCGGCTCCTGCCTGCACGCGCGCGACGGCGTGTACGTGACCGGGTTCGACGCGGCCGTCCCGGAGTTCCGCTGGGGCCGGGAGCCGCACGCGCTGGACGCCGAGCTGACCGAGGTCGGGCTGCTGTCCGCAGGTGGGTCGCTGGGCGGAGGCGGGGCGCTGCGCCCAGGCGGGCCGCTGGGTGGGGGCGGGCCGCGACCGGCGGCGGCGTGCGCGGAGCTCGTCGCGCGCCGCTTCGGCCTGACCGTCCCCCGCGAGGCGCTCGACGGCCGGCTGCCCTGCGCGACGCTCTACGACTGAGCCGTCGCCGCCGCCTCGACCCCGATGCCGCCGAACAGCATCTGGGCGTGGATGCGCAGGTCGGCGCCGCGCTCGTCGTCGGTGCGGGTCAGGCCGGCGCCCTGCTCCACGCCGATCCCGCCGACGCCGCGGAAGGCCCACCACACCCGCCAGTCGGCCGGGACCCGCACGCCCAGGCCGCCCATGAGCGCGCGGACGGTGAGGTCGACGCCGCCCGGGACCCGCGGCACGCCGGTGAGGTCCAGCTCGCCGCCGCCCATCACCAGGTCGAGCCGCACCCGGGACAGCTCGGGGTTGGTGGGCCGCAGCTGCACGCCGCCGACCGCGACGACCCGCCGGATGCCGGCCGTGCCCTCGTCGCCCTCGTCCTTGCGGCGGGCGACCAGCCGGCCGGTCACGGCCACCGCCGCCTGGAACGCCCACCAGCCCAGGAGCCACGGCAGGACCCTGCGGACGGCGGGGGGCAGGCGGCGCGACGTCGTCATGTCCCCAGCCTGCCGGTATCCCGGGCCGCTGCCCAGGGGCGACACCGGGACTGCGACCATCGGCCGGTGAGCGAGCGCGAGACGCTGACCTACGAGACGTTCGGCACCGCGGCGCGCGAGCTGGCCGAGCAGGTCGCCGCGGACGGCTACGAGCCCGACCTGATCCTCTCCATCGCCCGTGGCGGGCTCTTCCTCGGCGGCGCGCTGGGCTACGCCCTCGACGTCAAGAACCTGTTCGTGATGAACGTCGAGTTCTACACCGGGGTCGACGAGCGGCTGGAGCTGCCGGTCGTGCTGCCGCCGACGTTGGACGTCGTCGACCTGACCGGCGCGAACGTGCTGGTGGCCGACGACGTCGCCGACACCGGCAAGACGCTGGAGCTGGTCCGCGACTTCTGCGCCGGCTACGTCGCCGAGGTCCGGACGGCGGTCGTCTACGAGAAGCCGCAGTCGATCGTGCGCTGCGACTACGTGTGGCGCCGCACCGACCGGTGGATCGACTTCCCCTGGTCGACGCTCCCCCCGGTCCGCCGCCGCAGCAGCTCTCCCGGCCGCTGAGCACGGCCCCTGCAGGGGCGGAGGACGGGCCTCTCAGTAGCGGAAGCGGCCCACCGAGGCGCTGAGCGCGGCGGCCATGCGGGCCACCTCGTCCATCGCGGTCCGCGCGTCGGTCATCGCGCGTGTCGTGGCCCCAGCGGCGCCGGCCACCGAGGCGATGTTCTCGGCGATCTGACCGGCCGAGGTCGCCGCCCCGGCGACGTTGCGGTTCATCTCCGCGGTGGTCGCCGTCTGCTCCTCGACCGCGGCGGCGATGGTGCCCTGCGAGTCGTTGATCAGGCCGATGATCCGGGAGATCTCCCCGATCGCGCGGACGGCGCCGGAGGTGTCGCCCTGGATGGCCTCCACCCGGGCGGTGATGTCCTGGGTCGCCCTGGCCGTCTCCTGGGCGAGCTCCTTGACCTCGTTGGCCACGACGGCGAAGCCCTTGCCGGCCTCCCCGGCCCGGGCGGCCTCGATGGTCGCGTTGAGGGCCAGCAGGTTGGTCTGTTCAGCGATCGCGGTGATCACCTGCACGACCCCGGCGATCTCCGCCGAGGACTCCCCCAGCTTGCTCACCGTCGCGGTGGTGGCGTCGGCGACCTGCACCGCCTGCCCCGCCACCCGGGCCACCTCGCCGGCGTTGCGCGCGATGTCCCGGATCGAGGCGCCCATCTGCTCGGAGCCCGCGGCCACGGTCTGCACGTTGACCGACACCTGCCCGGCCGCCTCGGCCACCACCCCGCTCTGCGCCGAGGACTCGTCGGCCAGGCGGGTCATGTCCTGCGCGGTCGCGGACAGCTCCTCGGTCGCCGAGGCCAGCGTCGTCGAGGTGTCCCCGATCGTGGCCAGGACGGCGCGCACGTTCCCCATCGAGGCCTCCAGCGCGGCCGCCATCCGACCCACCTCGTCGCGACTGGTCACCCCCGCCGAGCCGCGCAGGTCGCCGTCCGCGAGGCCGAGGACGACGGCCTCGACACGGCGCAGCGGCCCGACGACCGACCGGGTCACGACCCACCCCAGGGCGGCCAGCACGAGGACGCCGGCGACGGCGACCACGACGGAGAGGGCGATGGCCGTCGTCCGCTGGTCGGCGCTCTCCGCGGCGGCCTCCGCCGCCTCCCCGCCGACGGCCTCTCCCACGGCGGGCAGGTCCTGCTCCAGGACGGCGAACGCCTCGGCGAACTGCGGGTACGCGGCCCGGGCCGCGACCGGGTCGGTGCCGGACAGCGTGACGATCCGGTCGGCGGAGGCCAGGTAGGCCTCGACCGCGGGGGTCACCTCCTCGACGGCCGCGGCGACCACCGGGTCCAGCCCGGCGCCCGCCACCGCCGCGAGGACCTCGCGGAAGGTGGCGGCGTGGTCGGCCAAGTCGGTGACGGCCGCGCGGTGCTCGGGGCCGCCCGCGGCGAGCAGCGACGAGAGCACGTCGCCGCGGACGGCGTCGTGCATCATGTCCGCCTCCAGCGCCGCGCCGGTGGCCGACGTGGTGGCGAGCAGCTCGTCGGCGCGCTCGCCGGTCGCCGACAGCGCCTGCACCGCGACGACCGCGAAGACGGCGAGGACGACGCCGCCGGCGGCGACGAGGGCGGCGAGCTTGACGCCGAGGGGACGGTCGGACCAGAGACTGCGCGCCATCGGGCACTCCTGCGAACCGGGATCGGCGCGGAGGTGCGCGCCGTTGCCACGGTGGTTCGGTCGGAGAGTGGAGTGACTACAGCGGAACTGCTCCAGGCTTCATGGACGTGCCCGAACCGTGACCTGCCTCACACTCGCAGCCGGTAGAAGCGGAAGAAGTCGTTGTCGACCGGTAGCACCTCCACGCCGGAGAAGCCGGCCTCCCGGGCGTAGCGCTCCAGGGTCGCCGGCCGCATGACGGTGCCGGTCCCGACCGACGGCTGGGCCGAGCGGCCGTCGGGCAGGCAACAGGTGAGGCTGTAGCCGTACATCAGCCGCTCGACGTCGTCCCCCGGCGCGGTGAACTGCTCGGCCACCTTCTCGTCGACGACCAGCACGACGCCGTCGGGCCGGGCCATGCGCCGCATCGCGCCGAGGACGGCGACCGGGTCGGGCAGGTCGTGCACGCACTCGAACGCCGTCACCAGGTCGTACGCGCCCGGCTCGCCGCCGCCCGACCCCGCGTCGACGGTGGTGAACCGCACCCGGTCGGCGACCCCGGCCTGCTCGGCGTGGCGCCGCGCCTGCGCGACGGAGGGCTCGTCGATGTCGAAGCCCTCGACCCGCGCCTCGGGGTAGGCCCGCGCGATGCCGATGGCCGACCAGCCCATGCCGCAGCCGACGTCGGCCACCCGGCCGCCGGCCCGCAGCACCGCGTCGACGTCGGGCAGCGAGCGCAGGTCCTCCCGGGCCATCGGCCCCAGGAAGTACGGGCGGTTGGCATCGCCCTGGGCCTCCCGGGCGTCGGGACCCATCTCCGCCCAGCTCAGCCCCGTCCCGGTGCGGTAGGCCTCGCGCAGCCGGGGCACGTTGCGCGCGAAGGCCAGGGCCACGCGGGCGAACGGCGGCATGTAGGAGAGGTCCAGCTCGTCGAGCAGCACGCCGCGGTACTCCGCCGGCAGGGTGTAGCGCCGCGCGTCGGGCTCGGCCCGGACGTCGTCGACGGTGAGGATGCCGGCCACCGCCTGCTGCTCGAGCCACTCGCGGGCGTAGCGGGCGTCGGTGCCGGTCCGGTCGGCGAGCTCGGGCGCCGTGGCCGGCGCGCCGGCCAGCGCCCGGTACCAGCCCAGCTCGACGCCCAGCTGGAGGGCGGCGAGCTCGAGGGTGGCGATCACCCCGCCGAGGATGCGTTCGGCGAGGTCGGCGGCGGTGCCCGCGGGCGGTGTCTCGGTCGTCGTCATGCCCCCGCACCGTGGCCCGTGGCGCACACCCCCGGCCAGAGCCCTTGGCCCCGCGTCAGCGTCGGGTGGAGACGGTGACGGTGAACCGGCGGTCGGACGCCGCGACCCGGGTCGGCCCCACCAGCCGGCGCAGCGCCGCCCGGTGCGGCAGCCGGTTGTTGTAGACGCACCACAGCTCCCCGCCGGGCCGCAGCACCCGGTGCGCCGCGGCGAACAGCCGGTCGGCGGCGCCGGTCACCACGGCGGCGCCGACGTGGAACGGCGGGTTGCAGACCACCAGGTCCACGCTCCCGTCGCGGACGGTGGACGCCGCGTCGTCCCGGGTCACGCGCACCCGGTCGGCCACCCCGTTGGCCGCCGCCGTCGCCACGGCCGAGGCGACCGCGGCCGCGGACTGGTCGCTGGCGTCGACGACGAGCCCCGGCCGGGCCAGCGCGAGCGCCGTGGCGAGCACGCCGGTGCCGCAGCCGAGGTCGAGGGCGGTGGCGGCGTCGGGGACGGCACCCGGCAGGGCGGCGAGCAGGGCCCGGGTGCCGACGTCGACCCGCGTGCCGGCGAAGGCGGCGCCGTGCGCGCAGACGGTGAGGCCGAGGTCGGCGTGCACCTGGCGGTGCGGGAAGGACGTCGGGACGCCCGGCCGCGGCCCCCGGGCGACCAGCACCCGCGACTTCTGCCGGGCCAGCGTGGCCGAGACCTCGGTGAAGCCGATCCGCAGGACGTCGTTCATCGCCAGGGTCATGTGCTTGACCCGGCCGCCGACGACGAGGGTGACCCCGGGGCCCGCGCCGGCCGCCAGCTCGGTGAGCTCCCGCAGCGCGTCGAGCGACTTCGGCGCCTTGGCCAGCACCACGCGGGCGCCGTCCACCAGCCCGGGGGCGAGCGGGAGCGAGCGGTACGTGCCGGTCAGCCCGGTGCGCTCGGCGTTGCGGGCCAGGGCCAGCTCGCCGACCAGCAGGTCCTGGTGCACGCGGACGTCGCGGGCCCCGGCGCCCACCGCGCCGAGGGTCAGCGCGCCGTACGAGTCGTCGACGACGACCACCTCGCCCGGGCCGGCCGCCGCGAGCGCACCGGCCGCCTCGTCGAGCAGCAGCCGGTCGGTGGCGTCGACGGCGACCAGGTCCGGCGCCTCGACGTCCGGCTCCCGCCGCAGCTGCGCGAGCAGCTCCTCGGTCACCGACACGGACTCTCCCCCCTCCGGCGAGATCGGCGGTCTCGGCGGTGTACGGCCCGGGAACCGTACGAGATCGCCGAGCGTAGGCGTGCCCGGCCACCCGGTCGTGTGCCATCCGGGCCCGGACGGCGGGGACGGCGACCCGGCGGCAGGATCGGCCGTGCACCAGGTCGAGGGACCGCACCCCGCCGGGAGGAGCCGCCATGGCCGGGACGACGCGCGAGTGGCACCTGGCCGCCCGCCCGCACGGGGAGCCGACACCGGAGGACTTCCGGCTGGTCGAGGTCCCGGTGCCCGACCCGGCCGAGGGGCAGGTCGCCGTCCGCCTGGTCGCGATGTCGGTCGACCCGTACATGCGCGGCCGGATGCGGGACGCCCCCTCCTACGCCGCACCGTGGGAGCTCGGCGAGGTGATGAAGGGCGGCGCCGTGGGCCGGGTGGTCTCCTCGCGGGCCCCGGACCTGCCCGAGGGCGCGCTGGTGCTCACCGACGCGGCGTGGCGGGAGGTCGCCGTCCTGGACGCCGCCGCGGTGACCCGGCTGCCCTCGCTGACCGACGTCCCGCCGTCCTGGTTCCTCGGTGTGCTCGGCATGCCCGGGCTCACCGCGTACACCGGGTTGTTCCGGATCGCCGGGTTCACCGCCGGCGAGGACCTCTACGTCTCCGCCGCCGCGGGCGCCGTGGGCAGCCTGGTCGGGCAGTTCGCCCGGCTGCGCGGTGCCGGTCGGGTCGTGGGCAGTGCCGGCAGCCCGGCCAAGGTCGCCTGGCTCACCGGCGACCTCGGCTTCACCGCCGCGTTCGACCACCACGACGGCCCGCTGGCGCTCTCGCTGGCCGAGGCCGCCCCCGACGGCGTCGACGTGGTCTTCGACAACGTCGGCGGCGCGCACCTCGAGGCCGCGCTGAACGTGCTGCGGGTGCACGGGCGGGCCGCGCTGTGCGGGTCGATCTCCGGCTACAACGCCGTCGAGCCGCCGCCCGGGCCGCGGAACATGGGCCAGATGGTCGGCAAGCGGCTGACGCTGCGCGGCTTCCTGGTCGGGGACCACGCCGACCTGCGGGAGGAGTTCACCGAGACGGTGTCGGGGTGGCTGCGGTCGGGGGAGCTCGTGGTCCGGGAGACCGTGTACGAGGGGATCGAGAACGCCGTGCCGGCCTTCCTCGACCTCCTGCGCGGGGCCAACACCGGCAAGATGGTCGTCCGCCTGGCCCCCGACCCCGACTGAACCGCCGGGTCCGGGGCAGTCTGGGGGCATGTGGCTGTTGCTGACCCGCCGTTTCCGCATGTGGCTGGTGCTCACCGTCGTCGTCCCGCTGACCTCCGGCCTGCTGCGCCGCGCCGGCCGTGCCCTGGAGCGGCGCACCGGCTCCACCCCGCTCACCCGCGGGCTCCACCGCGCCGGCGACCTGGGCGACCGGGCGCGGACGACGCTCCGTGGCGGGCGCCGCCGCCGGTGACGGTCGACCCCGCGCTCGAGCACGTCCCGCCGAGCGGCCCGCTGCGGGCGCTGGCGGTGTTCTGCCACGGCGGCACGGTGGCCAGCGTCGAGCCGCCGCGCGAGCGGGCCCTGTCGCTGTTGCGCATGCGGGCCATCGAGCAGTTCGTCCGCGCCTCGACGGCCGAGCAGGGCGTCGGCACGTACCTGGTCCGCTACCGGGTCGCCGGCTGGAACGGCGTGTCCGCCGACGCCTACGCCGACGTGCGCTGGACCCTCGCCCAGCTGCGGGCCCGCCACGGCGAGGTCCCGGTGGTGCTGGTCGGCCACTCGATGGGCGGCCGCGCGGTGCTGCGCGCCGGCGGGGACCCGTCGGTGCGGGCGGTCTGCGCGCTGGCCCCGTGGACCCCGCCCGGCGAGCCGGTGGAGCACCTGCGCGAGCAGACCGTGGCGGTGCTGCACGGGCGGGGCGACCGCTGGGTGCCGGCGGCGCTGTCGGCCGACTTCGCCGTCCGCGCGCGGGAGGCCGGCGCCCGGATCGCCCGGTTCACGATCGCCGGCGGGCACAGCATGGTGCGGCGGGCGCCGGTGTGGCACGCGTTCGTCCGGGACGTCGTCCTGGGCGGGGCGGGGCTGGCCCCGTGGCGGGCCGACCTCGCCGCGGCCCTGGAGCACACGGAGCTCGCCGTCCCCCTGTGAGCGGAGGAGATCCGTGCGGGTGACCCGCACGGATCTCCTCCGGTGCGTCAGGAGAAGAGGGCGCTGTAGCCGTTGAGCGCGGGCTGCCCGCCGAGGTGGGCGTAGAGCACGGTGGACGACGGGTCGATCTCGCCGCGGCCGACCAGGTCGATGGTCGCGGCCATCGACTTCCCCTCGTACACCGGGTCGGTGACCATGCCCTCGGTGCGCGCGGCCAGCTCCATCGCGCGGATCGTCGTCTCGTCGGGGATCCCGTAGACGCCGGCGTGGTAGCGCTCGTCGAGCTCGACGTCGTCGCGGGTGAGCTCGCGCCGCAGGCCGATCCGCGAGCCCGTGCGCTGGGCGATGCGCAGCACCTGCTCGCGGGTCTCGGCGGGCTTGGCCGACGCGTCGATGCCGAGCACCCGCCGCGGCCGGGCGCCCTCCTCCTCCAGCTTGGCGAAGCCGGCCACCATGCCCGCCTGGGTCGAGCCGGTGACCGAGCAGACCACGACGGTGTCGAAGAAGACGCCGAGCTCGGCCTCCTGCGCGGCGACCTCCTCCGCCCACCCGGCGAACCCGAGCCCGCCGAGCGGGTGGTCCGAGGCGCCGGCCGGGATCGCGTAGGGCTTGCCGCCGCGCTCCTCGATCTCGGCGAGCGCGGCCTCCCAGCTCTCCTTGAAGCCGATGCCGAACCCGGCCTTGACCAGCCGCACGTCGGCCCCGGCCAGCCGGCTGACCAGGATGTTGCCGACCTTGTCGTAGACCGCGTCGGGCCAGTCGACCCAGCTCTCCTGCACCAGCACGCACTTGAGCCCCACCCGCGCCGCCACCGCGGCGACCTGCCGGGTGTGGTTGCTCTGCACGCCGCCGATCGACACCAGCGTGTCGCAGCCCTGGTCCAGCGCGTCGGCGACGAGGTACTCGAGCTTGCGGGTCTTGTTCCCGCCGAACGCGATGCCGGAGTTCACGTCCTCGCGCTTGGCCCACACGGCAGCACCCCCGAGGTGCTCGGTGAGCCGGTCGAGCCGGTGCACCGGCGACGGGCCGAACAGCAGCGGGTAGCGGGGATAGTCAGACAGGGCCATCGGGCATCTCCAGTTCGGACAGCAGCGCCGTCCAGATCTCGGTGGTGGTGGCGACGGCGGCGTCGACGTCGGATTCCGCGCAGGCGGTGATCAGGCGGTCGTGCAGGACGACGGACTCCCGCCCGTGCGCCGCGGCGAAGCGGGCCCGCTCCAGCCGGCGGACGGCGGGGGTGAAGCGGTCGATCGTCGCGGCCACGGCGGCGTTCCCGCATCGCTCGACCAGGACGGCGTGCAGCTCGTCGTCGGCGGCCAGCGCGGCGTCGACGTCCCCGGTCGCGACCGCGGCGGCGAATCGCTCGTTGGCCGCGCGCATGCGGGCGACGTCGTCCGGGGTCACCAGCGGCACCGCCTCGCGGACGGCGAGCTCGTGCATCGCCCGGACGACGACGCCGGCGTCGTGGACGTCGCGCACCCGCAGCGGGGTGACCCGGGTGTGGCTCTGCGGCTTGGCCTCGACCAACCCCTCGTCGGCCAGCCGGGCCAGCGCCGCGCGCACCGGGGCGGCCGAGAGCCCGAGGCGGGCGGCCAGCTCGGCGTCCTTCACCACCGCGCCGGGCGCCAGCTCGCCGGAGACGATCGCCTGCCGGATGCGCACCAGGGCGACGTCGCGCAGCAGCACGCGGCCGATCGGAGCGAGGGACACAACTGACATCTCAGATGTCAGGCGCCACCGCGTCAAGTGAGCTGGCGCAACCGCTGCGGTCGTTGGCAGCCGGGGGCGTCGTCGCCGGCCGCCGTGCACCTCACGATCGACGGTGTGATCGACGACTGGAGCACGCCGCCCGCCGAGGCCGCCGCGCACTTCGCCCGCCGCCTCGCCGTCGAGACCGATGTGAGCGACGTGCACGCCGCGATGGAGTCCGGGGCGCCCGGGTTCGTGCTGCTCGACAGCCGCAGCCGCGAGGCCTGGGAGCAGGGACACGTCCCGGGGGCGGTGCACCTACCGGGCCGGGAGGTCGCCCGGCGCGCCGCGGCCGAGCTGGACCCCTCGACCCCGGTGGTCACCTACTGCTGGGGCCCGGGCTGCAACGGCGCCACCCGGGCCGCGCTGGCGCTGGCTCTGCTGGGCTACCGGGTGCGGGAGATGATCGGCGGCTTCGAGTACTGGGCGCGGGAGGGGCTGCCGGTGGAGACAGCGACCGGCCCCGCCCGGCCCGCGGTCGACCCGCTCACCGCCGTCGACCCGCTCAGGGCCCCCGCCGGCGTCCGCTGCGGCTGCTGATCAGCCGAACGCCGGCGCCGGGTCGTCGGACAGCCGGGCCCAGAGCAGCTCGTCGTGCTTGAGCCCGTCGCCGTAGCGGTACGAGCGGCGCAGCCGGCCCTCGAACGAGAAGCCCGCCTTCTCGGCCACCCGCGCGGAGGCGGTGTTCTCCACCGCGTGGCACAGCTCCACCCGGTCGACGTCCAGCCGCGCGAAGGCCCAGCGGCAGGCGGCGTCGACCGCGACCGGGGCGACGCCGCGCCCCCGGGCCGCGGGCACCGTCCAGTACCCGATCTCGGCGTCGGCCTGCGCGCGGTCGATGGAGTGCAGGGACACCGAGGCCAGCAGCGTGCCCGCGGCGTCGACGACGGCCCAGGCGGCGCGGTCCTCGAGCGCCGGGTCCATCCGGACCCGCACGATCAGCGCGGCGTCCTCCCGCGAGACCACGCCCGCCCCGCTCCACATCCGGCTGGCGGGGTCCTGCAGGGCGGCGAAGACGTCGGGGACGTCGTCGGTCCGCCAGGGCCGCAGGCGCAGCGCACCGGCGGCCAGCTCATCGGGGATCACGGGAGGGCATCGTGCCCCATGGCCCCCTGCAGGGCCCCACCGCGAGCTCGCGAGTGGTGGGGGGCAGGGGGTCCTCCCTCAGGCGGGGACGGAGACCCCGACGCCGCCACGGGTGTGCGCGCCGTAGCGGGCGATCTCCTGGTCGAGGTCCAGCGGCGACGTCATGGCCGCGCCCGCCGTGAGCTCCGGGGTGATGAACTCGGCCGGCAGCAGCCAGGACACCTCGAACTCCAGGCCGTCCGGGTCGTGCGCGTAGAGGGCCTTGGTGGTCACGTGGTCGCTCATCCCGACCAGCGCGCCGACCTGCAGCAGCGCGTCGCGGATGCGGGCGAGCTCGGCGAGGGTGTCGACCTCCCAGGCCAGGTGGTAGAGGCCGACCGTGCGCCGGCCGGCCTCCGAGGCGCCGGCGCCCGCGCCGATCTGGAACAGGCCGAGGTCGTGGTCGTTGCTCGACCCCTCGGCCTGCAGGAACACCGCGGCACCGGGGATCTCCATCTTCGCGCGGAATCCGAGCACGTCGCGGTAGAAGGCGTGGCTGCGGGCGACGTCGCGCACGTAGAGGACGGCGTGGTTGAGGCGCTGGACGGGCATGGTCGGACTCCTGACGGTCGGCAGGACGCCAGTGTGCGCCCATCTGCTTGAGACTTCAAGTATCGGTCGCGCCCGATCGGGTAGGTGCCGGGCATGGACCACTCGCGCGCCCCCGTCCTCGAGGCCCTGCAGGAGTTCCGCCGCCGGGGGGACGTCGTCTTCGGCCCGCCCGGCCACAAGCAGGGCCGCGGTGCCGACCCGCGGGTGGTCGAGGTCGTCGGGGAGGGCGTGTTCGCCTCCGACGTCCTCTCGCTCAACGGCCTCGACGACCGGCGCGAGTCGCAGGCGGTCACCACCCAGGCCGAGGACCTCATGGCCGACGCCGTGGACGCCGACAGGGCCTTCTTCTCCACCTGCGGCAGCTCGCTGTCGGTGAAGAGCGCGATGATCTCGGTCGCCGGCCCGGACGAGGAACTGCTGGTCAGCCGCAACGCGCACAAGTCGGTGGTGGCCGGGCTGATCATCAGCGGCATCCGCCCGGTGTGGGTGCACCCGCACTTCGACGCCGAGCGGCACCTGGCCCATCCGCCGGAGCCCGAGGACGTCCGCCGCGCGCTCGACCGGCACCCGCAGGTCAAGGGGATGCTGCTGATCACCCCGACCGACTGGGGCACCTGCGCCGACATCGCCGGCGTCGCCGAGGTGTGCCACGAGCGCGACCTCCCGCTGATCGTCGACGAGGCCTGGGGGGCCCACCTGCCCTTCCACCCCGACCTGCCGGCCTGGGGGATGGACGCCGGCGCGGACGTCGTCGTCACCAGCGTGCACAAGATGGGCGGGGCGATCGAGCAGAGCTCGGTGTTCCACCTCAAGGGCTCCCGCGTGGACCCGCAGGTGCTCAAGCAGCGGGAGGACCTGCTGGG
The DNA here is from genome assembly GCF_054050075.1 of Geodermatophilus sp. SYSU D00965. NCBI lineage: Bacteria > Bacillati > Actinomycetota > Actinomycetes > Geodermatophilales > Geodermatophilaceae > Geodermatophilus > Geodermatophilus sp. SYSU D00965. The sequence goes on along the minus strand of NZ_JBJGYQ010000023.1, from coordinate 27,915 downwards.
CACCACGAGCTCCTCGTCGCTGGTGTACCTGACCCTCGACGGGTGGCGACGGCACATGGTCGAGCAGGGCGAGGAACTGCTGGGCAGGGCGATCGAGCGCGCCGCGCGCCTCCGGGCGGAGATCGACGCGCTGCCGGGCCTGGCGGTCATGGGCCGTGAGGTCATCGGCACCGGCGGCGCCTTCGACCTCGACCCGCTGGCGATCACCGTCGACGTCCGGGGCCTGGGCATCACCGGCTTCCAGGCCGGGGACTGGCTGCGCGCCGCCTGCCACGTGGACCTCGGCGCGGCTGACACCCTCCGCGTCAACGCCCGCATCACCCACGCCGACGACGACGAGACGGAGAAGGCGCTGCTGGACGCGCTGCGTGCCCTCGTGGAGGGTGCCGCGTCGATGGAGCGCCCGCCGCGGGTGGACCTCCCCTCGCCGCAGGGCCTCGAGCTGGAGCAGGCGATGACGCCGCGCGATGCGTTCTTCGCCCGTGTCGAGCAGGTGCCGGCCGCCGAGGCGGTGGGCCGGGTGGCCGCCGAGCTGGTCAGCCCCTACCCGCCCGGCGTCCCGGTGCTGGCGCCCGGCGAGCGGATCAGCCAGGACGCCGTCGACTACCTGACCAGCGGGGTGCAGGCCGGGATGCTGATCCCCGACGCCGCGGACCCGTCGATGGAGACCTTCCGGGTCGTCGCCTGATGACAGCCGCGGGAGCATCGCAGCGAGCGCCAGCGAGCGAGGAGCGGACCGCGGCGCGGAATCAGGCCATGGACGTCTCATAGCCCCTCAGGAGGCCAGCGGTGACCGGCTCGGTGGACGTCCTCGTCCCGCCGCCGCTGCGCTTCCTCCTGCCGGGACGGGACCGGCACCGCGGCGTCCGGCGGATGCGGTTCGACCCCGACGCCACGCTCGGCCACGTCGTCCAGGCGGCCGGGGTGCCGCTGACCGAGGTCGGCGGCCTCCGGGTCGACGGCGCCCCCGCCGGCGTCGCCGACCGGACGCGGCCGGGCAGCACCGTGGAGGTCGCCGAGGTCCCGCGGCCGCAGCCGGTGCCGGCCGGCGGCTTCCTGCTCGACGTCGGGCTGGGGGCGCTGGCCCGCCGGCTGCGGCTGCTCGGCCTGGACGCGGCGTGGTCCAACGACGCCGACGACGCCGACCTCGTGGTCCGCGCGACCGCCGAGGAGCGCGCCCTGCTCACCCAGGACCGCGGCCTGCTCATGCGCCGGGCCCTGCCGTCGGGGGCGCTGGTCCGCGGCGCCCGGCCCGACGACCAGCTCGCCGACGTCCTCGACCGGTTCGCTCCCCCGCTGGCGCCGCTGACCCGCTGCACCGCCTGCGGCGCCCGGCTGCTGCCGGTGGCCAAGGCCGACGTCGCCGACCGGCTGCCCGCCGGTACCAGGCGGACCTACGAGGAGTTCTCCCGCTGCCCGGCCTGCGACCGGGTCTACTGGCGCGGCGCGCACGCCCGCCGGATCGACGCGCTGGTCCGGACGGCGAGCCGGTAGGGCCCGCCAGGTCGGCCCCCGGGGGCCACGGGCTGGCCCGCACGTGTCACCCGCGGCGGGCACAGGAAGGAGCGCCCATCCACCTGCGCCGCTCCTGCGAGGCCGCCGTGTACCTGTCGAAGACCGAGGCCGCCGTCCTGCCGACCACGCTGGTCGGCGCGCCGAGACCGGCACCCTCCGGGTCCGGACGGCGGCGGCTGTGGCCGCTGCTGGGTCCGGCGTTCGTCGCGGCGGTGGCCTACGTCGACCCGGGCAACTTCGCGACCAACTTCGCCGGCGGCGCCTCGTTCGGCTACACGCTGCTGTGGGTCATCGTGGCGGCCAACCTCATGGCGATGCTCATCCAGTCGCTGACCGCCAAGCTCGGGCTGGCCACCGGCCGGGACCTGGCCACCCTCTGCCGAGAGCAGCTGCCCCGGCCGGTCACCCGCGGGCTGTGGCTGCAGGCCGAGGCGGTCGCGATCGCCACCGACCTGGCCGAGATCGTCGGCGGCGCGGTGGCGCTGAACCTGCTGTTCGGCGTGCCGCTGCCGATCGGTGGGGTGATCACCGCCGTGGTCGCGTTCGTGCTGCTGGCCGCGCAGTCCCGAGGGCACCGGCCGTTCGAGCGGGTGATCGCCGGGCTGCTGCTGGTGATCGGCCTGGGCTTCGGCTACACGCTGGTCAGCTCCGGCGTCGACGTCGGCGGGGTCGCCGGCGGCCTCGTGCCCTCGTTCGCCGGCTCGGAGAGCCTGCTGCTGGCCACCGGGATCCTGGGCGCGACCGTCATGCCGCACGTCATCTACGTGCACTCCGCGCTGACCCCGGGCCGGTACGGCGACGTGGTCACCGCCGGGCGCAGCGAGGCCGGCCGGCGCCGGCTGCTGCGGGCCCAGCGGGTCGACGTCCTGGTCGCGATGGGCCTGGCCGGGCTGGTCAACGCCGCGATGCTGGTGATCGCCGCGCAGCTGTTCACCGCCGACGACGGCATCGAGTCGCTGGAGAGCGTGCACGCCGGGCTGGGCGACCAGCTGGGCACCGGCGCCGCGCTGGCCTTCGCCGTCGCGCTGCTCGCCTCCGGGTTCGCCTCCTCCTCGGTCGGCACCCACGCCGGGCAGGTGGTCATGGCCGGCTTCCTGCGCCGGCACATCCCGGTGCTCGCCCGCCGGCTGGTCACCCTGGCGCCGGCCCTGGCGGTGCTGCTGCTCGGCGGCGACCCGACCACCGCGCTGGTCTGGTCGCAGGTGGTGCTCTCCTTCGGCATCCCCTTCGCGCTGGTGCCGCTGCTGTGGCTGACCGCCCGCCGCTCGGTCATGGGCAACTGGGTCAACCGGCCGGTCACCACCATCGCCGGGGCGGTCGTCGCCGCGCTGATCATCGGCCTCAACGCCCACCTGCTGCTGGGCTTCGTCCTCGGCTGAAGGACCTCCCCCGCGATCATGGCGCGGTGACCACTCCGGAGCCCCCTCCGGTGGTCACGGCGCCATGATCGTGTCCGGGCAGCGGCAGCGGGCACCGGCGGACGGCGGCAGCGGCGGAACGGTCTAGGCTGGTCGCACAACCGAACACACAGCAGGGGAGCGCTTCGGCGCTGAGAGTGCGGGTTCCCGCAGACCCTCGAACCTGATCCGGGTCATGCCGGCGCAGGGAGTCTGGAGGAAAGTCATGGCCGACCAGGCCGTCCGTCCGTCGTCGGCTGCGCCCACCGGGGGGCGCTCGCGCTGGCGCACCGTCGACATCGTCGTCACCGCCGTCCTGGGCGTCGCCTTCGGCGTCGTCTTCTGGGCCTGGGGCCTGCTGTGGGCGGGTACCGGAACGGCCTTCGCCGCCTTCCCGCCCGGGCAGGCGTTCATGTACGGCGTCTGGCTGGTCCCCGCGGTGCTCGCCCCGCTGGTGGTGCGCAAGCCCGGAGCGGGCCTGTTCGCCGAGCTGGTCGCCGCGATCGTCTCGGCGCTGCTCGGCTCGGCCTGGGGGACGACGACGATCGTCTACGGCCTGCTGCAGGGGCTGGCCGGGGAGGCCGGCTTCGCCGCCTTCCGGTACCGCCGCTTCGGGTGGCCGCAGGCACTGCTGTCCGCGGCGCTGGCCGGCGCGATGGCCGCCGTCCTGGACCTCCTCTACTACTACCCGGACTGGACCGCGGGCTGGAAGACGACGTACGTGGCGCTCGTCGTGGCCGGCACCGTCGTCGTCGCGGGCGCGGGCAGCATGGCGCTGACCCGCGCGCTGGCCGGCAGCGGTGCGCTGTCGGCGTTCGCCTCCGGCCGCACCCGGGTCTGACGCTGACCGGGGGGTCCCCGGCCGCCGTCCGGGTGGCCGGGTGGGGCTTCCGGCACGCCACCCGGCGGGCCTGGGCGGTCCGGGACGTCGACCTGACGGTGGCCCCCGGTGAGCGGCTGCTGCTCACCGGGGCCTCCGGCTCGGGCAAGTCCACGCTGCTGCGGGCGCTGGGCGGCCTGCTGGACCCGGAGAGCGGGGACGTCGTCGGCGTGCTGACCGTCGACGGCGAGCCGCCCGACCGCCGGCGGCAGCGCGTCGGCATGGTCTTCCAGGACCCCGACTCGCAGCTGGTGATGACCCGCGCCGGGGACGACGTCGCCTTCGGGCTGGAGAACGTCGGCACCCCGCCCGCGGCGATCGGGCCGGCCGTGGACGCCGCCCTCGCCGCGGTCGGCTTCGACCTGGGCCGGGACCGGTCCACCGGCGCGCTGTCCGGCGGGCAGAAGCAGCGGCTGGTGCTGGCCGGCGCGCTCGCCCCGCGCCCCGGCCTGCTGCTGCTCGACGAGCCCACCGCGCAGCTGGACCCGGCCGGCGCCGAGCTGGTCCGCGGCGCGGTGGCCCGGGCGGTCGCCGACCGCGGCGCCACGCTCGTCGTCGTCGACCACGACGCCGCGGCCTGGCTGCCCCTGGTCGACCGCGTGGTGGAGCTGCTGCCGGGGGGTGGTGTGGCCGAGCACGGCCCCGGGTGGGCACCGGCTCCGCTGCGCCTGCCCGTGCGGCGCAGCTCCCCCGCGGGGGCGGTGCTGCTGGCCGCCGACGCGGCCGGGTTCACCCACCGCGGCTCGACCGCCCCGGCCCTGCCGCCGACCGACGCCGTCCTGCGGGCCGGGCGGACCCTGGCGGTCACCGGCCCCAACGGCACCGGCAAGTCCACGCTGGCGCTGCTGCTGGCCGGCCTGCGGGCGCCGACCACCGGCCGGGTCACCGCCGGGCCGGCGCTCACGGCGGGGCTGCGCCGCCCGGACCGGCCGCCGTCCCGCTGGCGGGCCGCCGAGCTGGTGGAGCGGGTCGGCACCGTCTTCCAGCACCCCGAGCACCAGTTCCTCACCGGACGGGTGCGCGACGAGCTGTCCCTGGGTCCGCTGCGCGCCGGCGCGGGCGAGGGCGCGGCCCACCGGCGTGCCGACGAGCTGCTCGAGCGGCTCGGCCTGGCGCCGCTGGCCGAGGCCAACCCGTTCACCCTCTCCGGCGGGCAGCAGCGGCGGCTGTCGGTCGCCACCGCGCTGGCCACCCGGCCGCCGGTCCTGGTGCTCGACGAGCCCACCTTCGGCCAGGACCGGGACACCTGGTCGGAGCTGGTCGCGCTGCTGGCCGAGCAGCAGGACGGCGACCGCGCCCTGTGCCTGGTCACCCACGACGTCCACGTGGTCGCCGCGCTGGCCGACGACGTGCTGAGCCTGGGCGCCCGGGTGGCGGTGCCGTGACCCCGCCGCTCGCCCTGGGGCCGGTGCGCCCGGTCCCGCTGTCGGCGGTGAACCCGGTCGCCCAGCTGGCCGCCATCGCCGTCCTCACCGTCGTGCTGCTGGTCAGCGGCGACCCGGTCACCCCGGCGGTGGTGCTCGCCGCCGAGCTGGCGTTGCTGCCGGCCGCGGGGCTGACCGCCCCGCGGGAGGTCGCGCGCCGGACCTGGCCGCTGCTGCTGAGCGCGGCCGGCGTCGCCTGGGTCAACGTGGCCTTCGGCGCGCTGGACGGCGCGGATGCCTGGCTCAGCGGCGCCACCTGGGGCCTGCGGGTCGTCGCCCTGGCGCTGCCCGGGGTCCTGCTGGTCGCCTCCACCGACCCGGTCCGGCTGGCCGACGCGCTCACCCTGCACTGGCGCGTGCCGCCGCGCTTCGCCTACGGCGCCCTGGCCGCGCTGCGCCTGGTGCCGCTGCTGGCCGCCGAGTGGGAGACGATCCGGCTGGCCCGGCGGGCGCGGGGCGTCGACGCCGGGGCGAACCCCGTCGCCGCGGCCCGGCTGCTCGCCGGCACCGCCTTCGCCCTGCTGGTGGCCGCCATCCGGCGCGGCACCCGGCTGGCGACGGCGATGGACGCCCGCGGGTTCGACTCCGGCGTCCCCCGGACCAACGCCCGCGGCTCGGTCCTGCGCCCCCGCGACGGCTGGTTCGTCGCCGGGACCGTCGCGGTCTGCGCGGCGGCCGTGGCGGCGAGCGTGGCCAGCGGCGCCTGGGACCCGCTGCTCGGCTGAGGTCGCCGCGGGTCAGGCTCCCAGGTGCGGACGGCGCGGCCGGCCGGGCAGCACCAGGTTGAGGACGACGGCGACCCCGGCCGCGACGACGATCCCCGAGTCGAACAGCGCCCCCCACTCGCCGGTCACCCGGTCCACGGCGTCCGGCGCGGAGGCGATCCCCCGGCCCAGGCCGACCGACAGCGCCACGATGAGCAGCCCCCGGGTGTCCAGGCCGTCCTTGCTGAGCAGCTGGACGCCGATCGCGCACACCATGCCGAACAGCACCAGCACGCCGCCGCCGAGCACCGCCGGCGGGATCGCGGCCAGCACCGCGGCGACCTGCGGGAGCAGGGACAGCCCCACGAGGACGAGCGCGCCGATGGTCACCACGTGCCGGCTCATCTGCCTGGTGAGGGCCACCAGCCCGATGTTCTGGCTGAACATCGTCGTCGGCAGCGCGCCGAAGGCCCCGCCGAGGACGGCGCTGCCGCCCTCGGCCAGGATGCCGCCGCGCAGCTCGCGGGCGGTGGCCGGACGCCCCGCCCCGCCCTCGGTGACCGCGTGCACGGTGCCCACCGAGTCGACCATGTTGACCACGCCGACCACCGCCATCGAGAGCACCGCGACGACCGGGAACGACAGCCCGAACTCGAACGGGGCAGGGACGGCGACCAGCGGCCGGTCGCCGACGCCGGAGAGGTCGAGCAGGCCCAGCGGGATCGCCACCAGGTAGCCGACCACGACCGCGACCAGCACCGAGGCGGTGCACAGCAGGCCGCGGCCGAACTGGTTGAGCAGCACGGTCAGCACGAGCACGAGCGCGGCCACGCCCAGGTTGACCGGCGAGCCGAAGTCCGGGGACCCGACGCCGCCGGCGGCCAGGTTGACGCCGCTGGGCAGCAGCCCCAGGCCGATGACCAGGATGATCGTGCCGGTCACCACGGGCGGGAAGAGGAACGCGATCCGGTGGATGCCCAGGGCGATCGCCACCTGGACGGCGGCGGTCACCAGCACCCCGCCGAGGACGGCGGACAGCCCGTACTCCTCGGCCAGCGGGACGGCGACGGCGATGAACGCGAAGCCCGACCCCATCATCAGCGGCAGCCGGCTGCCCACCGGACCGAGGCCGACCGTCTGCAGCAGGGTGGCCAGCCCGGCGCACAGCAGGGCGGCCTGGACCAGCAGCACCGCCTCGCCCGTGGTCGCCCCGATGACGCCGGCCAGCAGGATCGCCGGGGTCAGGTTGGACGTGAACATGGCCAGGACGTGCTGCAGGCCCAGCGGCACCGCGACGCCCCACGGCGGTCGGGCGTCGGGGTCGGCGCGGTCGTAGGGCGGGGCGGTCGTCGGCTGGGTCGTGGCCATCGGGGCTCCTGGGGCTCGGCGGCGGTCCGCCAGCAGGGTCGCCGGAGCGTGTTCCGGACCGGTGTCGTCCCCATTGCGTTCCCGGCACCCGCAGGTCGGCGCGTTACGGTGCCGCCCGTGTCGACGCGCTACGTGGTGCTGCTGCGCGGCATCAACCTGGGTCGGGCGCGGCAGATGGGGATGCCCGAGCTGCGGGAGACCCTGACCGCACGCGGGCACGACGCCGTCCGCACCCACCTGCGCAGCGGCAACGTCGTCCTCGACAGCCCGCTGACGGCCGAGGAGCTCGCCGCGGACGTCGAGGCCGCGGTGCAGGAGCGGTTCGGGTTCGCGGCCCCCGTCGTGGTCCGGACCGGGACGGAGGTCGCCGCGGTGGTGGCCGCCGACCCGCTCGGCGCCGTCGCCACCGACCCGGCGCGCTACCTGGTCACCTTCCTGTCCCGGGCGCCGGACCCCGAGCGGGTGGCCGCGCTGCCCCCGGCCGACCGCGGCGAGTACCGGGTCGCCGGCCGCGAACTGTTCCTCTGGCTGCCCGACGGGGTCGCCGACACGCCACTGGCGTCGTGGCGGTGGGACACCCTCCTCGGCGTGCCGGGGACCTCCCGGAACTGGAACACCGTCCGGAAGCTGGCCGAGCTGGGCGCCGTGTGACGTGTGTGACAGAGAGGTTTAGCGGGGCTCTCCTGGAGCCATACGCAGGTGTTCGGCTCGCCCGCGGGCCGCAGCGAGGTGCGCCTGCGGGCGACGAGCACGTGAGGGGAACCAGCGGCGTGACACGCGAGACGGCCGGGCCGGTCTGGCCGTCGGCCACACCGCCGGCGGCCCGCGGCGGACTCGAGTGGGAACTCACCGACGTCGCCGAGCTGCCGCAGGTGCGGGCCGCCCTGCGCCGGCACCTCACCGCCTCCGACCCGGCCGCGGCCGACCTGCGGGACCGGCTGGTGCTGGCCCTCGACGAGATGGCGTCCAACGCGCTGCGGCACGGCGGCGGGCACGTGGCGGCAGCGGTCCGCACGACCGGGACGGGCTGGCTGATCGAGGTCTCCGACGCCGCACCGGCCACCCCGCCGACGCCCGCGGTGGGCCGCGACCCGAGCGAGGGCGGCCTGGGTCTCTACCTCATCGCCGAGCTGGCCGCCGACCACGGGTGGTACGTGTCCGCCGGCGCCAAGCACGTCTGGGCCGTCCTGGGTTGAGACATCGCGGTCCTCCGGACCGCACCACTCCTCCCGACCACCACGGCCACGTGCCGTCCCCGCCCACGCTGAGCCCATCCGGCCGCTCGTCGGGGACCCTCCGGGCCCCACTCCTCCCGACCACCGCGGCCACGTGCCGTCCCCGGCGGGCTACTGCTGGGGGTGCAGGCGGATGGCGACCAGGGCGATGTCGTCCTGCAGGCCCTCCGGGCGCAGCCGCTCGATCACCGCGTCGCAGAACTGCTCGAGGGGCAGGCTGCCCAGCTCGGCGAGAGCGCCGCGCAGCCGGGCGATGCCGTCGTCCAGCGGCAGGTCGCGTCCCTCCACCAGGCCGTCGGTGTAGAGCAGCACCGTGGCCCCGCGGCGGAAGGTCACCGTGTGCTCGCTGCGCCGGGTGCCCGGGTCGACCCCCAGCATGAGCTCCGGGCGGTGGCCGGCCAGCTCCGCCACCCGGCCGTCGGCGTGCAGCAGCAGCGGCGGCGGGTGACCGGCGTTGGACCAGCGCAGGGTGGTCAGCCCCGCGGCGCGCTGCTCAGGAGTCTGCTCGACCCGCGCGACGGCGGCGGTCGCCATCGTGCGCAGGCCCAGGCCCTGGATCGCCGAGTCGAGGTCGGTGAGCACCTGGGCGGGCCCGACCTCGGGCCGGTGGGCGATGCCGCGCAGCATCCCGCGCAGCTGCCCCATGGCGGCCGCGGCGGCGGTGTCGTGGCCGACCACGTCACCGATCACCAGCACCGCGGAGCCGCCCGGCTGCAGGAAGGCGTCGTACCAGTCCCCGCCCACCTGGGCGACCTCGACCGCGGGCAGGTACCGCACCACGATCTCCGCCGAGTCCGGCGCGGGCGGCTCGGTGAGCAGGCTGCGCTGCAGCCCCTCGGCCAGGTTGCGCTCCTGCGCGTACAGGCGGGCGTTGTCCACCGCCAGCGCCATCCGGGAGGCGACCTCCTGGGCGGCGGCGACGTCGTCGGCGTCGGCCAGCGGCCGGTCCGCCGACCGGTAGATGCTCAGCGCGCCCAGCGTCCGCCCGCGGGCCGACAACGGCAGGGTCAGCGCCGTGCGGGGCGCCAGCTCCCAGAAGACGTCGGCCGCCTCGCCGTCCAGGGTGCTGCCGACGGTGGCGCCGACGTCCTCGACGGTCAGCGTCCGGCCCGAGGCCAGCGCGCGCATGACCGGGGCGTCGGGGCGGATGGCGGCCAGCCGGAGGCCCGCGTAGCGCTCCACCGTGGGCCGGACGGCGGGGTCGCGGTGCCAGGAGCCGACGTCCCGCATCCGCCCGTCCTCGCCGGTGAGGCTGACCAGCGCCCAGTCGCCCAGCACCGGCACGACCGCCTCGGCCAGCCGTTGCAGCGCGGCCTCCACGCCCTTCCCGGCGGTCAGCGTCTCGGCGGTCACCTCGCTGACCTCGGCGATCAGCGCGAGGCGGGCGGCACCGGCGCGGGCACGCTCCTCGGCCGCCCGGCGCTCGGTGACGTCGAGGAAGTACACCGACACCCCGTCGGGGCCGCCCCACGCGCGCACCTCGTACCAGGCGTCCAGCGGCGCGGGGTAGTAGGCCTCGAAGACCCGTTCCTCCTCGGCAGCCGCCGCCCCGCGGTAGTGCACCTCGAAGTCGCTGCCCACGGCGTGCGGGTAGAGCTCCCAGATGTCGCCGCCGATCAGCTCGCCGCGGGAGCGGCCGAGGACGCGCTCGGCCTCGGCGTTGACGTAGGAGAACCGCCACTCCCGGTCGAGGGCGAAGAAGGCCGCGTTCATCGACTCGAGGACCCGGGCGACGCGGGCGTCGGCCTGCCGGTGGTCGGTGGTGTCGTAGCCGGCGCCCAGCAGGCGGACGGCGACCCCGTGGGCGTCGGCGAGCGCGCGGCCCCGGCCCTGCACCCAGCGGGTCTCCCCCGACGGCAGGACGACCCGGAACTCGGCGTCGTACTCGCCGCACGCGTCGATGGCGCCCTGCAGGGCCGCCATGGTCCGGTCGCGGTCGTCCGGGTGGACGCGCGCGGCGAAGGCGTCGATGGTCTCGTCGAAGGACGCGCGGTCGTAGCCGAAGATGGCCAGCAGCCGGTCGTCCCAGGTCAGGCGGCCGCTGACCAGGTCCCAGTCGAAGCTGCCGATCCCGGCCGCGTCGATCGCGAGGTCGAAGCGGAGACGGGCCAGCTCGGGGTCGGGGAACCCGACCTCCGGGTGCGGCCGGTCCACGCTCTTCTCTCGACTCACTCGCATTCCAGGGGCCGGGCGGCGGGGACGGACGCGGCAGCGCCGCGACGTGGCGGCACCTGCGGGCAGACGGCCGACGCTCCTTTCTCCCACGTCCCCAGCCCCGGGGCCACCCGGTGTGGCGGGATCGACATCCCGGACGGGCCCCGCCCCCGGGGGCAGGGAGGGCGGGGCCTAAGCGGTCGCGGGGGACCGCGTCGTCTGGAGCGTTCCTCCACGCTGGGCAACGAGCGGATCACCCAGCGGTTACGGCCTGAGGGCGAAAATGCCGAACGGCGGGCGCCCCGGTCCGGTGGGGCGCCCGCCGTTCGGGCGGGGAGGCGGACGGGTCGACGTCCGCCGGCACGAGGGTCACGTCCTGCGTGCGGGCGTCCAGCGTCCCTGCGAGCGCGGCGGCTCCGTGGCCCGGACGGTCTCTGCGGGTCGACTCCGGCCGCGCCGGGGGGCGACCCGGCGGCGTGGACCCGCGACGGCCAGGCGAGGTCGTGCCGGTCGGACCCGGGGGCGCGGGTGCCGGCGGTGACCTGGCCCCTCTCGGAGGACGGCGGCCCGGTGCCGGCAGCCGGCCGCACCCGCGGTCTGCGCCTCCCTGGAGGGTCCGCGCGCTGCGTCGGGGCGCAGTCGGCGGGAGGTCGAGGCGAGAACCGGTGGTGCGGGACGACTGGGGCGGCGGGAGCCACCGTCGGAGAGGGACGGCCTGGGCGGTGCGAGGTCGGCCAGAGGAGCGAGACGGTGCCGTGGCGACGGTCGCGGTCACCGGAGGGGGAAGGCGGTGACCGGCAGCCGGCGGGCTGGCGGGGGTGCGGTGGACGGCGTCCGCGGCGAGGGCCGTGGTCGCGCTGGGATCAGCCGGACGGCGATCCCCGGGCGGGTGGAGGGCGCGGGTCGCCGCGCGCCCGGGCCGGGGCGGAGGCCCGGGGAGCACCTCGGCGGTGCCCGGCCGGCGCGGATCCCGGGGAGGGGGTGGGCCGCGGTGCCGGCACCTGCCGGGCGAGCGGGGGGACCACCGGGACGCGGGGCGGGGCGACCGGCCGGAGAGCCCGGGCCGGGGCCGGCCGGGGGGTCCCGGCCGGACGGAGCGCCGCGGCGGGGGAAGGCGCCGCGGGCTGGATCGTGGGCGTGCTCGGCAGCTCGGTGAGCACCACCGGGCCGTCGGGGCGGGGCGCCGGGGGCACCGGGCGTCCCCACGCGAGGTGGGCGCCGTCGGGCCCGGCGCCCCACAGGGCGAGGCGGCGGACGAGCGCCCGCAGCCGCGCGCGCAGGGTCGGCCGCGGCGCCTCGGCCGGCGCGGGGCGGGCAGCGGACCTGGCCGACGGCGCCGGCGGCGCGGGCGCCACCGCCGGGGGCGCCGGTGCGACCGGGCGGGCGCGCGGCACCGGCACCGGCCGGGCGGCCGGGAGGGAGCGGACCGGCCGCCGGACGCCGCCCGGGCGCAGCGCCGCCGCCCGCACCGGCCGCGGCCGGCGCAGGGGCAGGTCCTCGGCGCGCTCCAGCACGTCCAGCAGGCCGCTCAGGGTCAGGTCGTCGGTCATGCGCGACGTGCGGGACACCGGTGCCCGGTCCAACGCCATGACGTCCTCCTGCAGGTAGTCGCCGCGACCGGGGAAGGTGCCGCGGACAAGGAGAAAGGTAGGGACGGCGGGCCGCGCGGACGGCCGTTCCCGACACCTCCTGGAGGGCGCGTGACCGAACCGTTGCAGCGGCCTCCCCGACGGGTCGGTGACCCCTCGCCCGCACCGCTGCCTTGTCGACAAGCCGTCCCCTCCTGAGCGTGGAAGCCGCTGGTCAGGGGCTCGCTCATCCCGGGACACACCCCGGCGCGCCCGCGTGTCGGGGCCCCGTCCGCCGGGTCGGTCCCGGTTTGCCGGGTCGGTCCCGCGTGCCGAGACTCGACCGGTGACCGGACCGGCCGAACCCGAGACCAAGCTGCGCCGCGCCGTCAGCGGCAGGCTCCTCTACCTCTTCGTCCTCGGGGACGTCCTCGGCGCGGGCGTCTACGCCCTCGTGGGCGAGGTGGCCGCGGAGGTGGGTGGCGCCATCTGGGTGCCGCTGGTGCTCGCGCTCCTGCTGGCCCTGCTGACGGCCACCTCGTACGCCGAGCTGGTCACCAAGTACCCGAGGGCGGGCGGGTCGGCGGTGTTCGCCGAGCGGGCGTTCCGGCGTCCGGTGGTCGCCTTCCTCGTCGGCTTCTGCATGCTCGCCGCCGGGGTGACCAGCGCGGCCGGTCTGGCCCTGGCCTTCGCCGGCGACTACCTGGGCGTGTTCCTCGACGTGCCCGCCGCGCCGGCAGCCCTGGTGTTCCTGCTCCTGGTGGCGCTGCTCAACGCCCGGGGGATCGAGGAGTCCCTGCGGGCCAACACGGCGATGACGCTGGTGGAGGCCTCCGGCCTGGTGCTCGTCGTCGTCCTCGGGGCCGTGGTCCTCGGTCGGGGGGACGGCGACCTGGGCCGCACCGTGGAGTTCCCGCCCGGGGTCTCGGCGGGCTCGGCGGTCCTCGGCGCGGCGCTGCTCGCCTACTACTCCTTCGTCGGCTTCGAGACCTCGGCCAACGTCGCCGAGGAGGTGCGCGACGTACGCCGGGTGTACCCGCGGGCGCTGTTCGGCGCGCTGGTCACCGCGGGCGTGGTCTACGTGCTCGTCGGCCTCACCGCCGCGGTGGTGCTGCCACCGGAGGAGCTGGCCGGCTCCAGCGGCCCGCTGCTGGACGTCGTCCGGGCCGCGGACGCCGGCATCCCCGACCAGCTGTTCAGCGTCGTCGCCCTCATCGCGGTCGCCAACGGCGCGCTGCTGACGATGATCATGGCCAGCCGGATGGCGTTCGGCATGGCCGAGCAGGGGCTGCTGCCGCGGGCCCTGGGCCGGGTGCTGCCGGGACGCCGCACCCCGTGGGTGGCGATCGCCGTGACGACGGCGGTGGCGATGGTAGTGACCGCGACCGGCTCGCTGGCCGCGCTGGCCAACACCGTCGTCCTCCTGCTCCTGCTGGTGTTCCTCTCCACGAACACCGCGGTGCTGGTGCTGCGCCGCGACCGGGTGGCGGCCGACCACTGGCGGGCGCCGACGGTGCTGCCGGTCCTGGGCATCGCCTCCTGCCTGCTCCTGCTGGCGCGGCAGGAGGCGGGGACGTGGGTGCGCGCCGGGGTGCTGCTGGCGCTGGGGGTGCTGCTGCACGCCGGGACGCAGATCGCGCGCCGGCGACGGGACCGGACCGAGCCCCGGGAGTCCCCGGTCGCCGGCTGACAGGATGGCGCGGTGGCCGACCGCACCCCGCTGGTGATCGACACCGACCCGGGCATCGACGACGCGCTGGCGATCCTGCTGGCCCTGGCCAGCCCCGAGGTGGACCTGCGCCTGGTCACCACGGTGCACGGCAACGTGGAGCTGGCGCAGACCACGCAGAACGCGCTGCGGGTGCTGCACCTGGCGGGCCGGGCCGACGTCCCGGTCGCCGCCGGGGCCCGGGACTCGCTGGTCTACCGGCAGCCGGAACGGGCCGGGCACGTGCACGGCGGCACCGGGCTGGGCGGGGTGGAGCTGCCGGCGTCGCCGGCGGCGGTCGACCCGCGACCGGCGGTGGTGGCCCTCGCCGAGCTGCTGCTCGCCGCGGAGCAGCCGGTGACGGTGGCCGCGATCGGGCCGTGGACGAACATCGCCCTGCTGCTGGCCACCTATCCCGAGGCCGCCGACCGGATCGGCCGGCTGGTGCTCATGGGCGGCTCGGCCGGCCGCGGCGGCAACGTCACCGCGGCGGCGGAGTTCAACGTCTGGGCCGACCCCGAGGCCGCCCAGCGGGTGCTGGGCTCGGCGGTGCCGACCGTGCTCGTCGGGCTCGACGTCACGCTGCCGACGGTCCTCGACGACGACGGCATCGCCCGGTTCGCCGCGGCGGGGCCGATCGGGGCGACGGCGGCGGGGATCCTCCAGCAGTACGTGGACCACGCCCGCACCCAGTACGGGACGACCGGCGTCGTCGTGCACGACGCGCTGGCGCTGACCGAGGCGATCGTGCCGGGCACCCTGGGCACGGTCCGGCGGGACGTCGTCGTCGACACGACCCTGGGTGCCGGCCGCGGTCAGACGCTGGTCGACCGGCGTCGCGTGTCGGCCTCCCCCACCGCCGTCGAGGTGGCCGAGACCGTCGACAGCCCGGCCGCGGTGGAGTTCCTGGTCAGCCGGCTGGAGGCGCTGAGCCGCGGAGCCCGGTGACCTGGTCGCCGTCGTGCGTCGAGGCGACGACGCCCGCGGCGATCTCCCGCAGCTTGCGGTTGTAGCGCTGTGAGGCCTCGCGGAGGATCTCGAAGGCCCCGTCGGCGTCGACCCGGCGCTGGGCCATGAGCACGCCCTTGGCCTGCTCGATCACCGCCCGCGACTCCATCGCCAGCCGCATGTTGCGGGCGTGGTCGGCGAGCCGGTCGTGGGCGTCGGCGTTGGCCACGGCGACGGCGATGGCCTCGGCCACCGACGTGCCGACCTCCTCCGACTCCGGCGTGGCGAACGCGGCCGGCTGCGACGAGTAGACGTTGAGCGCGCCGATGGCGCTGCCCTGGTAGGGCAGCGGCACCGACAGCGAGCTGCGGACGCCGACGTCGACGACGCGGACCGTGTAGTCCGGCCAGCGCTGCTCGGTGCGCATGTCGTCGATCCGCAGCACGACGCCGCCGCGGCCGGCGTCCATGCACGGGCCGTATCCGCGCTCGTACTGGAGCTCGTCGGCGGCCAGCGCCATCTCGCCGTGGTGCGCGGCGGTGAACGCCGTGTCCCCGCGGACGAGGGTGATGGAGGTCGACTCCGCGCCCGGGATGGCCCGGGCGGCCACTTCGGTGATCTCGCCCAGGACGTCGGCGAGGCTCCGGTCGGCCAGCGCCACCCGGCTCAGGTCGCGCAGCAACTCCTCCACGGCGCCAGTGTGCCGTGCGCGCCCGTCCTTGAGGAGTCGCCTCCCGTACACACCTGCACCCGCCGCTGCAGGACTCGGCCCTTTCGGTCAGGATGGAGCCGGGCTGGGCGCCGACGCCCTCGTCCGCTCAGCACCGGCGAGGAGGTCGCGATGGGGCAGGAGACGTGGCCGCACGCTCCGGTCCCCTCCGTGCCCGGCGACGTCTGGCACTGGGCGCTGGACGCGATGCACGTCGTGTCGCGGGTCCGGGCCGACCTGCGGGCTCGCATCGCGCACCCCTCGGTGTGCTCGTCGTCCACCGACGACGCCCGCGACGGCCTGCTGCTGGTGTTCGAGGAGCTGGCCTCCAACGCCCTGCGGCACGGGGGCGGCGCCGTCCGCGCCCTGGTGATCGCCGGGACGGACGGCTGGCTGCTCGACCTCAGCGACGAGGCCCCCGACCGGCCGCCGGTCCCCGCCGTCGACCGCGACCCCGCGCTGGGCGGCATGGGGCTGCACCTGGTCGCCCAGCTGTCCACCGAGTACGGCTGGGAGAAGCGGCCCGGGCGCAAGCACGTGTGGGCCCGCCTGCCCAACGGCCGCGAGCCGCTGGAGGCCGCCCAGGAGTGGGTGCCCGAGCCCCGGGCGCCGGAGATCCCGCGCGAATAGGCGCTGCGATGACACCGTCGGCCTCCGGCCGACACCGCGGCCAGGTGCCGTCCCCCGCCTGCGCTGAGCCGCTGCCCGTGTCCCGGTCGGGGACCCTCCGGGCCCCGCGACCGGTCCACCCCGGCTCCGCGCCGTCCCCAGCGGGCGTGGATCGTCCCGGCCTGCACCCGCCTATCTGCTCGCGCGGCTGACGGCGGCGCAGAAGCGGTCGTGGTCCTCGCGCACGTCGGCCATGGGGGCCAGCACCTCCTCCTGCGCCACGACGTCGACCGCGGCCTCCAGCCGCTGCTCGGCCCGCCGCGCCCGCCGCCGCGCCCGCATCCCCACGAACGGCCGCGCCACCAGTGCCAGCAGCGCCCCGGCGAGCAGACCCCCCACCAGCAGCAGCGTCGGGAGGGGCAGCCCCTCCACCCGGGGCAGCGGGACGACGTCGTCGAGCTGGAACAGGCCCAGGACGACCAGGGCCAGCAGCCACAGCGCCCCGGCCAGCGCCACGAGGGTGAGCAGCCACTGCAGCCCGCCCACCCCGCGCTGCCACAGCGGCGTGCGCTGCGGGCCCAGGTCGGTGCCGGCGACGGCGCGGTCGAGCCGGTCGGCCAGCGACTGCTCGGAGACCTCGACGGTGCGCCGCAGGTCGTCCCGCCAGGCCTGCGGCAGCCCCTCGCCGGCGGCCTCGCGCGCCGCCCGCACGGCCCGGCTCACGCCGGCCTGCTGCACGGCGCCGGCCGCCGGCAGCGACGTCCGGCTGCCCTCGTCCCCGAGGTGCAGCCGCTCCAGCGGGTCGGAGCGCAGCTTGCGGGTCCACCGGACGACGGGCCACCCGGTGGCCGCCGTCCCGCTGCGACGCACGGACCGCTCGACGGCGGCGGCGACGGTGGGCACCCCGGCGGCCTCGGCCAGCGCGTCGGTCAGCTGCTCCCGCTCCCGGCGCCCGACCCCGGGGCCGGTCTGCCCGCACTGCTCGGCCAGCGCCCCGGCCACGTCGCGGACGTCGGCGGTGAGCCGGTCGGTGGCCGCGCGCCGGGCCGACACCCGCCGGGCCAGGTCGGCCCGCAGCTCGCCGACGCCGGTGCCGGTGCGCGCCGAGACGGCCAGCAGCGGGGTCGCCGCCAACCCCTCCCGGTCCAGCAGCGCGCGCAGGTCGGCCAGGCAGGCCCGCGCGGCCTCGGGGTCGAGCCGGTCGACCTGGTTGAGCACGACGAGCAGCACGCCGGCGTGCCCGGCCAGCGGCACGAGGTAGCGCTCGTGGACGGCGGCGTCGGCGTACTTCTCCGGGTCGAGCACCCACACCAGCACGTCGACCAGCTGCACCAGCCGGTCGACCTCCAGCCGGTGCTCGAGCCGGATGCTGTCGTGGTCGGGCAGGTCGAGCAGCACCAGGCCGTCGAGCGCGGGCTCGGACGCGTGCCGGTGCCGGCGGGGCACCTCCAGCCAGTCCAGCAGCCGGTCGGTGGAGTCGTCGGCACGGCCGTCGGACCCCCACACGGTGGCGTGCGCGACGCCCGTCGTCGGCCGGCGGATGCCCGGGGTGCTCACCTCCGCGCCGGAGAGCGCGTTGAACAGGGTGGACTTGCCGCTGCCCGTCGCCCCGGCCAGGGCCACGACGGTCGCGTCGCCGAGCGCCTCGCGGGCGCCGGCCTTGGCCAGCAGGGCCCGCGCCCGGCCGACGTCCGGCACCTCCAGCCGGCCCTCGGCCACCTCGACGGCCTCGCGCAGCGCCGCCAGCCGGTCGGCCAGCGGCGGGGTCCCGCGCCTCACCGGCCGGTCCGGGCGGCGCCGAGGGCGGAGGCGGCGGCCCGCAGCCGGGCGGCGTCGTCCGGCGCGGGACCGGCGGTGTCCAGCAGGTCGTCGAACCGACCCTGCTCGTAGTCGAGCAGCGAGTCGGCGCGGGCCTGCAGGTCCTCCCGCGCCCGCGCGGCCAGCGACCGCACGGCGGCGTCGCCGAACACCGCCTCCAGCAGCCGCTGCCCCAGGGCCGTCGTCCCGCCGGCGACGGCCACCTCGCCGCCGGTCAGCCCGCCGGTCTGCGCGAAGACGGCGACCATCACGACCGCCCCCGCGCCGTTGACGCCCCAGGAGAGGACGCGGGCACGGGTCCGCTTGTCGGCGCCCTCCTCGCGGACCAGGTCGAGCACGTAGCCCTGCCAGTCCCGCACCTGCGCGGCGGCGGCCTCGGGGAAGTCCTCGGAGACACGCTCCAGGTCGTCGTCGCTCGCGGCCAGGAGCGCCGGCCCGCCGGGCAGCGCCCGCCACGCGGTGACCGTCCGCTCGGCGGCGCGGTCGGCCTCGGCCCGCAGCAGCGTCTCCACGCTGGACTCCAGCGCGCCGGTGAGGTCCTCGGCCGGGGTGGGGCGCCCGGTGAGCGCGGCGGTGACCCGGTCGCGCAGCCGGCCGATCGAGCTCTGCAGCGAGCGCATCCACTCCCCGGTGCCGACGAACTCCTGCCAGCGGGCGAGCACCTCCCCGCGCAGCAGGCTGCCGCTGCGCACGCCCTCCTCCACGCCGTCCCGCGCGGCGGCGTAGGAGGCCGCGGCGGCCTCGCGCAGCGCCGCGGCGGCCCCGGCCTGCTCGTCGACGGCCGCGGCGATGCCGGCCACCCGGTCCTCGAGGCTGGCCAGCGCGCCGGTGAGGGTCTGCCGGACGACGGCGGCCCGCTGCTCCTGGTCGGCGGCGAGCGCGTGCAGCCAGTCCCGCAGCGGGGCGACCTGGTCCTCGGGCAGCCGGCCGTCGACCAGCGGGCGCTCCTCCACCACGAACAGCCGCGCGCCCGACAGGCCCGCGCGGTCGAGCATCCCCGCCAGGTCGGGGGCGATCTCGCCCGCGGCGCCGACCGGCACCCGGTCGAGCACCACCGCCAGCGCGGTGCCGCGCTCCTGCGCGGTCCGGAGCAGGTCCCAGGGGACGGCGTCGGCGTAGCGGGCGGCGGTGGTGACGAACACCCACAGGTCGGCGGCGGCCAGCAGCTGGGCGGCCAGGTCGCGGTTGGACTCCACCACCGAGTCGACGTCCGGCGCGTCGAGCAGGGCCAGCCCGGGCGGGACGTCGTCCCGCGCGACGACCTGCAGCGTCCCGGGACCCCCGGCCCCGCCGGTGACCCGGGCCATGCCGGGGAGCACGCGGTCGCTCTCGAAGGAGGGCCGGTCGGCGCGGGCGCAGACCAGCACCGGCGCGCGCGTGGTGGGCCGCAGCACGCCGGCGGTGGTCACCGGCGCGCCGACCAGGCTGTTGACCAGGGTGGACTTGCCCGCGCCGGTGGAGCCGCCCACCACGGTGAGCAGCGGGGCGTCGAGGTCGCGCAGGCGCGGCAGCAGGTAGTCGTCGACCTGCTCGACCACGCCGCGGGCGGTCCGGCGGGCGGCCTCGCTCCCGGGGGTGGCCAGCCCGAGCGGAGCGGTCGAGACGGCGTCCCGGAGGGCGACCAGGGCCTCGGGCAGGCGGGCGGGGAGCGTCACGTCAGGGGGACTGCCCCGCCGTCGCCGTGCTCAGTCCTCGCTGCGGCCCGCGCGTTCCTCGCGCAGCGCCTGGAAGACGCGGCGGCGCAGCCGGTCCTGCTCCCGCTCGGGGACGTCGAGGAAGCGCAGGGACAGCTGCCACCGGGCGCCCCGGGTCTGCTGGCGGGCGACCTCGGCGCGGGTCACGAGCGCGCCGTCGCCGAGGTCGAGCGTCACGCCGAGCGTGGCCCCCGGCAGCGGCGGGTTGCCGTAGGCCTCGGCGACGCAGCGGGAGCCGGCCTCGCTGAGGTCCAGGCACTGGCCCTCGAGGTCGACGCCGTTGACGGTGAGGACGACGGGCAGGGCGACCCGCGCCCGGACGGCCTCCCGCCGCTGGGTCCGTTCGGCGGGGCCGGTGACGGTCAGGTGCCAGCGGGGCACGGCGCCGCGCGCGACGGTGTCGACGTCCGCGGGCACGCTCCAGCCGCTGGCGCCGTCCCGCCAGAAGACCCGCACCGAGTCGCCGACGCGGACCACCTGCTGGTCGACGAACTCGCTGCTCGAGGGCCGGACGACGAGCGTCGTGTCGCCGGAGGCCTCGACCCGGGTGCTCACGGAGACCCGGTGACCGGCGACGGTCACCTCGGCCTCCGCGTCCACCTCCGGGCGGACGGCCCCCGCCACGACGTCCATGCGCGATCTCCGTTCCGTTCCGCGACACCGCAGCCCTGCAGTTGTCGCGCCGACTGGAACGGTAACCGCCGTTGCGGCGGGCAACCGTGCCGTGCCGCGGAGCCCACCCCGGCGGGTGAGACGGCTGGGCGATGCCCATCGGCCCGACTCCGCGCCCGGCCCCGTCCAGAGGCTCGCCGCCGGCCCCGTCCCGGGCACCGCCCTGAGCTGGCGAAGGGCGGGGAGGACGGGGTCCTTCCACGGTGAGGAGGACGGGGTCCTTTCTCAGGCGTGGTCGCTGACGGCCGCGTCGCCGTGCACGTGCCGGGCGCAGTGCGCGCAGCAGTAGAAGGACCCCTGCACGACGACGCCGTGGCCGATGACCTTGCACCCGCAGTGCTCGCACACCGGCGCCATCCGGTGGATCGCGCACTCGAAGCTGTCGAAGGTGTGCCGCGCTCCCTGGGCCACCACCTCGAAGGCCATCTCGTAGTCGTTGCCGCAGACCTCGCAGACCGCCATGGCCCCTCCTCGTCGTCCGGGCTCCGGGAGTTCCCCCGGACGGGGCCGCGGACACCCGTGCAGCCGCCTGGTCAGCGCCCCCGGGGGCGGAAGCTGCGCCGGATGCGCCGCCACCGGTTCGGCGTCCGCTCGGCGTCCAGCAGCTCGGTGTCGGCGAGCACCCGGTCCAGTGGGCCGAGGTCGGGCGCCCGGAAGGGCACCAGCGAGCGGCCGACCGGCCGGCGCAGGCTCTCCACGGCGCGCACCAGCGAGCCGCCGCAGGCCGCGACGGCCGCGGCGACGTCCTTCGGGCGGACCCCGAGGTGCTCGCCGAGCAGCCGGTCCCGGAAGCCGGTGATCGTGGCGGCCAGCTCGTCGCGCCGCGGGTCCCCGCTGCGGGCCTCGATGGACAGGTCGCACTCGGTGTCCAGGCCCATCGAGCGGTTGTTGAGGTTGGACGAGCCGATCCGCAGCAGCCGGTCGTCGACCACGGTGACCTTGGCGTGCACGTAGACCGGCCGCCGTCCGGCCGTGACCGGCACGTACAGCCGGAACCGGTCGTGGACGTCGGCGTCGCGCACCAGGGTCAGCAGCTTGGCGCGGGCGGTGCCCATCGCCTTCTCCTCCAGCCAGCCGTCGGCGCTCTCCGGGTTGACGACGACGACCTCCGGACCGTCGTCCTCGCGCAGGCGCTCGGCGATGGCCTCGGCGATCCGGCGGTTGGCGAAGTACTGGCTCTCGATGTACACGCTGTGCCGGGCGCCGGCGATCGCGGCCAGCCACAGCAGCTCCACCTCGTGCACCAGCTCGTCGCCGCCGTGCTCGGGGCGGGTGCGGGAGATGGCGACGTCGACGTCGGTGAGCAGCGGCTCCACCTCGGGCGGCCAGCACGCCTCGACGTCGGGGACCGGCTCGAGGGGACGGCCGGTGCCGCTCGCCCAGCGCTCGCGGGCCAGGTCCCCGAGCGCCCGCGCGGCAGGGCCGGACACCAGGCTGGTCACGTCGTGCCACGGGCCGGTGGGCCGGTGGGTCGAGGGACGACGGCGCAGCGGGTGCCGGTCGAGGTGCTCGGCGGTGTCCCAGCGGTCGGCGGTGACGTCGATGCCGCCGGCGAAGGCCAGGCAGTCGTCGATCACCACGATCTTCTGGTGGTGCGCGCCGCCGACCGGGTGGTGGGTGTCGACGGTCATCGTCAGGCGGGACGGGGTGCGCCGGTTGAGCAGCACGATCGGGGCCAGCCCGCGGCCGAGGGCCAGCAGCATCCCGTAGTCCCACTGCAGGACGCCGATCTCCAGCTGCGGGTTGGCCTTGACGGCGTCCTCGAGCACCCGGCCGAGCTTGTCCGCGCGCCGGGCGCCCGTGCGCCGCCGTCCGGAGCCGCGCGGGTCCAGCCGGATGCGCGGGTCGAAGTCCCAGCCGATGAACAGCACCCGCCGCCGGGCCCGCAGCACCGCGCCCTTGAGCGCCGCGAAGTAGTCCGCGGCGTCGACGAACACCGCGTGCTGCTCGGCCCGCTCCACCCGCCAGCAGGTCTCACCCGGGACCAGGAGGTCCTCGCTGGCGACCGGCCCGGATCCCCCGCCTGCCACCCGTCAGCCGTTGCGGCGCAGGAAGCCGGACACGAAGTCGCGCAGGCTCCGCGTGGGCCGCAGCCACGCGCCGTCCGGCGGCAGGGCGTCCAGCCGCACGCGGTCCAGCGGCTCGACGAAGGCGCCGGGCACGTCCTCGATGTCGATGAACTCCAGCAGGTCCGACCCGATGGCGTAGCCGGCGACCTCGCTGAACGCGACGACGACGACCTGCGTGCCGGAGCGGGCCAGCTGCTCCAGCGGCTCGGCGAAGTTGCGGCCGTCCCCGGAGAAGACGACCAGCCGGCGCAGCCGGTGGCTGTGCTGCCGGACGGCGATGTGGTCGAGCATGTCCTGGTCGATGTCGTCGTCCGGCTGGGTCTTGGGCCGGGCGAAGACGGCGAACCCGAAGCTGCGCAGCGCCTCCACCCACCGCTGCAGCGAGCCGACGACCGGCGGGATGTTGGCGAACACGCACGCCTCGACCTCGGGGGCGTCCGGCGCCCCGGGGTCGCCCGCGCCGTCGACGAACCACGCGGCGATGGCGTCGAACCGCGGCCGGGAGGCGGCCGTCGGGCGGGCCCCGATCACCGTCGACAAGGTCATGTCGATGTTGGGCGCGTCCCAGATGAGCAGGTCCAGCGCCGGGCGGGCCCGCCCCTCGGGCGCACCGTCGGCGGTGTCGGCGTCCGGCTCGCCGGCCAGGTCCAGGTCGAGATCGCTCACGGGGGCAGTCTGCCGGGTCGCCGCCGGCGCGGGGGACGCCGGACCGGCCGGGCGCGGCGGACCGGCGGGTGCGGTGGCCCGACGGGACACCCTCCGCCGGAGGCGGGACGCGCTCACCGGCCGGCCGTCACCGTCGGCTCTGCAGGGCCAGGGCGCAGGAGTCGCCGCCGGCGGCGCGGACCCGGGACGCCCAGCGGGTGACGTCCCCGGCGGGCATGGGGCGGGCCACCAGGTAGCCCTGGGCCAGGTCGCACCCGGCCTCCCGGACCATCTGCAGGTGCTCGGCGGTCTCCACGCCCTCGGCGACCGACCGGATGCCCAGGGTCCGGGCCAGCGAGACGATCGCGGCCAGCACCGCGCCGGTGCCGCCGGCGGCCAGCCGCGCCGCCGCGGTCAGCAGCGAGCGGTCGATCTTCAGCGTGCCGATGGGCAGCGCGAGGAGCTGGGCGAGGGAGGACCAGCCGGTCCCGAAGTCGTCGATCGCCACGCGGACGCCGAAGTTGCGCAGCACCGACAGCTGGTCCTCGGCGCGGGTGGGGTCCTCGGCGACGCTGGTCTCGGTCAGCTCGAGCACGAGCCGCTCCGGGGGCAGCCCGGAGTCGTGCAGGGCCACCCGGACGTCGCGGACCAGCGTCTCGGCGGAGAAGTGCCGGGCGCTGATGTTGACCGACATGCGCAGCGGCAGGCCCTGGGCGGCCCACTCCGCGGCCTGGCGGGTGGTCTCACCCAGCAGCCAGCGGGTGATCGGGATGAGCTGGCCGGTCTCCTCGGCCACGGAGAGGAAGGCGTCGGGCGAGAGCAGCCCGCGCTCGGGGTGGTTCCAGCGCAGCAGCGCCTCCACACCGTCGATCTCGCCGGTGTCGACGCGCACGACCGGCTGGTAGTGGACGACGAACTCGTCGACCGCGCCGTCCCGCAGCCGGTTGGCCACCTCCAGCCGCCAGCGCGCGGCCTCGCGCAGCCCCGGGGAGAACAGGTGGATGCGGTCGCGGCCGGACCCCTTGGCCGCGTAGGCCGCGGCGTCGGCGTCGCTGAGCAGCTGGTGCGCCTGCTGGGCGCCGGGCTGCGCGGAGGCGACGCCGATGCTGGCCGACAGCGGGACGGAGATGCCGTTGGCGACGAAGGGGCGGGTGAACGACGTCTGCAGCCGGAACGCCAGCGCCGCGGCCTCGGAGGTGTCGCACCCGCGGGCCAGGACGAGGAACTGGTCGCCGCCGAGCCGGCCGACGGCGTCGGTGGGCCGCACCTGGTCGGCCAGCCGCGCGCCCACCTGGCGCAGCAGCTCGTCGCCGACCTCGTGGCCCAGGGAGTCGTTGACCGTCTTGAACCCGTCGAGGTCCAGGAAGAGCAGCGACGCCCGGGCCCGGGGATCGGCGAGGGCCTCGCCGATCAGCTGCAGCAACCGCGAGCGGTTGGGCAGCCCGGTCAGGTCGTCGTGACTGGCCTGCCAGGCCAGCTGCTCCTGGACGCGGACCCGCTCGGTGATGTCGGTGTGGGTGACGACCACCTGCCCGGAGTGCTCGACCCGCGCGGCCTGCAGCCGGAACCACTGGGGGTCGGCGCCGAAGGCGTGCGCGTAGTCGTGGACGAACGCGCGGTCGGCCGTCCCCGGGCCGCCGGTGAGGAGCTCCCCGATGCCGGTGGAGATGGTGCGCAGGTCCGCGAGGGACAGGTTCTGCGCCAGGACCTCCAGGTAGTCGTCCCCGACCGCGCCGGGCCGCAACCCGGCGGCGCGGACGAGCTCGCTCGCGGCGTGCCACCGGCGGTTCACCGAGGCGATCCGGCCGTCCGGGTCGATCAGCGCGGTGGCCTGGGGCAGCGCCTCGAGCACGGCGGAGACCTGGTGCAGCTCGGCCGCGGTCCGCCGCTCGCTGCGGCGCTCCTCGTCGATGTCGCGCAGGAACGCGGTGAGCCCGTCGGCGTCGGCGAAGGCGCGGATCTCGAACCAGCGGCCGAAGGGGACGTAGAAGTACTCGAAGGTCCGGGGTCGCCCGTCGGCGAGCACCGCCCGGTACTCGTCCTCGATGACGGTGCCGCGGACCTCGGGGAAGAGCTCGAAGGCGTACCGCCCGACCATCTCGTCGGCGTCGTCGCCGAACAGGTCCTCCGCGGCGGCGTTGACGTACGTGAACCGCCAGTCGCGGTCGAGGCGGTAGACGGCGTCGGCAACCGAGGACAAGGGGTCGGCTGTGGCGACGTGCTCACCCCGGACGTGTCCGTGCACCAGCCAGCTCACTCTCCCCCTGCAGCGTTCGTCGACCCCCGTCGGTGGGACGACGCCACGGCCCGTCCCCCCACGGATCCGGCGTCCGACGCAGTACCGAGGGTAACGGCACGCGTGTAATTCAGGCAGCCTCCACTGTCGCCCGGTCCATGATGCGGCGCACGGCCGACCCGGCCGGGAGGGACCCCAGCGCCGGGCTCCAGTCGCCGGCCAGGCGGGTCGCGCAGAACGCGTCGGCGACCGCGTCCGGGGCGAACCGCAGCAGCAGCGACCCCTGCAGGCACAACGCGAGCAGGGCGGCGACGCGGCGGGCGCGCATCGGCAGCTGGTCGGGGTCGGCGAGCTCGGCGGCCAGCCGGGCGACCGCGGCGTCCAGCCTCGGGTCGGCTCCGCGGGCGAGGTCGATCTCGGCGCGGACGGCGGCCAGCGAGTCCGAGGAGCGGCTCATGGCCCGCAGCACGTCGAGGGCGATGACGTTGCCCGAGCCCTCCCAGATGGAGTTGAGCGGGGCCTGCCGGTAGAGCCGCGGGAGCCCGGACTCCTCGACGTAGCCGTTGCCGCCCAGCACCTCCATGGCCTCGGCGACCGCGGTGGGGGTGCGCTTGCAGACCCAGAACTTGGCGGCGGCGCCGGCCAGGCGGAGGAAGGCCGACTCCCCCGCGTCGACGGCCGCCGCCAGCCGGACGGCCAGCGCGGTGGCCGCCTCGCTCTCCACCGCGAGGTCGGCGAGGACGTTCTGCATGAGCGGCTGGTCGGCGAGCAGCGCGCCGAACGCCCGCCGGTGCCGGGCGTGGTGGACGGCCTGGGTGAGCGCGGCGCGGACGGTGGCCGCGGAGCCGAGGACGCAGTCCAGCCGGGTCGCGTTGACCATCTCGATGATCGTGGGGACCCCGCGGCCGGGCTCGCCCACCAGCCAGCCCGTCGTCCCCTCGAACTCGACCTCGCTGGAGGCGTTGGAGCGGTCGCCGAGCTTGTCCTTGAGCCGCTGCAGCCGGAAGACGTTGCGGCTGCCGTCGGGCAGCACCCGGGGGACGAGGAAGCAGGAGACACCCTCGGGGAGCTGCGCGAGGACGAGGAAGAGGTCGCTCATCGGGGCGCTGGTGAACCACTTGTGGCCGGTCAGGGCGTAGCTGCCGTCAGCTTCCGGGACGGCGCGGGTGGTGTTGGCGCGGACGTCGGAGCCGCCCTGCTTCTCGGTCATGCCCATGCCGGCGACCAGGCCGCGCTTGCCCGTCGGCTCGGCGAGGCCGAACTCGTAGGCGGTGGCGGTGAGGCCGGGCTCGTAGCGGGCGGCCAGGTCGGGGGCGGCGCGCAGCGCGGGGACGACGGCGTAGGTCATGGTCACCGGGCAGGCGTGGCCCATCTCGACCTGGGTCCAGCCGAGGTAGCCGACGGCTCGGCGCACGTGCGCGTGGGGGTCCGCCGGGGTGGTGGGGTGGGCGGACGACACGGGCGCCCACGGCGCCCCGGCCAGCCCGTGCTCGACCGCGGTGCGCATGAGGTCGTGCCACGCGGGGTGGAACTCCACCTCGTCGACCCGGTGCCCGTAGCGGTCGTGGGTCCGCAGGCGGGGCGGGTTCTCGTTGGCCAGCCGCCCCCACTCCTGCGCCTGCTCGCTGCCGGCGAGGGCGCCGAGCGCCTTGAGCGAGTCCAGGGCCGCGGAGTCGGCGTGCCGTACGCAGGCCTCGGCGAGGGCGGCGTCCCCGGCGATCGGGTCGTGCCCGGCCAGCGGCGGGACCTGGTTCGTGACCTCGTGAGTGGCGCCCATGGCGGCACGGTACGACCGTGCGGTTCCACGTGGAACGCGCTCGACGGGGCTGCTCGGCCGCCGGTCCCCGCGGGCCGCGCCGGCGACCGCCACCGGGGAGGAAGCGCGGGTGCGGGGTCCTCGGTTGGCGTCCCAGCGGACGATGCGCGCGGTCGCGGACCGGGGTGCGGACGATGCGCGCGGTCGCGGACCGGGGTGCGGAGCTGTTCGTCCGAGGAGTGGTTCGTCGCGCTGGGCACCTCGATGCGCCCGGCGGGGAAAACGTCTGGCCAAGGGCTGGACGCCGCGCAGTGAGGTGGCCGGCGTCCAGCTCTGACCGGCGCTGTTCGCCTGCAGTCCACGGCTCGGGGGCCACGTCGTGCGGCCGCACGCCGACCCTTCCGACGCCACGCGGGTCGGAGGGGTCAGGCGGCGGCGGGCAGTAGCGGGCCCGCCGCGTGGCCACGCCGTGCGGCCGCGCGCCGACCCGTCCGACGCCACAGCGGATCGGGTCGGGTGGGGTCAGGCGGCGGCGGGGAGCAGCGGGCCGGTGTGGATCGGGGTGCCGTCGGGGCGCCAGGTGCGCCATCGGCCGTCGGGTTGTCGCTCGACGCGGAAGCCGTGGTGGACCTTGGTGTGGTGCCGCTCGCACAGCAGCGCGGAGTTCTCGAGGCTGGTCTGGCCGCCGTTGATCCACTCCAGCACGTGGTGCACGTCGCACCACCAGGTGGGAGCGCCGCAGCCGGCGAACACGCAGCCGCCGTCGCGGACCTCCGCGGCGCGGCGGATGTGCGGTGGGACCAGGC
>NZ_JBJGYQ010000022.1:0-99628 GCF_054050075.1 Geodermatophilus sp. SYSU D00965 | reverse complement strand
TGGCCACCCCGCCCCCCCCCCGAGCCCAGGGTGGGGGGGGGACCGTGCAGGATGGCCATCCAAGTGACCTGGGGGTTGTCCCCGCGGGCGCGGGCCGACAACCCCATGATCAACTGTGTGGTGAGGGTGGTCAGCCGCGGGGCGGCGCGTCGCCGTTCCCGCCGAACTGCTCCCGCACGGCCGGGTCGGCGGCCGGCCCGCTGTCGAGCACGTCCTCGGTCACCTGGGACAGCGGCGGCGGGGTCGGGATGGCCGGCGCGCTGTCGGTGATGCTGGAGAGCTCGATCCGGGCCTCCGGCTGGTCGGCCGCCCGCGGCAGCTGGGACTCGAACCAGCCGCTGGTGTCCAGTCCGCCGTCCGCCGGGCGCGAGCCGCCGTCGCCGGACGAGCCGACGTCCATCCACGACGTCCCGCTGCCGGCGCCACCGAGGTTGGCCAGCCCCTCCAGCGCCTTGCTGAACTCGCTGGGGACGATCCACATCTTGTTGGCGTCACCCTGCGCGATCTGCGGGAGGGTCTGCAGGTACTGGTAGGCCAGCAGCCCCTGGTCGGGCTTGCCGTCGTGGATGGCCTGGAAGACCGTCTCGATCGACTTGGCCTGGCCCTGCGCCTGCAGGAACAGCGCCGCCCGCTCGCCCTCGGCCCGCAGGATCCGGCTCTGCCGCTCGGCCTCCGCCTCGAGGATCGCCGCCTGCTTGCGGCCCTCGGCCGACAGGATCGCCGAGGCCTTCTCGCCCTCGGCGGAGGTGATCGCCGCCTGCCGGTGCCCCTCGGCGGTGAGGATCACCGCGCGCTTGTCCCGGTCGGCGCG
The DNA here is from genome assembly GCF_054050075.1 of Geodermatophilus sp. SYSU D00965. Taxonomy (NCBI): domain Bacteria; kingdom Bacillati; phylum Actinomycetota; class Actinomycetes; order Geodermatophilales; family Geodermatophilaceae; genus Geodermatophilus; species Geodermatophilus sp. SYSU D00965. Next base: position 98,817 of record NZ_JBJGYQ010000022.1, on the reverse strand, counting down.
CATCTGCTTCTCCATGGAGTCCTGGATGGACGGCGGCGGGTCGATCGCCTTGATCTCCACGCGGGCCACGCGCAGACCCCAGGGCCCGGTGGTGCCGTCGAGCACCTCCCGGAGCTGGCTGTTGATGCCGTCGCGGCCGGTCAGCGCGCCCTCCAGGTTGAGCCCACCGACGACGTTGCGCAGCGTCGTGGTGGTCAGTTGCTCCATGCCGGTGATGTAGTTCGCGATGCCGTAGACGGCCAGCCGCGGGTCGGTCACCTGGAAGTAGACGACGGTGTCGATGCCGACCTGCAGGTTGTCGGCGGTGATCACCGGCTGCGGCGGGAAGGAGACGACCTGCTCGCGCAGGTCGATGGTGGCGCGGACCCGGTCGATGAACGGCACCAGGATCGACAGGCCCGGCGACAGCGTGCGGCTGTAGCGACCGAGGCGCTCGACGACCTTGGCCTGCGCCTGCGGCACGATCGTCACGCTCTTGGCGACCACGATGACCACCAGCAGCGCGATGACGATCAAGGCGATGAGTGCGGGCTCCACGGAGTTCCCTTCGTCGGGTGGTGCGGGGTTCAGTCGAGCTCGAGGGCGTCGCCGACGACGGCCGTGGCCCCGTCGACCTGGAGGATCCGGACGGTGGCCCCCACGGGGAAGTTCTCGCCGCCGTACTGGCTGCGGGCGGTCCACTCGTCGGCGCCGAGCCGGATGCGGCCGCCGTGCCCGTCGACGGCCTGGGTCACCCGGGCCGTCCGGCCGATCAGCGTCGCCACGCCGTCCAGCTGCTCGGGGGTGCGCTGGGTCAGGTGCCGCTTGGCCAGCGGCCGGACCAGGGCCAGCAGCACCGCCGAGACGACGATGAACCCGACCAGCTGCAGGACGACGGCACCGCCGAGCAGGGCGACGGTCATCCCGCCGAGCGCGCCACCGGCGAACATGAGCAGCACCAGGTCCATGCTCGCCATCTCCCCCGCGGCGAACAGGCCCGATGCGATGAGCCACAGCAGCCAGGCGTCCACGTGATCACTCTCGCAGAATCGGACGGCAGTGTGACCGATCTCAACACCATCGTCACCTGGCCGGGGGCCCGGCATAACCTCGCTGGGTGCACGACTTCCCCGCGGGCCGGTTCGCGGTCTGGGCGACCGCCTGGCTCTCCGGCCGCAGCTCCTACGACGAGGCGCTCGACGCGCTGGTCGGCGACACCGCGCACCGGGTCTCCGGCCTCCCCGGGACCGACGAGGCGGTCCCCCTCGGCTGGGCCCTGACCGCGCTGCGCGGCCTGGGCGAGCGCCGGTTCCGGCTGGTGCTGCCGGTGCCGGGCGACGTCCGCGGGCTGCCCCGCGTGCCAGGGCTCACCGAGCTGGCGCTGGAGGCGGGGCAGGCCGCCGTCGGCGACCGGCTCGCGCTGGTGCCCGAGCCGCTCGGGCCCGAGGCCGTGCAGTGGAGCGCCTTCTCCCTGGACGGCGCCGCGCCGGCACCGCCGCCGGTCGAGGGGAACCTGCGCGCGGTCTCCGGAGAGCTCGACCTGGCCATCTCCGACGCCGCGCGGACGCTGGGCCGGCTCGACCTCGCCCGCTGGCACCCGGAGGTCCCGACGCTGCTCGCCGGGCTGGCCCAGGCCGCACACGTCCCCGGCATGCCGCCCGGCTCGGACCCGCTGGCGCTGTCGCTGCTCGCCCGCGCCCAGCGGCTGGCCCGCGTGCTCGACCTCGCGCTCACCGACGCCCCGGGCGGCGCCGTCACCCACGGCCAGGCGGCGGCCCGCGACGACGCGCTGCGCCCGCTGGGCGAGGCCGTGCGGGACGCGGTCACCGCCGCCTTCAACGCCGTCCCGAGGTAGTCCGCGGCGGCGTTGCCGGGGTTCCTCGCGCTGTGCCGGTGCTGCAGGACCGGCAACGGACGAGAAGCCCCGGCAATGGGGGTCAGGCGGCCGGCTCAGCCGGTCGGGCGGGGCCGCGGCGCCACGAAGCAGCACGCGGCGGGGCAGCTGGTGCCCAGCCGCGGCGGGCCCCCGGCGCGCCGCTCGCGGAGCAGGTCCACCAGCGAGCGGACGAACGCCGGGTGCGTGCCCGCCGTCCCGGCCCGAGCGAAGGCCAGCCCCAGCTCCCGGGCCGTCTGCTCCGCCTCGTTGTCGAGGTCCCAGACGACCTCGAGGTGGTCGCTCACGAAGCCGACCGGGAAGACGACGACGGCCCGCTCGCCGCGCTCCGCCAGCGCCCGCAGGTGGTCGTTGACGTCGGGCTCGAGCCACGGCACCGACGGCGGGCCGCTGCGGCTCTGCCAGACCAGGTCGAAGGGCCGGCCCGGGACGGCGGCGTCGACGACCTTCTGCGCGGTCACGAGCAGCTCGGCCTGGTAGGCCCCGCCGGCCGGGCCCGCGACGGCGGCCATCGAGTCCGGGATGCTGTGCGCGGTCGCCACCAGCCGGGCGGTGTCCCGGACGTCGTCGGGCAGGGTGGCCAGCGCCGCGGACAGCGCATCGGCGTTGGCCTGCACGAAGCCGGCGGTGTCGAAGTAGTGCGGCAGCTTCTCCGCGGTCGGGCCGCCCGGCGCGGCGGCGTCCCCGGAGAGCGCGGCCCGCGCCCGGGCGACGTCCTCGTGGTACTGGCGGCAGCCCGAGAACGACGCGTAGGCCGACGTCGCCAGCACGTAGACGTGCTCGACGCCGTCGTCGGCCATCTGCCGCCACACGTCCTCGACGTAGGGCGCCCAGTTGCGGTTGCCCCAGTAGACCGGCAGGTCCACCCCGGCCGCGGCCAGCTCGGCCTCCAGCGCCGCGAGCAGCGCCTGGTTCTGCTCGTTGATCGGGCTGACCCCGCCGAAGTGGTGGTAGTGCTCGGCGACCGCCTCGAGCCGCTCCCGGGGGATGCCGCGGCCGCGGGTGACGTTCTCCAGGAACGGCATCACGTCGTCGTGCCCCTCCGGCCCGCCGAAGGACAGGAGCAGCAGCGCGTCCCGTCGTCCGGCCGGAGCGGGGTCGGACGACGGCAGGATCCCGCCGTTGTTGCGGACGGCCAGCGACGGCTCCTCGTCGGGTCGCTGTCCTGCTGGGGTGATCTCGACGGTGGAGCGGGGCACGTCCGTTCTTTCTCGGGGAGGGGCGACGACGGATGCGGTCACACGCCCACGGCGTGGAAACCCCCGTCGACGTGCACGATCTCGCCGGTGGTCGCGGGGAACCAGTCCGACAGCAGGGCGACGACGGCCTTGCCGGCGGGCTCGGTGTCGGTGACCGACCAGCCCAGCGGGGCGCGGCCCTCCCACGCCTCCTCGAACTGGGCGCTGCCCGGGATGGACTTCATCGCCATGCTCCGCAGCGGGCCGGCGGCGACGATGTTGGACCGCACGCCCTCGGGACCGAGTTCGCGCGCCACGTAGCGGCTGACGGACTCGAGCGCCGCCTTCGCCGCCCCCATCCAGCCGTAGACCGGCCAGGCCACGGAGGCGTCGAAGGTGAGCCCGACGACCGAGGACGGGTTGGCCAGCAGCGGCCGGCAGGCCTGGGTGAGCGAGGCATAGGACCACGACGAGACCTGGAACGCCGTCGCGGCGTGCTCCCACGCGACCTCGGGGAAGCCCTCCCCCATCGCCTCCTGCGGGGCGAAGCCGATCGAGTGGACGACGCCGTCGAGGGTGTCGAAGCCCTGCTCGCGCAGCCGGTCGGCCAGCGTCGACAGGTGCTCGGTGCTCGTGACGTCCAGCTCGATGACCGCCGCCTCCTGGGGCAGCCGCTTGGCGATCCGCTGGCACAGCGACAGGGCGCGGCCGAAGTTGGACAGGACGACGGTGGCGCCCTGCTCCTGCGCGATGCGCGCGGTCGCGTACGCGATCGACGCCTCGGTGAGGACCCCGGTGACCAGGACCTTCTTGCCCTCGAGGATGCCGCCCATCAGTGCCCCATTCCCAGTCCGCCGTCGACCGGGACGACCGCCCCGGTGATGTAGCCGGCCGCGTCGCTCGCCAGGAAGCGCACCACGCCCGCGATCTCCTCCGCCGAGGCGTAGCGCCCCAGCGGCACCTGCCCGAGGATCTCCTGCTGCCGCTTCTCCGGCAGCGCCGCCGTCATGTCCGTCTCGACGAAGCCGGGCGCCACCACGTTGGCGGTGATGCCGCGGCTGCCCAGCTCCCGGGCGATCGAGCGGGCCAGGCCCACCAGCCCGGCCTTCGACGCCGCGTAGTTGGTCTGGCCGGCCGAGCCCAGCAGCCCCACGACGGAGGAGATGAAGACGATCCGGCCCGAGCGGGCCCGCACCATCTTGGCCGCGGCCCGCTTCGACACCCGGTAGGCGGCGGTGAGGTTGGCGTCGAGGACGTCGGTGAAGTCCTCCTCCTTCATCCGCATGAGCAGCCCGTCCCGGGTGATGCCGGCGTTGCTGACCAGCACCTCGACCGGGCCCTGGTGCTCCTCGACCTCGCCGAACGCCCGGTCGACGTCCTCGGCGCTCGTGACGTCGCACTGCACGCCGAAGAGCCCGTCGGGGGCGCCGCTGCCGCGGTGGGTGACCGCGACCGAGTCGCCCTGCTCGGCGAAGGAGCGGGCGATGGCCAGCCCGATCCCCCGGTTGCCGCCGGTCACGAGCACCGATCTGCCCACGTGCCACTCCCCTGCGCCGACCACTCCGTCGGGTGCCGAACCTAGTCGGTGGCCGCAGGTCACACCCGCGCAGTGCGGGGTCCGGGGCCGGGGCGGTCGATCGGGCCGGTCCCCGCTTCCCGCGGCCGGGACCGGGAGGCGCGGCCGACACCGAGCGGCCGCCCCGGCCGACGGCATCGGGGAGTGCCCGACCGGGCATACGGAGTCATGCCGGCCCCGCCCGTCTCACCGTCCTCCTCCCCCGCGCCGCGCCGGCCGTGCGACCTGGGTGCGTGTCCGCGTGCGCCGCCTTGACGCCTGTGGCGCGCATCACTAGGAATACGTATGCATTCCCTCCCACCTCCCTCGACGCCCCGGAGTTGCCGTGCCCAAGCTCAGGTGGATGACCAGCACGCTGACCGCCGGCGTGCTGGTGGCGACCCTCGCGGCGTGCGGGGGTGACGACGGCAGTGCCGAGCCGGCCGCCGCCCCCAGCGGGTCGGGCACGGGGGGACCGGAGAAGGCCGAGCTCACCGTCGGCACGCTCCCCATCCCCGAGGTGGCGCCGCTCTACCTGGCCATCCAGGAGGGCTTCTTCGAGGACGAGGGGCTCACCGTCACCGCCGAGGCCACCCAGGGTGGCGCGGCCGCCGTCCCCGCCCTCATCGCCGGCGACCTCGACGTGACGTTCGGCCAGAACGTCGCCTTCCTCGTCGGCGTCCAGCAGGGGCTGCCGCTGCTGTCGGTGGGCCAGACCACGGCGATCGGCGAGGAGGAGCCGGGCAACGGCGTCTTCGTGGCGGCCTCGTCGCCGATCCAGGGGCCGGCCGACCTGGCCGGCACCACCATCGCGATCAACACGCTGAACAACATCACGCAGTTGCGGACGCTGATCGACCTGGAGGACGAGGGGGTCGACCCCAGCGGCGTCGACTTCGTCGAGATCCCGCTCGCCGACATGCCCGCCGCGCTCGAGGCCGGCCGGATCCAGTCCTCGTTCAGCGTGGAGCCGTTCACCACCATGATCGAGGCGGCCGGCGCGCGGCAGGTGCTCGACGCGGTCAACGACCAGCTCACCGGCATCCCGGTCGGCGGCTTCGCCGTCAGCCGCGAGTTCGCCCAGCAGAACCCGAACACCGTGGCGGCCTTCCAGCGGGCGCTGGCCAAGGGCGCCGACATCGCGATGGACGACCCGCAGGCCGTCCGCGACATCCTGGGCACCTACACGACGCTGTCCCCGGAGCTCATCGAGCAGGTGGCCCTGCCGACCTACATCGCGCCGGACGACACCGACGAGCTCCAGGACCTCGCGGACCTGATGGTCGAGCACGACTTCGTCACCGAGGAGCTGGACGCCTCGCCGTTCGTGACCGCCCCGTGAAGACCATGACGTCGCTGCTCCTGCGCGCCGGCTCCGGCGACCGCGAGGGGCTGCGCGCCACCCTCGAGGAGGAGGCGGCCCGCGTGTGGGGTCAGGTCGGGGACCGTCCGGGGGCCCGGGTCCGCGTGCTGGACCTCCTCGACGGGGTGGTCGACGGCAGCTCGCACCAGCTGGCCATGGGCGGGCAGCCCTTCGACGCGGAGATCGAGGCCGGGTGGGACGACGCTCCCCTCGCCGAGCTCGTGCCCGTCTTCGCGGGCCTGGCCGGCCGGCTCGGGGACCTGGTGGACGCCGGGGACTCCTACGCCCAGGTCGGCACGGTCTACCCGTTCACGCCGCGGGAGACCGACGTCGTGACGCTCGTGGTGATCAGCCGGGCGCTGACCATGAGCTGGGACGCCCACCACTCGCACTGGCTCAACCGGCACGGGTGGCTGGTCAAGCCCGGAGCGGACGCGCGGGGCAGCGGGTACCGGCAGTTCCACGCCGACCCCAAGGCCAGCTCCTTCGCCGCCCGCGCGGCCGGGGTCGGCCGCCACGAGTACGAGGGGTTCGCGATGGCCTACTTCGACGACCCGGAGGCCTACCGGGCGGTGATGGTCAACGCCCGCCCCGAGGTGCTCGAGGACGAGCGCCGGTTCATCGACATGACCGACTCGGCCCCCGGCGTCTACCGCGTCACCAGCGTGCACCAGGCCTGAGCCGGGAGTCGCCGGCCGCGCTCACCGGGCCCCCGGCTCGACCATGAACCGGGCGAAGAACGCAGCCAGCTCGTCGGTGGCGTCCAGCGGCAGGACGTGCGCGACGTACTGGTCGGGACGGACGACGACCAGGCAGCCCTGCGCGCGGTCGATGCCGCGCAGGTCGAACACGTCGGTCCCGGCCTTCAGGTCGGGGCAGAAGACCTTCTCGTAGTCGACCAGGCCGAACCGGCCCTTCCGCGGCAGCAGCAGCGGCGGCAGCCCGGTGACCGACAGATCCCGGTGGCCCTGCTGGACGACGGCGCGCAGGTCGAACACCGCGTCGACGTCGACCCCCTCGGGCGTGTACCGCCGGACCGGCGACCGGTCGGACTCCGCGAGGAACTCGCAGAACGCCCGCAGCCGGGAGTCCGCAGCGCGCGGGTCGGCCGCGTCCGCGAACGCGTAGAGCCGCCACCGGCCGTCCGCCCGCGCGACGTGCCCGAGGTGCACCGCCTTGGCGTCGGCGAGCCGGACGACGGGCGCGGAGTGGAACCGCTCGCCGATGACGAACCCCTTGGCGAGGTCCTGGGAGGTCGTCGCGCCGGTGATGAGCGAGCGCTCGTAGTGCGTCGCCACGCCGGCGGTGAACCGGCCCTGCTCGGAGTAGAGGCGCTGCAGGTCCGGGGCGTCGCCGCCCTCGCCCCCGGCGTCCGTGGGCCGGGCGCTGTGCTTCGCCGCCCACTCGCGGTCGAAGTCGATCAGCCGCTGCGCGACCGCCTGGCGCTCGGCGGAGTAGGTGCCCAGCAGCTCCGGTGCGGCGCGGCCCTCGACGACCGCGGCGAGCTTCCAGCCGAGGTTGAACCCGTCCTGCATCCCGACGTTCATGCCCTGCCCGGCCTTCGGGCTGTGCGTGTGGCAGGCGTCGCCGGCGATGAACACCCGCGGCAGGCGGGACCCGACCTGGTCGGCGGGGACGTCGTCGAACGCGTCGGTGAGCCGCTGGCCGATCTCGTACACCGACCACCAGACGACGTCCCGCACGTCGAGCGTGTACGGGGAGAGGATCCGCCGGGCCGACTCGATCAGCCGGTCCACGGTGATCCCGCGCGCCGCCACGCGCTCGCCGGGCGCGAGGTCCTCGAGCTCGATGTAGAACCGGACGAGGTAGCCGCCCTCGCGCGGGATGAGCACGATGTTGCCGGCCTCGGACTGGATCACCGCCTTGAACCGGATGTCCGGGAAGTCGGTCACGGCGAGGACGTCCATGACGCCCCAGGCCTGGTTGGCCGAGTCGCCGCGCAGCTCCCGGCCGATCGAGCGGCGCACCGTGCTGCGCGCCCCGTCGCAGCCGACGACGTACCGGGCACGGACGGTCACCTCCTCCCCCTCCCGGTCGGAGCCGGTCCGCGCGAGGGTGACCTCGACCGGGTGGTCGCCCGAGTCGCCGACGACGACGTCGCGGACCTCGAGGCCGTAGTCCGGCGTCACGCGCCCGGGCGAGCGCCGCATGAGGTCGAGCAGGTGCTGCTGGATCCGCGCCTGGTTGACGATGACGTGCGGCATCTCCGACAGGCCGTCCTCGACGTCCTGGATCCGGCCGCTGCGCGCGATGCGCGTGCGGTCCCCGTCGTCCGGGCGCCAGAAGACGGTCTCGTTGACCCAGTACGCCTCCTTGAGCAGCCGCTCGGTGATGCCGAAGGCCTCGAACATCTCCACGGAGCGGCACGCGACGCCGTCGGCCTGGCCGAGCTCGAGCGGGCCGGGCCGCCGCTCGACGACCCGGGTGGTGATGCCGGGGAAGGCCGCCAGCTGCGCGGCCAGCACCAGCCCGGCCGGGCCGGTGCCGACGACGAGGACGTCGACCTCCGCGGGGAGCTCCCCGGGCTCCCCCTCGGCACGCGGTTCCGCGCCGGGGGGCAGCTCCGGGTCACCGGGGTGGTAGCCGTCCAGGTAGAACTGCACGAGGGCCTCCTCCGATCCGGTCCGGCGTCGTCGACCCGGGACGTCCGCCGTCTCTCAGGACACCACGGGCGCCACCCGGCGCCCACGCGGGCTACCAGAGCAGGGCGTCGAGGTCCGGCTCCGCCTTCAGGGTGCCGTACTCGACCGCGGCCGCCCCGAGGGCCGCCAGCGCCTCCTGGTTCACGTCCGTGCGGTACACCGGCAGGGTCAGGTTGTCGAGCAGCTCCGGCGTCATCTGCGTGTAGGTGCCGATGACCCGGCGCACCTCGTCGGGGTTCTCCTGGCAGAACTCCAGCGACCGGTTCATCGCCGACCGGAACGCCTCGACCAGCTCGGGCTGGCTCTGGACGGTCTCCTGAGTGGTGAACCAGCCGGCGATGTCGAGGTCGGGCACGAAGTCGGTGAAGTTGTAGGTGACGACCCGCAGGCCGTTCGTCGTCGCCATGTCCTCGGTCCACGGGTTGACCGTTGCGGCGTCCACGTCGCCGTTGACGACCGCGGCCACGGCGTCGGGGAAGGGGACCTCGAGGAACTGGATCGTCGAGGAGTCGCCGCCGTCGGCGTCGACGATGCCGCGGATGGTGGTGTCGTTGATGTTCGACAGGTTGTTCACCGACACCCGCTTGCCGGCCAGGTCGGCCGGCTCCTGGATCGGCGAGTCGGTCGGGACGACGACGGCCTGGAAGCCGCCGGTCTCGGTCGCGGCCGCCGCGTTGGTCACGTACTCGAGCGGAAGCCCCTGGTCCTTGGCCACCATGCCGGACATGTAGTTGCCGAAGGCGAAGGCGTAGTCACCGGACATGACGCCGGGCACCGCGGCGGCACCGCCGGTCGTGGACTGCACGGTGACGTCGAGCCCCTCCTCGGCGAAGAAGCCCTGGTCGATGCCGACGTGGATGGCCGCAGCGTCGGGGACCGGCAGCGCCCCCACGGTGATGGCGGTGGTGCCGCCCTCCCCCGGCGTGGCCGGGGACGCCGCCTCGTCGGAGCCGCAGGCGCTCAAGGCGGCCAGGGAGAGTGCGAGCACGGAGATCAGCGCTGATCGTCTCATCGCGGGGGGTCCCTTCGAAGGTGCGGTCGGGGGTGGAGGGAAGATCACTCGAACGGGTTGGTGGAGGCGGTCGGCACCTCGATGAGCACCGGCCCGTCCCCGGCCAGCGCCTCGCGCAGCGCCTTGTCCAGACCGGCCCGGTCGTCGACCCGCGTTGCCGGAACGCCGTAGCCCTCGGCGATCGCGCAGTGGTCGATGCCGCCGATGTCCAGGCCCGGCACGTCGGGCAGGCCCATGTAGCCGGCGAACGCCTTGAGCGCCGCGTACGTGCCGTTCTTGAGGACGACGAAGACCACCGGCACGCGGTAGGCGGCCGCCGTCCACAGGGCCGTGATGCCGTAGTGGGCCGAGCCGTCACCGATGAGCGCGACGACGCGGCGCTCGGGGCGGGCCAGGGCGGCACCGACCGCGGCGGGCATGCCGAAGCCCAGGCCGCCGGCCGCGGGGAAGAAGAAGCTGCGCGGGTGCCGGATGTCGACGTGGTCCCAGAAGACGCCGGTGGTCGACGTCGACTCCTTGACGTAGACGACGTCCTCCGGCGTGGCGGCGTCCACCACGCTGAAGACCTCGGCCGGCGACAGCGCGCCGGGCTGCGGCTCGGGCAGGTCCGGCACGGGCCGGGGCGTGGGCATCGGGCGGTCGGCCTGGGGCAGCCGCTCGAGCACCGCCTCCAGCACGGCCCGCAGGTCGCCGACCAGGGCCGTGCCCATCGGCGCGCGGGTGGCCTCCGCCGGGTCGGAGGTGACGTGCACCAGGCGGGCGCCGTCGGGCAGGTAGGAGCCCGGGTCGTACTGGTGGTACCGGAAGACCGGCGCCCCGAGGACGACGACGAGGTCGTGGCCGGCCAGCAGCGTGGAGATGCCGCGCACCGCCGCCGGCAGGACGCCGCGGAAGGAGGCGTGCCGGGTGGGGAACGGGCACCGGGACACCGACGGCGCGATCCAGGCCGGCATCCGCAGCCGTTCGGCGAGCTCGACGGCCAGCCCGTTCGCGGCCACCGCGTCCACCGCTCCCCCGACCACCAGCACCGGGTTCCGCGCGGCGGACAGGACGGCGACGAGCTCGTCGACCTGCGCCGGGGACGGCCAGGCGGCCTGGGCGACGGCGCGGTCGGCCAGGTGCTCGCTGTCGGGCCCGGCCTCCTGGCCCCAGTCGTCGTAGGGCACGGAGACGAAGACCGGACCCTGCGGCTCCAGCCGGGCGGTGTGGGCCGCCTGGCTGATCGTCCGCGGGACGTCGGTGGCGCTGGCCGGCTCTGCGCTCCACTTCACCAGGGGCCGGGGCAGCTGCGCCGGCTCGGCGATCGCCAGCAGCGGCTCGACGCCCAGCGTGGCCCGGACCTGCTGGCCGGCGGTGACGACCAGCGGCGTGTGCGCGGCGACCGCGTTGGTGAGGGCGCCCATGGCGTTGCCCGTGCCGGCCGCGGCGTGCAGGTTGACGAACGCCGGGCGCCCGGAGGCCATGGCGTACCCGTCGGCCATGCCCAGGACGGCGCCCTCGTGCAGGCCCAGGACGTAGCGGAAGTCCTCGGGCATGCCGGCGAGGAACGGCAGCTCGTTCGACCCGGGGTTGCCGAAGACGGTGGTGAGCCCCTCCCGTCGCAGGAGGTCGTAGGTGGTGGTGCGGACGGTGGGCACGCGCAGCTCCTCGGATCGGGTCCCGCTGGAGCGTAGGAACCCACCCGAGCCCGGTCCAATGAATGATCTGACCCCCGCCGCATAGACGCCGTCTATGGTCGGCCGCGTGGCGGAACTGGACCTCAACCTCGTGCGGACGCTCGTGTCGGTGTACGAGACCGGCAACCTCACCCGCACCGCCCAGGCCCTCCGGGTGACCCAGCCGACGGTGAGCCACGCGCTCTCCCGCCTGCGGCACCACTTCGGTGACCCGCTCTTCGTCCGCGGCCCCCGGGGCATGGAGCCGACCACCGTGGCCGCGGAGCTCTACGCCGGCTTCCGGACCGCCCTGCGCGGCATCGACCTCACCGTCGAGAGCACCCGGCGCTTCGACCCCGCCACCGCCACCCGTCGGTTCCGCCTCTGCCTCACCGACATCGGCGAGATGAGCCTGCTGCCGCGCATCCTGGAGCGGCTGGCGGAGGAGGCGCCGTCGGTCGAGCTCGAGGTGGTCCCGATGGACTTCGAGCACGTCGCCGACTGGCTGACCGCCGGGCGGGTGGACGCCGCCATCGCGAGCACGCCGGTCCCGGGCGACCTGCGCAGCACCGTGGTGCTGGACGACAGCTACGGCTGCCTGGTCCGGGCCGACTTCCCCCTGGTCGACGGCCGCATGACCCTGGAGGACTTCCTCGCCGGGCGGCACGCCGTGGTCGCCGCCAACACCGGCCACCGGCTGGCCGAGCAGACCCTCGCCGACCTGCACCTGGACCGCCGGACGACGGTCACGGTGCCGCACTTCTCGGCGCTGCCGCACCTGGTCGAGCGGTGCAACCTCATCGCGATCTTCCCGGTCTTCGCCGGCTCCACCGTCCTCGGCGGCCGGCCGCTGGTCGTCGTCGACCCGCCGTTCCCCATCCCCACCTTCGAGGTGCGGCTGTACTGGCAGGCGCGGCACCGGGAGACGGCGGCCCAGCTGTGGTTCCGCCGAGCCATCGTGGCCGCGCTGGCCGCGGAGGCGGCACCGGCCGGCGCGGCCTGACCGGGGGACGTCGCCGGCCGCCGCGCCCCGCCCGTTCCCCCGCGGCGGCCCGTGGCATAGCGTCGGGGAGGTCGGGTAGTGGCCGATGAAAGCGGGCGCGGCGGATCCGGAAGTCAGCCCAACGGAGAACGGGACGTCGCACATGAGCCGTAGCGCCACCCACCGGTTCAGCAACACGGCCGTCCTGACCGTGCAGACCGCCGACGCCTCCCGCGTCGTCACCTCCGACGCGCTCGACGAGGCGCTCGCGGACACCTATCAGCGGGTCGGGCTGCGTCCCGGCCTGCTCGAGCGCCTCGCCGGGATCCGGGAGCGCCGCTGGTGGCCCGAGGGCGTCACCTTCGTCGACGGCGCCGCGACGGCCGGGGCCAAGGCCATCAGCGAGAGCGGGGTCGACCCGGCCGGGATCGGCGTGATGATCAACACCTCGGTCAGCCGCCGGTACCTGGAGCCCTCGACCGCGGTCGCGGTGCACCACGCGCTGGGCCTGCCGCGGTCCTGCCAGAACTTCGACGTGACCAACGCCTGCCTCGGCTTCGTCAACGGCATGGAGCTCGCCGCCGCCATGATCGACTCCGGGATGGTCGAGCACGCGCTGATCGTCAACGGCGAGGACTCCCGCCCCGTGCAGGAGCGCACCGTCGACCGGCTCAACCAGCCCGACACCGTGTCCAAGGACGTGCTGGCGCAGTTCGCGACCCTGACGCTGGGCTCCGGAGCCGTCGCCATGGTGCTGGGCCGCGCCGACCGCCACCCGGAGGGGCACCGCCTCGTCGGGTCGGTGAGCCGGGCGGGCACCGAGCACCACGAGCTGTGCGTCGGCGACAACGACATGATGCGGACCGACCTCAAGGGCCTCCTGGACGCCGGCCTCGACCTCTCGCTGCAGATGTGGGCCGACGCCGCGGAGGAGTTCGACTGGGCGCAGGGCATGAGCCGCTACGTCATGCACCAGGTGTCCAAGGTCCACACCAAGGCCATGTGCGACCGGTTCTCCGTCGACCCCGCGCTGGTGCCGACGACGTTCCCGACCCGCGGCAACCTCGGCCCGGCGTCGGTCCCGTTCACACTGGCCGGCGAGCAGGACTCGCTGGTGGACGGCGACCGGGTGCTGCTCATGGGGATCGGCTCGGGCCTCAACGCGTCCTGCCTCGAGATCGCCTGGTGAGGGCGGACGACGCCGCGAGCCCCCCGCCGGCACTCCCCGGTCTGGACCCTGCGTGGTCCCGGCTGGTCCCCGTCACCGACCGCACCGGCGTCGAGCACACCTGGCACGTCCTCGACAACGGCGTCCGGGACCCGGCCGGCACGCTGCTGTGCGTCCACGGCAACCCCACGTGGTCCTACCTGTGGCGCCGGCTGCTGGCCGCCGCCCCGCCCGGCTGGCGCGTGGTCGCCCCCGACCAGCTGGGCATGGGCTGGTCCGACCGCCCGGCCGGGCCGAGGTCGCTGGCGCAGCGGGTGGCCGACCTCGGGGACCTCACGGCGGCGCTCGGCGTTGCCGGGCCGGTGGTCACGGTCGGGCACGACTGGGGTGGCGTCATCTCCCTCGGGTGGGCCCTCGAGCACCGGGCGGGCCTGCACGGCGTCGTCCTGGCCAACACCGCCGTCGCCATGCCCGAGGGCGACCTCGGGCCGGCGCTGATCCGGCTGGCCGACGTGCCCGGCGTGCGCGCGGCGGTCACCGTCGGCACCCCCGTCTTCGTCCGGGCGACCACGGCGCTGTCGCGGCCCGCGCTGCCCGCCGACGTCCGCGACGCCTTCGCCGCGCCCTACCGGTCGCCGTCGCGCCGGCGGTCGGTCGGCGACTTCGTCGCCGACATCCCCTTCTCCCCCGGCCACCCGTCCCGCCCGGCGCAGGAGGCGATCGCCGAGGGCGTCCGCACGCTCGACGTCCCGGCGCTGCTGCTGTGGGGCCCGCGCGACCCGGTGTTCGGCGAGCGGTACCTCGCCGACCTGCGCCGCCGCCTGCCGCAGGCCCGGCTGCACCGCTACGAGGGCGCCTCGCACCTGCTCCCCGAGGACGCGCCGGAGTACGCCGCGGCCGTGGCCCGGTGGGTGGCCGACCTGGGGACCGGCCCGCTGGAGTCGCCGGCCCGCCCGGTGGGGGACGCCGGACGCCGCCTGTGGTCCGCCCTGGACGAGCGGTCGGGCGACGACGCACCCGCGGTCGTCGAGGTCGGCGGCACGACGGTGAGCTGGGCCGGGCTGGCCCGGCGGGTGGCCGACCTCGCCGCCGGGCTGGCGGCGTCCGGGGTCCGGCCCGGGCACCGGGTGGCCCTCCTCGTGGAGCCGTCGGCCGACCTCACCGCCGCGGTGTACGCGGTGTGGCGCGCCGGTGCCGTGGTCGTCGTCGCGGACAAGGGCCTGGGGCTGGCCGGGATGCGCCGGGCCCTGCGCAGCGCGGCGGTCGACGCCGTCGTCGGCAGCCGGGCCGGTCTGGCCGCCGCCCGCCTGATGGGCCTGCCCGGCTCGCGGATCGCGGCCGGCCCGGCGCCCCTGCGCGCGCTGGGGGCGGCGCACACGCTGGCCGGGCTGGAGGCCCTCGGCCGCACGGCGCCCGCCCCGGCCGAGGCCCCGCTGGACGCCGACTGCGCCGTGCTGTTCACCTCCGGGGCGACGGGGCCGGCCAAGGGGGTCGTCTACACGCACCGCCAGGCCGCCGCCCAGCTCGACCTCGTGCGGTGCGCCTACGGGCTCACCGCCGAGGACCGGTTCGTGGCGGCGTTCGCGCCGTTCGCGATCCTCGGGCCGGCGCTGGGCATCGGGTCGGCCGTCCCGGACGTCGACGTGACCGCGCCGGCCTCGCTGACCGCGGCGGCGCTGGCCGACGCGGCGGCGGCCGTCGACGCGACCGTGGTCTTCGCCTCCCCCGCGGCCCTGCGCCGCGTGACCGCCACGGCGGCGGACCTGTCGGACGAGCAGCGCACGGCCCTGGCCGGGGTCCGGCTGCTGATGTCGGCCGGCGCCCCCGTCCCGGCGTCCCTGCTGCGGTCGCTGCGCGCGGTGCTGCCCGCCGCCGACGCGCACACGCCGTACGGGATGACCGAGGTCCTGCCGGTCACCGACGTCTCCCTCGCCGGCATCGACGCCGCGGGCACCGGCGACGGCGTGTGCGTGGGCCGGCCCCTGCCCGGGGTCGACGTGCGGATCAGCCCGCTGTCGGCCGACGGGCGGGCCGACGGCGAGCTCACCGACCGCCCGGGCGTCCCCGGCGAGGTCTGCGTGCGGGCCGCGCACGTCAAGGACCGCTACGACGCGCTGTGGGCGCTCGAGCGGTCGACGTCGCGGGACCCCGGCTGGCACCGCACCGGCGACGTCGGCCACCTGGACGCCGAGGGGCGGCTCTGGGTCGAGGGCCGTCTCCAGCACGTCATCACCACCGCGGCCGGTCCGGTGACGCCGGTCGGGGTCGAGCAGCGGGTGGAGGCGCTCGCCGGGGTGTCGGCCGCCGCGGCCGTGGGCGTCGGGCCGGCGGGGACGCAGGCGGTCGTGCTGGTCGTCGTGCCCTCCGGCGTCCGCCCCCGCCGCGGCGGCCGGACGGCGCTGCGGCTGGCCGGGGAGGACGTCGCCGCCGCGGTCCGGGCCGCCGCCGGGACCGACGTCGCGGCGGTGCTGACCGCGGCACGGCTGCCGGTCGACGTGCGGCACCAGTCGAAGGTGGACCGCGCCGAGGTCGCCCGCCGCGCCGCACGGCTGCTGGCCGGCGCCCGGGCTCCCCGCCGACCGTGAGGGTGCTGGTCACCGGCGCGAGCGGGATGCTCGGCCGGGCCACGGCCCGCGGACTGCTGGAGCGCGGCGACGAGGTGACGGTGCTGCAGCGCCGCCCGTCGGGCCTGCCGTGCGCGGAGGTGCTGGGGGACGTCGCCGACCCCGCGGTGGTGGCGCGGGCCACCCGCGGGCAGGACGCCGTGCTGCACCTGGCCGCGAAGGTGGACGTCACCGGCCCGTGGGCCGAGTACGTCGCCGCCAATATCGAGGGCACCCGCACCGTGCTGGGCGCCTGCCGGGCCGCGGGTGTCGGCCGGCTGGTGCACGTCTCGTCGCCGTCCGTCGCGCACGCCGGGACGCCGCTGACCGGCGTGGGCGCCGGGCCCGCCGACCCCGCGCGGGCCCGCGGCCGGTACGCCCGCTCCAAGGCCGTGGCCGAGTCCGACGCCCTGGCCGCGGACTCCCCGTCGCTCGCCGTGCTGGCGGTCCGCCCCCACCTGGTCTGGGGCCCCGGTGACACCCAGCTCGTCGCGCGCATCGTGCAACGGGCCCGCGCCGGGCGGCTGCCGGTGATCGGGTCGGGGGCGGCGCTGATCGACACGACCTACGTCGACAACGCGGCCGCCGCCCTGGTCGCCGCCGTGGACGCGTGCGGGCCGGTGCACGGCGAGGCCCTGGTCGTCTCGAACGGGGAGCCGCGCCCGGTCGCGGAGGTCCTGGGCCGGCTGTGCGGGGCCGCGGGGGTGCCGGGGCCGCGCGGCCGGGTGCCGTTCGGTGCGGCCTGGCTGGCCGGCGCCGCCGTGGAGGGGGTCTGGGCGGCCACGCGCCGTCGCGCGGTCCCCCCGCTCACCCGGTTCCTGGCCGAGCAGCTGGCGACCGCCCACTGGTTCGACCAGAGACGGACGCGGGCCGCGCTGGGGTGGCGTCCCGAGGTGACCCTCGAGGAGGGGTTCGCGCGCCTGCGCGACTGGTACCGCGCCGCCGTCCCGAGCTGAGCGCGGCTCAGGCCGCGGCCACGGCGACGCAGCCGCGCCCGGCGCGCTTGGCGTCGTAGAGCGCGGCGTCCGCGATCTCGTACAGCGCCGCCAGGTTGTCCGCGGCCTGCGGCAGGTGGGCCACCCCGAGGCTGATGGACAGGGCCAGCGTCGTGCCGTCGGTGAGCGTCACGGGGGTCCGGCGCACCGCCTCCAGCAGGGCCTCGGCCCGGCGCTGGGCGGTGCGCGCGGAGCAGCCGGGCAGCAGCACGGCCAGCTCGTCACCGCCCAGCCGGGAGAGGACGGCGTCGTCGGCACGCACCTGCTCGGTCAGCACCCCGGCCAGGTGGACGAGGACCTCGTCGCCGGCCGGGTGGCCGTGCGCGTCGTTGATCGACTTGAACGCGTCGACGTCGATGAGCACCAGCGCGGTGCCCGGGGCCGGCCGGCGCACGGTCGTCCGGACCAGCGCCTCCTGGAAGAAGCGGCGGTTCACCAGGCCGGTCAGCGTGTCGACCTGCGCCTGCGTCTGCAGCGCCGCGACCAGCTGTTCCTGGCGGACCGCCGCCCGGCAGAGGACGGCCGCCATCAGCACCAGCACGGCCCCCACGAAGACGAGGTTGGTCAGCGCCTCGCGGACCGGCAGCAGGTACAGCAGCGTCCCGGCGTCGACCAGCACCGTCGTCCCGGTCACCAGGACGACGCCCGCGGTCTTCAGGTGGGCCGCCGCCCACAGGACCGGCAGGGAGAGGAAGGACTGCGCCGCGGCGGAGGTGTCGTCGGTGAGCAGGGACAGGAACGCCCCGAGCAGGACGCCTCCGACGGACATCAGCGCACCGGCCGCCATCCGGTCCAGGCGCTCCGCCGGCACGACCCGGTGGACGACGGCGAACGCGGCCAGGAGCCCGGCGGCCGACCAGCAGAGCCCGCGCGCGAGCGGGGCCTGCGTCGAGTGCTCGAGGAGCGCCCACCCGGCCAGGGCGACGGCGGCCAGCAGCAGGATGAGGGCGGCGCTGCGCGCCGCGGACTGCGGGTCCCGCGCCCGGACGTCCCGCAGGAGGCTCGAGTCAGGCGTGTCCGACGGGGCGCGCACGGTGCGTCAGGGTAGCCCAACAGAGCGACAGACCCCCAGCCCAGCGACCGACCGTCCCGCCCGATCACGTCGACGACGGCCTGCTGCGGCTGCGCGGGGTCACGCGCCGGCGGAGCTGCCCTCCCGCTGCCGGGTCCCCCGCCGCACCCGGGCGGCCTCGGCGAGCTCGGCCAGCACCACCTCGGTGGTGTCGAGGTCGATGCAGGCGTCGGTGACGCTCTTGCCGTACTCCAGCGCCTCGGGGTGCCGGCGGTCGAGGTCCTGCCGGCCGGCGACCAGGTTGCTCTCCACCATCACGCCGCGGATCGCCCGCTCGCCGCCGGCCACCTGACCGGCCAGGTCGCGCACGACCTCGATCTGGCGCCGGTGGTCCTTGCGGCTGTTGCCGTGGGAGGCGTCGACGACGACCACCTCCGGCAGACCGCGCGCCGCGAGCTTCCGCTTGGTCTCCGCGATGTGCTCGGCCGAGTAGTTGGGGCCGTCCTGGGCGCCGCGCAGGATGACGTGGCCGGTGTCGTTGCCCGTCGTCGACAGCTGGGCCGACACCCCGTGGTGGTCGACACCGAGGAACTCGTGCGGCGCCCGCGCAGCCACGACGGCCGAGATGGCGGCCTCGATGCTGCCCTCCGGCGAGTTCTTGAAGCCGACGACGGACGAGAAGCCCGACACCCGCTCGCGGGCGGTCTGGTCGGTGACGTTGCGCGCGCCGACGCCGTTGTAGGTGACCAGGCCGTTGACGTACTGCGGCGTCAGCGCGTTGAGCGGTTCGGCGGCCACCGGCACGCCCAGGGCGGTGATCTGGCACATGAGCACCCGGGTGGCGACGAGGCCGACGCTGATGCGGCTGGACCCGTCGAGGAACGGGTCGTAGGCGAACCCCTTCCAGTCGACCTCGGTGCGCGGCTTCTCCGTGTACGTCCGCATCAGGATCTCGAGGTCGTCGCCGTGCCGTTCCCGCATGCGGGCGAGGAAGCCGGCGTACTCGACGGCGGCGGCCGGGTCGTGGATCGAGCAGGGGCCGGCGATGACGGCCAGGCGGTCGTCGGCACCGGTGACGATCTCGGTCATGGCGCGGCGTCCGGCCCGCGTCGTGGCGGCCGAGGCGGCCGACAGCGGGACGACGGTGGCCACCGCCGCGGGCGTGACCACGACGCTCAGGCCGGTGATCCGGGCGTTCACCAGGTCGGAGAGGTCGACGTCGTCCGCCGGTCGGACGTCCAGCCGCTCCTGGACGCCGGGCAGCAGGTCGGCCAGGGCGGCGTCGATCTGCCCGTTGACCCGGGTCTGGACCTCCAGCAGCTGGTCGGCGATCCGCGTCGCCACGTCCAGGATCCGGTCGGCCGGGAGAGGTGCCTGCATGGTCCCCACTGTCCACGACCGCGCCGCGGCCGCGCCCGGCGGTCCGCGGCGGGTGGCTCGCCGAGGGCCGTCGGAGGCCGCCCCGGCTGCCCCGGGTGACCGGCCGCGTCCCGCCGGTTCCGGAACTCCGCAGCCGGCGCGCCGGCCCGTTGCCGTCGTGCCCGGTCGGGACGACGGTGTCCCCGGACCTGATCCGGTTCGTCCCGCTCCCGGCGGCGCACGGGGCGTCGGTCGCCTCGGTGCACCGCCCGACGACGGTGCTGGGGGTGACGGCGTCGATGGACACCTGGCCGTTCACCGGGCGCGACGACGAGCTGCGGTCGGCGGTGGAGGCGGTGCGGCGGCGCGGCTGCCTGGTGGTCGCCGGCGCCCCCGGGGTGGGCAAGAGCCGGCTGGCCCGGGAGCTGCTCGCGCGGGTGGGCGGCCCGGGTGCCGGGCACGGGTTCGTGGCGGCCACCGCGTCCTCGCGCGACGTCCCGCTCGCGGCGCTGGCGGGGTGGACCGGGACCGACTCCGACGCCGAGCCGGACGTGACCGCGGTGCAGCGGGCCACCCAGGCCCTGCAGGCCGCCGGTCGCGAGTGGGTGCTGGCGGTCGACGACGCCCACCTGCTCGACGAGGTCTCGGCCACGGTGCTGCAGCAGGCCGTCGCCGAGCGCGCGATCCCGATGGTCCTCACGGTGCGCAGCGGTCAGGCTGCGCCGGACGCGGTCACGGCGTTGTGGAAGGACGGCCTGGCCGAGCGGCTGGACCTGCTGCCGCTGGCCGAGGCGGCGACGGGCGCGTTGCTGCGCGCCGGCCTCGGCGGCCCGGTCTCCGCCGCGAGCGAGCACCGGTTCTTCGAGATCACCCGGGGCAACGTGCTGTGGCTGCGCCACCTCGTGGACGGGGAGCGCCGCGCCGGCCGCCTGGCGTGCACCGACGGGGTGTGGCGGTGGGCGGGGCCGGCCGGGTTGCCGCCGGCCCTGGACGAGCTGGTCGCGCAGCGGATCGGCGTCCTGACCGAGGCGCAGGGCCGGGTGATGGAGCTGCTGGCCTTCGGCGAGCCCCTGGGTCTGGACCAGCTGACCCGGCTCACCGGCGCGGAGGCGGTCGAGCAGGTCGCCCAGCGGGGCCTGGCCGCCGTCGGGCGGGAGGGCACGCGGTGGGACGTGCGGATCGCCCACCCGCTGTACGCGGAGTCGGTCCGGGCACGGGTGAGCTCGCCGCGGGCCCGGCGGCTCCGCCGCGAGCTCTCCGAGGTCTTCGCCGGGGGACGCCGCGCCGGCGACGCCCTGCGCAGCGCCGTCCTCGGGCTCGACGGCGACACGCACCCGGACCCCGCGACGCTGGTGCGCGCCGCGGGGCAGGCGGTGGACCTGACCGACTACGAACTCGCCGAGCGACTCCTCCGCGCCGCCTGCGACGCCGGGGGCGGGTTCGAGGCCCGGCTCGGACTCGCCAGCGTGCTCTCCTGGCAGGCACGGGCGACCGAGGCGGAGACCGCCCTGGGGTCGGCGCTGGCGTCGGCCGCCACCGACGCCGAACGCCTCCGCGTCGCGCTGTCGTCCGCGTACCTGCGCTGCGTGCGCCCCGCGGGCGCCGAGGGGGCGCACCGGGTGCCGGTCGCGGCGCGGACCGAGGAGATCGCTCCCGGCGGGGAGCGGGTCCGGGCGGCGCTGCACGCCACCGCCGCGATGGCGTCCGGCCAGGTCGGGCGCGCCGCGCGGCTGGCCCAGGAGGTGCTCGCGGACGACGGCGTCCCCCCGTGGGCGTCGGCCTGGGCGAGCTGGGCCGCGGTGTACGCGCGGGCCTGGTCGGGGCGGGGTGACCCGATCGCCGACCTGGCCCGCCGCGGCACCGGGGCGGCAGGAGCGAGCCTCGAGACGCTGCCGCTGCAGCACGACATCGCGTTCGCGGAGGTCCTCGGGGTGTGCCTGGAGGGCGAGCCGGCACGCGCCCGGCTGCGGCTGGGATGGGTCCGCGGACGGACCGGGAGCCACGCCGCCGGGTTCGGCGCGCTGCTGGCGGCCTGCGCCGAGCTCGCCTGCGGGCACCCGCGCACGACGGTCCGGCACGTCGAGGCGGTGCTCCCCCAGCTGCCGGGGCACGGAGGCGGGTGGACGGCGGTCCTCGCGGCGCTGCAGACCCAGGCGCACGCCGTTCTCGGCGAGGCCGCCGCCGCCCGGACCGCCCTCGCGCAGGCCGAGCGCGCGGCCCGCTCCGGCGTCCGGCTCCCCGACGCCCACCTCGGGCTGGCCCGGGCCTGGGCCGCGGCGGCGGAGGGGGCGACGGTGGCCGCGCGGGAACACCTGGCCCGGGCCGCCGACCTCGCCCACGCGTCGGGGCAGTCGGCCGTCGAGGTGCTGGTGCGCCACACCGCCGTCTGCCTCGGCGACCGGGACCAGGCGCCGCGGCTGGCCGCTCTCGCCCGCGCGCCCGCCGGCCGGGCCGCCCTCGCGGCCGCGGCCCACGCCCGGGCGCTCGCCGCGGGCGACGCCGTCGCGCTCCTGGCCGTCTCGGCCGACCTCGAGGCGGCCGAGCGGTACCTGTTCGCCGCCGACGCCGCCGCGCAGGCCGCCGTGGTGGCGCGGGAGCGGGGCCGGTGGCCCGAGGCCGCTGCGGCGGCGGGCCGGGCCGCGGCGCTGGCCGAGGTGTCCGAGGGCGCGCGGACCCCGGCGCTGCTGGCCGCGAGGTGCCCGCTGCCCGTCCGGGACCGGGAACGGGAGATCGCGCTCCTGGCCGGCGAGGGGCTGACCAACCGCGCGATCGCCGACCGGTTGCAGCTGTCCGTGCGCACCGTGGAGAGCCACGTCTACCGCGCCTGCACCCGGCTCGGCCTCGCCGACCGGGCCGCCCTCGTCGCCGCGGTGCGCCCCGCCCGCGGGTCGCCCGCGGGCGGGGCGACGGGTCACGGCGAGTAGCGGCGGCGGTGCGGGCGGGAGTGCAGTAGTGCACTACTGCTGACCGGAGCCCGGTCGCGGGGCCACCCTCTCCTGCGGCAACCGCTGCGGCGGTGCCGCACCGATCAGCCCGACGGGGGTCGTCGCTGAACCCGGGTCCTGCCCGAGCGGGCGGGTCGCGTCCTCCCTGCGTCGGGACCGGCCCGCCCACCTCGAGGAGGACGTCATGACCCGCAGCCGTCGTCGCACCACCGGTCGCGCGTTCACCGTCGCAGTCGCCGTCTCCAGTGGGCTGGTCCTGGCCACACCGGTCGCGGCCACCGCCGCGCCCGAGGACTGCAACTACATGGGCTACGGCTCCGGCCCCGACCTGCTGGGGCTGCAGTGGGACGAGGACGAGCAGTGGGTGGCCGACAACATCAACGCCTACCGCGCCCAGAACGGCCTGCCCGCCCTGACGGCGTCCGAGCCGCTGCGCCGGCCGACCATGTGGGGAGCCCTGGACTCCGCCCAGCGAGGGTTCTCGCCATCCGACCACATCGACTCCCGCGGCATGGGGATCGCGGAGCGGGCCGAGTACTGCGGCGGCTACACCGGCCCGATCGGTGAGATCAACTACTGGGGCGAGGGCGGCGACTTCCCCCTGGGGCCCGCCGCGCTGGCGTGGTGGCAGCAGTCCCCCGGGCACAACGCGCTGCTGCTGAGCCCGGACTACACCACCTTCGGGGTCGGCTGGGCCTACATCGGGTACCCCGAGGTCACGCGGGGGCACTGGGTGGTCATGTTCGGCACCTCCTGACCCCCGGCCGGCGGGTGGGGCTGCGCCATCGAGCCCCGCCCGGCCGGACGCGGGTCCTCCTCCTCGGCTGGCCGTCGGCGTCGACCTGCGGGAAGGTCGGCGGGAGGACCGTGGGGAGGACAGCTCATGAGGGTCGGTGACATCGACGTCCACCCGATCGCCGACGGCACGTTCCGGACGAGCCCCGGCTACTTCGGGGAGCACGTCACCGCCCACGGCCACGAGGACCTCTTCAACCGGCACGGCCAGGCGTGGCTGCCGATCGGCTGCTTCCTGGTCCGGACCGGCTCGCACGTGGTGCTGGTCGACGCGGGGCTGGGTCCGGACCTGCACGACGACGGCCCGCGGCGGCTGCTCGTCGGCGGCCAGCTCATGACCGGGCTGCGGGCGGCCGGGGTGCGGCCGGAGGACGTCGACGTCGTCATCTGCACGCACCTGCACCTCGACCACTGCGGATGGCTCTTCGACCTGGCCGGCCGGCCGACCTTCCCCCGGGCCGAGCTCTGGTTCGGCGCGGGCGACTGGAAGCACTTCGTGCTCAACCCGGAGAGCCGGATGCTCCCCCACATCCGGCACGGGATGCAGACCACGGACGGCGCCCGCATCCACCTGGTCGGCGACGACACCGCCGTCGTCCCCGGCGTCGACGTCACGATGACCCCGGGGCACACCCCCGGTCACCTGTCGGTCGTCGTGTCCTCCGGGGTGCACCGGGCGCTGCTGCTCGGCGACGCGATCACCTGCCCCGTGCAGCTGGACGAGACCTCGTGGCACGCCATGGGCGACCTCGACCCCGAGCTCGCCGCGCGGGTGCGGGAACGGCTGTTCCGCGAACTCGAGGGCGAGACCACCTACGGCGCCGGCGCCCACTTCCCGGAGCTGCAGTTCGGCCGCGTGCTGACCGGCCAGGTGCGCCGCTGGATCGGCTGAGCACGCCGCGCCGGTGCCGTCCCGCCGGTGAGCGCACGGTCAACTCCTGACGAACCGGACCGGTCCGTCTCGTCCGTCACTGTCCTCGCACCACTCTCGCCGATCCCATACGGTCAGTAGCAGCACGGACGCACAGCGTCGCCGACGGCGAGCCTGACCCGCGTCCCGTGGACCGCCACCGAGAGGAACGACGTGTCCCTGCCCCAGCGCTCCCCCGCTCCGGCTCTCCACCGCCAGGCCGCCTACGGCCAGCGTCCCTACACCCGCCCCGCCGTGCCCGGCCCCCAGCCGGCGGCCCGCCCCACGTCGCCGGGTGCCCGCCCGCAGTTCGGCGCCGGCCCGATGGGTCAGCGACCGATGGCCGTGCGACCGGGGACCCCGCACCCGACCGCGGTGCAGCCGGGGATCGAGCGGCCCGCGCCTCGCGCTGGGGTCAGCTTCCTCACCGTGGCCGAGGTCGCGGCGATCATGCGCGTGTCGAAGATGACCGTGTACCGCCTCGTGCACGGCGGGGACCTGGCCGCGGTGCGCGTCGGCCGGTCCTTCCGCGTCCCCGAGCCGGCGGTGCGCGAGTACCTGTCCGACGCCCGCACCGACGTCGCCTGACGCCCCGCGCACGAACCTGCGCCGACGGCCCGCCGACCCCCGGTCGGCGGGCCGTCGGCGTCTGTCCGGGTGCATCGACCGTCCCGGCATCGAAGCCGCGCTCCGAGGAGGAAACACCTGCACCGGTCGCGGCGTTCACCCGTCGTGCTGCAGACAGAGGGAGGCACACGTGACCACTGAGACCGCGATCCTCGCCGGCGGCTGCTTCTGGGGCGCCCAGGAGCTGCTGCGCAAGCGCCCGGGGGTGCTCTCCACCCGGGTCGGGTACTCCGGCGGCGACACACCGAACGCCACGTACCGGAACCACGGTGACCACGCCGAGGCGGTCGAGATCGTCTTCGACCCCGAGAAGATCTCGTTCCGGGAGCTGCTGGAGTTCTTCTTCCAGATCCACGACCCGTCGACGAAGGACCGGCAGGGCAACGACGTGGGCCGGAGCTACCGCTCGGCGATCTTCTACACGAGCGAGGAGCAGCAGCGCGTCGCGCTCGACACCATCGCCGACGTCGACGCCTCGGGCCTGTGGCCCGGCAAGGTCGTCACCGAGGTCGTGCCGGCGGGCCCTTTCTGGGAGGCCGAGGAGGAGCACCAGGACTACCTGCAGAAGGTCCCCTTCGGCTACACCTGCCACTACGTGCGGCCCGACTGGGTGCTCCCGCGTCGCGAGGCGCAGACCACCCGGTGACCTGAGGTCCCGATCGCGCGTCCCGGACGATCGAGCCGGGACGCCGATCGAGGCCATCGGGGCGACGACGTCGAGGGGGACGTCCCTGCACGGGGGCGTCCCCCTCGACGCGTCACCTGCCGGTACTGGGACACGACGGCGCCGGTGGGACGCGTGGGGCCCGTGGGGCGCGGCGCCACCACCGGCGCAGCGGCCGTGCGCACGATGGGGGCATGCCCGCCCGACCGGACGCCGTCGCCGCGCTGCCGGCCGCTCCGGGCGTGTACCGCTTCCGGGACGACGGCGGCCGCGTGCTGTACGTCGGGCGGGCCGCAGAGCTGCGCCGCCGGGTCAGCTCCTACTGGGGCGACCTGCGGGACCGCCGCCACCTGCGGCGGATGGTGCTCCGGGTCGCCCGGATCGAGGCGCTGGTCTGCGACTCCGCGCACGAGGCCGCCTGGGCCGAACGGAACCTGCTCGAGCGGTCGCTGCCACCGTGGAACCGGATCGTCGGCGGCCTGGAGGTGCCCGTCAGCATCCGCCTGGATCCCTCGCCGGAGGCGCCGCGTCTCGGCCTCGCCTCCGCGCACCGGCCGGCACCGGGGGTCCGCCACTTCGGCCCCTACCTCGGGGCCCGCAAGGTGCGGCTGGCCGTGTCCGGACTGGAACGGCTGTACCCGCTCGGCCACGCCGGCCCGACCCGGACCGCCGGCGAGCGGGAGCTGGCGCGGCTGCGCGGCGGGCAGGACACCCCCGTCGCGCGGCTGGCGAGCGCCGTGGCGTCCGTGCTGGACCGGGAGCCGACGGCGGTCGCCGGCGCACTGGCGGCACTCACCGCCCGGCGCGACGCCGCGGCCGGGGCGCAGGCCTACGAGGCCGCGGCCCGGCTCCAGGAGGAGATCGAGGCGGTCGAGTGGGTGGTCGCACCGCAGCGGGTCACCGCGCCCGGCGGGGAGGGCGACGAGGACGTCACCGGCTGGGCGGACGACGTCCTGGTCCGGCTCCGGATCCGGGACGGCCGACTCCGCGCCTGGGAGCAGGAGACCTGCACCAGGTCGGCGCCCGGCGCCCGGGCACCGACCGGGTGGCAGCCCTTCCTGCGGCGCAACGCGGAACTGGCCGCCCGGCTCGCAGCGCTGCCCGTCAGCTGAGCTGCGCCGCGGCGGGTCCTCCACGTCGATCACTGCACCGGGCCCGCCCGGAGGCCACCGCTCACCGTCGGTCCACCGCATGGCCATAGCCTCGGAGGATGCGAGCCGTGCAGATCACCCGCTTCGGCGGCCCCGAGGTCCTCGACGTCGTCGACCTGCCCGACCCGGTCCCGGGCCCCGGCCAGCAGCTCTTCGAGGTCTCCTCGGCCGGCGTCAACTTCGCCGACACCCACCAGATCGAGGACAGCTACCTCGCCCCCCAGCAGCTGCCGCTCGTCCCGGGCGCGGAGTTCGTGGGCACGTCCGCCGGCGGCGGCCCCCGGGTGGTGGGGCTGCTGGACGGCGGCGGCTACGCCGAGAAGGTCGCCGCCCACCCGCGGCTGACCTGGCCGGTGCCCGACGGCGTCTCCGACGAGCAGGCGCTGGCCGTCGTCCTCCAGGGCGCCACCGCCTGGCACCTGCTGCGCACCAGCGCCCACCTGGCCGCCGGCGACACCGTCGTCGTCATCGCCGGCGCCGGCGGGGTCGGCTCGCTGGCGATCCAGCTGGCCCGGCGCTGGGGCGCCGGCCGGGTCATCGCCACCGCGTCCAGCCCGGAGAAGCGGGCGCTGACCGAGGAGCTCGGCGCCGACGCCAGCGTCGACCCCGCCCTGGCCGACGACGACCCGAAGGCCTTCACCGCCGCGCTGCGGGAGGCCAACGGCGGCAAGCCGGTCGACGTGGTGCTGGAGATGACCGGCGGCAACGTCTTCGACGGCTCGCTGTCGGCGCTGGCCCCGTTCGGCCGGCTGGTCACCTACGGGATGGCTGCCCGGACGCCGGCGTCCGCTGTGCACCCCGGCGCGCTGATGCAGAAGAGCCGCGCGGTCATCGGCTTCTGGCTGGCCCACTGCATGACCCGGCCGCACATGATGGACGACGCGATGACCGAGCTGCTGCCGCTGGTCGCCGACGGGGCGCTCAGGCCGATCGCCGGAGGTCGCTACCCGCTGACCGCCGTCCGGGAGGCCCACCAGGACCTGCTCGCCCGCCGCACCACCGGCAAGCTCGTCCTCGACCCCTCCCGCTGAGAAAGGACCCCGTCCTCCCCACCACTCGCAGGCTCGCGGCGGGGCCCTGGACGGGGCCGGGCGGGGGCTACAGCAGGCGGTTGGTCCAGAGCAGGCTGAGGACGACGCCGAGCAGGGCCAGCAGCACCCCGCCGCGGACGAACCAGTAGCTGACGTCGCGCGGCTCGGTGGTGTAGCCGATCTGGCTGCCGAGGTCCTCGTAGACCTGCTCGAGCTCCGCGGCGCTGGCCGCCTCGCTGTAGCTGCCGCCGGTGTCGTCGGCGATCCGCTCGAGGGTCTCCCGGTCCACCGGCACCGGCACCCGCTCCCCGTCGAGGTCGAGGGTGCCGTAGTCGGTGCCGAACGCGATCGTGGAGACCGGGATGCCCGCGTCGACGGCGGCGTCGACGGCCTGGGTGTCGTCGCGACCGACGGTGTTGTAGCCGTCGGAGAGCAGCACGATCCGGGCGGGCGGCAGGTCCTCCTCGGTGGCCTCCAGCGAGGCCTGGTAGTTCTGGATCGCCGAGAGCGACGTGAACACCGCCTCGCCGATCGCGGTCGACTCCGCGAGGTCGAGGTTGTCGATGGCGCTGCGCACCTGGCCGCGGTCGGTCGTCGGGGTGACCAGCGTGGTCGCGGTGCCGGCGAAGGACACCAGCCCCAGGTTGATCCGCTCGGGCAGGACGTCGACGAACTCCTTGGCCGCCTTCTGCATGGCCTCGAACCGGCTCGGCTCGATGTCGGTGGCCTGCATCGACAGCGAGACGTCGACGGCCATGATCACCGTCGCCCGCTCGCGGGGCACCCGCACCTCGGTGCTCGGCACGGCGAGGGAGACCACCAGCGCGGCCAGGGAGAGGGCCACCAGCCCGAAGGCCAGGTGCCGCCGCCAGCCCGGCCGCTTCGGCACGAGGCTGCCCAGCAGCGCGACGTTGGTGAACCGCGCCGCGTAGGCCTTGCG
This sequence comes from Geodermatophilus sp. SYSU D00965, assembly GCF_054050075.1. Classification (NCBI taxonomy): domain Bacteria; kingdom Bacillati; phylum Actinomycetota; class Actinomycetes; order Geodermatophilales; family Geodermatophilaceae; genus Geodermatophilus; species Geodermatophilus sp. SYSU D00965. The sequence goes on along the minus strand of NZ_JBJGYQ010000022.1, from coordinate 70,336 downwards.
GCGCAGTTGCAGGACGACGTACAGCGCGACCAGCGCCACGACGGCGAGCAGGCCGAGCAGCCACAGCGGTGCCTGGAAGGTCATCGGGAGGCTCCTCCGCTGCCGGCGCGCCGGCGGTCGGCGACGAACCGGACGACGTCCATGAGCCAGTCGCGGTCCGTGCGCAGCTGCAGGTGACCGGCGCCCGCCCGGCGCAGCGCCGCGGCGATCGCCTCCCGCTGGCCGGCGGCCCCGGCCGCGTACCGGGCGCGGAACTCCGCGTCGCCGGTGGGCACTTCGAGGGTCTGGCCGCTCTCCGGGTCGACGACGGTGAGCAGCCCGACGTCGGGCAGCTCCAGCTCGCGCGGGTCGACCACCTCGATGGCGAGCAGCTCGTGCCGCCCCGCCAGCCCGCGCAGGGGCCGTTCCCAGTCGCTGTCGCCGAGGAAGTCCGACACGACGACGACCAGCCCGCGCCGGCGCGGCGGGCGGCGCAGCGACTCCAGTGCGGCCGCGAGGTCACCGCGCCGTCCCCCGGCGGCCCGGGGCGTGGCCACCACCGCGCGCAGCAGCCGGTCGGCGGCCAGCCGGCCGGCCGCGGCCGGGTAGCGGTCCACCCGCTCCCCCGTGGTGACCACGGCGCCGAGCCGGTTGCCGCCGCGGACGGTCAGGTGGCTGACGGCGGCCAGGCCGGCGATCGCGAGGTCGCGCTTCTCGCAGCGCGCGGTGCCGAAGTCCAGGCTCGCCGAGAGGTCGACGACGGCCCACGTCTCCAGCTCGCGGTCGGCGATCGTCTCCCGGACGTGCGGCACCTGCGTCCGCGCGGTGACCGGCCAGTCCATCCGCCGGACGTCGTCGCCGGGGTGGTAGGTGCGCGAGTCCCCGGCCTCGGTGCCCGACCCGGGGACCAGCCCGAGGTGGTCGCCCTGCAGCAGGCCGTCGAGGCGACGCCGGACGGTGAGCTCCAGCCGCTGCAGCAGGACGTCGGCCGGGCCCTCGGCGAAGTGCGGCGGGGCGCCGTCCCCGGACCCGGGGTCGATCCCGGACCCGGGCGTGGGCGCGTGCCCGGGCGGCTCCGGCGTCGCGGTGCCGGAGCTCCCGGAGCGACGGCGGAGGATCACGCCGGCGACGACCCGGGCGCGTAGCCGTTGCCGGCCGGCCCCGGCTGGCCCTGCGGGGCCGGGCCCGGGTGGCCCTGCACGCCGGCACCCGGGTGGCCCTGGACGCCGGTGCCGGGCTGCGCCTCCCCCGGCCGGCCGGCGAACGGACCCGCCGCCGGCCCGGGCGCGCCGAACTGCGGCACCGGCTGGCCGAACTGGGGGACGCCCTGCGGCGGGCCGAACGCGGGCACGGCCGGCCCGCCCGGCGTGGCCGGGCCGAAGCCGCCGGTCCGCTGCCGCGGGGTGACCTGCGGCAGCGGGACCGTCTGGAGGATCCGCTTGACCACGTGGTCGGCGGGCACGCCGTCGGCCAGCGCGTCGTAGGAGAGCACCAGCCGGTGCCGCAGCACGTCGGCGGTGACGTCGAGGACGTCCTGCGGCAGCACGTAGTCGCGGCCGCGGACGAGCGCCAGCGCCCGGCTGGCAGCGATCAGGCCCAGCGAGGCACGTGGGCTGGCGCCGTAGGAGACCCACGAGGCGACGTCGTCCATGCCGTGCTCGCGCGGCGCCCGGGTGGCCACCACCAGCCGGACGACGTAGTCGACCAGCGCGTGGTGGACGAACACCTGCGAGGCGGTGCGCTGCATCCGCAGCAGGTCGCCGGGGGCGAGCACCGTCTCGGCCACCGGCGGGGTCGACCCCATCCGGTAGATGATCTCCCGCTCCTCCTCGGGGCTCGGGTAGTCGACGAGCACCTTCATGAGGAAGCGGTCGCGCTGCGCCTCGGGCAGCGGGTAGACGCCCTCGGACTCGATCGGGTTCTGCGTGGCCAGCACCAGGAACGGGTCGGGCAGCGGGTGGGTGACCCCGCCGATGGAGACCTGCCGCTCGGCCATGACCTCCAGCAGCGCCGACTGCACCTTGGCCGGCGCGCGGTTGATCTCGTCGGTGAGGACGAAGTTGGCGAAGACCGGGCCGAGCTCGGTGTCGAAGGCGTCCTGCCCGGCCTTGTAGATCCGGGTGCCGATGATGTCGGCCGGCACCAGGTCGGGGGTGAACTGCAGGCGGGTGAACGAGCCGCCGACGACGGTGGCCAGCGTCTCCACCGCGAGGGTCTTGGCCACCCCGGGCACGCCCTCGAGCAGCACGTGGCCGCGGGCGAGCAGCGAGACGAGCATCCGCTCGACCAGCCGGTCCTGCCCGACGATGACCCGCTTGATCTCGAAGAGCACGCGCTCCAGCTGCGCCGCGTCGGCCGATGGCGGCACCGGCTGACCGGCGGCCGGGGACCCGGCGGACTGCCCGAGGGGGGTGCTGGCGGCGCTGCTCACGGAACTCCCATGATCGTGCGGGTCCGCGGCCTCGAGGAGGCCGGCGACGGGGCGGCGTGCCCGTCCCCGCGCCAGTGTCCTACACGTTCCTGCACGGCAGCCGGGTCGCCGTCGGCGACCACCGAGTCGCCCGCGATCCGGCGCCCCGACCGTCCGCGTGGCGTGTGCACACCCCTGCCCGCGGGGGCGGGTGACTGCTAGCCTCGGCACTGCGTCGGGCAGCTCCCCCCGTGGCTGCCCGACGCCCCACGTCCCGGCCCGTGCGTGGCCTCGCCGCAGGGGCCCGCCGCGAGCCTGTGAGGTCCTTTCTCAGCCGGTCGGACGCACCGCGCCGAAGTAGTCGCTGCCGAACCACATCGACGAGATCCGCACGACGTCCCCGCTCTGCGGCGCCTGGATCACCTGGCCTCCGCCGATGTAGAGGGCCACGTGGTAGATCGACGTGTAGGCCGACCCGGAGCCCCAGAACACCAGGTCGCCGGCCTGCAGGTCGGACGCCGCCACGGTGCGGTCCCGGAACCGCCAGTACTGGTCGCGGCTGGTGCCGCCGATGGCGACGCCGGCCCGCGCGTAGGCGTACTCGGTCAGGCCCGAGCAGTCGAAGCCGTAGATCGCCGTGTCCGGGGTGATGCCGTAGGTCGGGCCGGAGCTGTTGCCGCCACCCCAGCTGTAGGGCAGGCCGCGCTGCGACTTCGCCGCGGCGATCGCCGTCTGCACCGCCGAGCCCGAGGGCGAGTCGGCCGTCGTCGGCACGGGGGCCGGCGCACCGCCGGCGGAGCCGCCGGACGAGCCGCCCGAGGAGCTGCCGCCCGAGGTGGACGGCGTCGAGGCCGGCGGGGTGGTGCGGGCCGCCTCCTGCGCCGCGGCGGCCGCGGCCGCCGCGGCCTGGGCGCCCTGGGCGCCGTACAGGGCCTCCTGCGCCTCGTCGAGCTCGGCCTGCCAGGCCTCCCGCTGCTCGGCCAGCGCCGCCGTCTGGGCGCGCGCCGAGATCTCCTGGTCCTGGGCCGCGGCCAGCGACTCCGCCGCCTCGTCCTGCCGGGCCTCGGCCTCCGCCACCGCCTGCTGGGCGGCGCGGTCTGCCTCGGCGGCCTCCTGCTCGAGCACGGTCAGCTGGTCGACGACGTCCACGCGGTGGTCGCCGGCCGCGTCGAGCAGCGCCGCCCGCTCCAGCAGCTGGGTCGGGCCCTCGGCGCTCATCAGCGCCTCGGCGCCGGGCGCGGTGCTGCCCTGCATGTAGGTGGAGCGCGCGAAGTCGGCGACCTGCTGACGGCCGCGGGCCAGCTCCGCCCGGGCGCGGTCGGCGTCCTCCGCGGCCTCGTCGGCGGCGGCCTGCGCCTCCTCCTGGGCGGCGCGGCGCTCCTCGTACTCCTGCAGCGCGATCTGCGCGGCCTGGTGCGCGGCGGCCGCGGCGGACTCGGCCGCGGCGAGCTGCGCGCTGATCTGGCCGACCTGGGCGGCCGCCGCGTCGCGGGCGGCCTGCGCGTCGGCGACCTCGGCGTCCCCCGGTGCGGCGAGGGCCGCACCGGGGGCCGCGCCCACCGCGACGAGGGCGGCGACGGTCGTGCCGATCCCCCGGAGGAGCCACCGGGGCACCGCGCCCCTCGTGGCCGTACCCCGTGTGTCCGTTCCGCTGCCCACCGACCCGACCTCTCCCCGACCCGACACCGTCGGCGTCCCGCAGGACGCCTGCTGGTGGTGTGATCGGAGAGAAGGAGCAGGCCGTTGAGGGGGCCCTCACCCCGTGGGGTGAAGGCCCCCGACGGCCTGGGTCGGGGATGGCCTCGTCCAGAGGCTCGCCGCGAGCCTGCGAGCGGTGAGAAGAAGGACCCCGTCCTCCCCGCCCCTCGCAAGCTCGGGGCGGTGCCCTGGACGGGGCCGACGAATCGCTAGTGCACCTGGCGGTCCGAGGTGGACCAGAAGGCCTCGCGCAGCTTGAACTTCTGGATCTTGCCGGTGGCGGTGCGGGCCAGCGCGTCGCGGAACTCCACCCGCTTGGGGATCTTGTACCCGGCGATGCGGCCGCGGCAGTGGGCCACGATCTCCTCCTCGGTGACCTCCTGCCCCTCGGCGCGGACGACGATCGCGGTCACGAGCTCCCCCCACTTGTCGTCGGGGATGCCGATGACGGCGACCTCCGCGACCGCGGGGTGGCTGAAGACGACGTCCTCCACCTCGATCGACGAGACGTTCTCCCCGCCGGTGATGATCACGTCCTTCTTGCGGTCGGAGATGGTGAGGTAGCCGCCCTCGTCGATGGAGCCGCCGTCGCCGGTGTGGAACCAGCCGCCCTCGAGGGCCTCACCCGAGGCGTCGGGGTTGTTCCAGTAGCCGGCCAGCACCGTGTTGCTCTGCACGAGCACCTCGCCGGAGTCGCTGACCCGCATCCGGGTGCCCAACGCCGGGACCCCGGCCCGCGACAGCTTCTTCGCGCGCTCCTCCGGGTCGAGCGCGTCGTACTCCTCGCGCGGCCGGTTCACGGTGACCAGCGGAGCGGTCTCGGTGAGGCCGTAGATCTGGTTGAACTGCCAGCCCAGCTCGGACTCGATGCGGGCGATGGTGCGCGACGGCGGCGGCGCCCCGGCGACCACGATCCGCACCTGGTCGCGCCCGGGGACCTCGCCGTCCCAGTGGGCCGCCGCCTCGAGCACCGAGTTCCACACCGCCGGCGCCCCGCACATCAGCGTGACGCCGTGCTGCTCCACCCGCCGGAGGATCTCCGCGCCGTCCACCTTGCGCAGCAGCACCTGCCGGGCGCCGAGGCCGGCCAGCGCGTACGGCATCCCCCAGCCGTTGCAGTGGAACAGCGGCAGCGTGTGCAGGTAGACGTCGCGGTCGCTGACCTGCATGTGCATGCCGAACGTCACCGCGTTCACCCACTCGTTGCGGTGGGTCATCTGCACGCCCTTGGGCCGGGCCGTCGTCCCGCTGGTGTAGTTGATCGTGGCGGTGGCGTCCTCGTCGGGCTGCGCCCACGGCCGCGGTTCGACGTCGTAGCGCAGCAGCTGCTCGTACTCCTCCCCCGTGCCGAAGCGGTGCTCCACGTCGATGCCCTTGAGCGACGCCTCCAGGTCGGGGTCCACGAACAGCGCGCGGGCTCCGGAGTGCCCGACGATGTAGGCGACCTCCTCCTGCGCCAGCCTGAAGTTGATCGGCACCAGGACCCGCCCCGACGACGGGACGCCGAGCAGCATCTCCAGCAGCCGCCCGGAGTTGTGGCTGACGACGGCGACCCGCTCGCCCTCCTCGATGCCCAGCTCGTCGAGGGCGGCCTGCATCGCGCGGGCCCGGCGGGCGACCTCGCGGTAGGTCAGCTCGCCCAGGGACGGCGCCGGCTGGTCGGGCTCGTCGACGATGCCGATCCGGTCGCCGTACACCAGCTCGGCGCGGTCGAGGAAGTCTCGGGTGGTCAGAGGCACGCGCATGTCCGGCTCCCGGGTGGTCGGGCCGCCGCGCGCAGGCGCCCGGCAGCCGCTCGACGTGGTCCCCGTCACGCTAGCGCCGGACCGGCGCGGTATGGCGCTCAGGCCGGATCGCGGAACCAGCCCGACGGCCCGACCTCCCGGCCCGCCGCCAGCCGGGGCGCGTACTGGTCGAAGTACACCCGCGCGGTGAGCTCGCGGCGGCTGCGGACGCCGACCTTCGTGAAGATCGACTTGAGGTGGTCCTGCACCGTGTAGGCCGACAGGTGCAGCGCGGCGGCGATCCCGCCGGTGTCCACCCCCCGCAGCACCAGCTGGACGACGTCCTGCTCGCGCGGGGTGAGCCCGAAGGCGGCCACGACGATCGGCACGATCTCGGGCGGGCGCGCCTCCTCGATGGTCACCACGACGTCGGACGACGTGCCGTCGCGGGCCATCAGCCGCGACGCGTGCGCCACCACCCAGTGACCCGAGCGCGTGCGCAGCCGCACCCGCGGGACCACCGGCTGCCCGTCCGCGGCGGTCCGTCGGGCGGCGCCCACCAGGCTGAGCAGGGCCAGCGGCAGCGGCGCGTCCCCCAGCGGCCCGCCGCCCAGCTCCGCCACCCGCGCCGCGGCCCCGACGCTGGCCGAGGCGATCTCGCCGTCCGCACCGACGACGAGCACCGCCGGGCCGTCGACGTGCGCGGCGTCGTCGGTCGCCGCGGCCGCCAGCAGCCCGCTGCGCAGGCCGACGGCCAGGGTCGCGCCGATGCTGCTCAGGAACTCCTGCTCCAGCGGGCTGAAGGCGGCGCCTGGCCCGTCGCGGAACAGCGCCAGGAAGCCCCAGGTCGTGCCGTCGACGGTGAGCGCGGCGCGCATCTCGTCGTCGAGGTCCCAGTGCCGGCGGATGAACCGGCTGAACCGCGGCGAGAGGTCCAGCCGGCCGTCGGTCGCCGTCTGCAGGCCCAGGACCCCGCCGGGCCGGCGGTTGACCTCCAGGAAGGCCGAGGGGTCGGGCACCTCGTACTCGAAGTGCGCCCACTCGTCGTCGTGGTGGTCGTCGAAGGTGGCCTTCACGGTGCTCGTGACCAGGCGGGTCGCCGGGTCGGCGGTGGCGAAGCACGCGGCGGAGAACGGCACGGCCCGCGCCAGCGCCTCCAGGGCGGACTGCGCGAAGGTCGCCGCGTCCAGGCCGCCCGCGGCCAGGCCGCTGACCTGCGCCCGGACCCGTTCGGTGAGCATGCTGCTGGTCACGGCCGAGAGTGTGGGGCCGGGAGGCCTCCCGCGGGTATCCCAGAAGCCTGGGGGTGCAACTCCCCAGGGCCGTGGGATGGGCGGCCGGCCGCCGCGCCGACAGGTTCGTCGGCATGACAGCGACCCCCGCCGCTCCGGTCGAGCGGCTCAACCCCACCCCCTGGAGCGCGGCCTTCGGTTTCGACCAGGGGCAGCTGCGCCCGGCGCCGTCCCGGCTGCTGACCGTCGCCGGCCAGGGCCCGGTCGACGAGACCGGCGCGCTCCTGCACGAGGACGACCCGGCCGCCCAGCTCGCACTCGCCCTCGCCAACCTCGAGTCGGTGCTCGCCGCGGGCGGCATGGACCTGGCCGACGTGCTGCGGCTGACCGTCTACGCCACCGACGTCGACGCCGTCCTCGCCGTCTACGACGTCCTCACCGAGCGGCTGGCCCGCGTCGGTGCCACGCCGCCGACCACGCTCGTCGGCGTCGCCCGCCTGGCCCTGCCCGGCATGCTCGTCGAGCTGGACGCGAGCGCCGGCCGATGACCCTCCTCTCCCGCCTCCGCCGCCGCCCCTCCCCCTCCCTGGAGCCCGCCGTGACCAGCACGCCCGTCCTGCCCGACACCGCCGCCCTGGCCGCCCGCGTGGCCGGCCCCGTCCTCCGCCCCGGCGACCCCGCCTTCCCGGCCGAGGTGACCGGGTTCAACCTGGCCCACCTCCCGCGGCCGGCCGTGGTCGTGGGCGCGACCAGCGCGGCCGACGTCGCCGCCGCCGTCCGCTGGGCCGCCGGCGAGGGCCGGACGGTCACCGTGCTGGCCACCGGCCACGGCCTGCAGGACGACCTCGCCGGCACCGTCCTGGTCTCCACCCGGCGGATGGACGACGTGGTGGTCGACCCGGCCACCCGCACCGCCCGGGTCGGCGGCGGCGCCCGCTGGCGGCAGGTGATCGACGCCGCCGCCCCGCACGGGCTCGCCCCGCTGTCGGGCTCGTCGTCCGGGGTGGGCGTGGTCGGCTACACCCTCGGCGGCGGACTCGGCCCGCTGGCCCGCCGGTACGGCTTCGCCGCCGACCTGGTGCGCCGCGTGGAGCTGGTCACCGCGGACGGCGCCGTCCGCACCGTCGATGCCGAGAGCGACCCGGAGCTGTTCTGGGCGATCCGCGGGGGGAAGACCGGCTTCGGCGTCGTCACCGCCCTGGAGTTCGAGCTCGTGCCGGTCGCCGGGCTGCACGGTGGGGGCATCTTCTTCCCCGGCGCGGCCGCCGCCGACCTGCTGCACGCCTACCGGGAGTGGGCGCCGACGCTGTCCGAGGACACCACGACGTCGGTCGCCGTCCTGCGGATGCCGCCGGACCCGGCGCTGCCCGAGCCGCTGCGCGGGCAGACGGTGGTCCACCTGCGGTTCGCCCACCTGGGCTCCGCCGAGGAGGGGGCGGCCCTGCTGTCGCCGATGCGCGCGGTCGCCCCGGCGCTGGTGGACCTCGTCGCGGACATGCCCTTCGCCGCGGTCGACGCCATCCACATGGACCCGACGGACCCCATGCCCACCCACGACCGGGGGACGGCGCTGCGCGAGCTGCCGGCCGAGGCCGTCGACGCGCTGCTCGCGGTGGCCGGACCGGACGTCGACGTGCCGCTGGTCATGGTGGAGCTGCGGCACCTGGGCGGGGCGCTCGCCCGGCCGGCCGCGGTGCCGAACGCGGTCACCGGGCGGGACGCCGCCTTCTCCTGCTGGGTGCTGGGCCCGATGGCCGGAGCGGTGGCCGAGGTGGTCCCGGCGGTCACCGCGTCGGTCGTCGACCGGCTCGCGCCGTGGTCCACCGGCGGCTCGCTGCTCAACTTCCTGGGGACCCCGGCGAGCGAGCGGCTGTGGACCGGCGCGGACCGTGCGCGGCTGGCCGCCGTCCGGCACCGGGTGGACCCGTCCGGGGTCTTCGCGCCGGCCCGCTGAACGACCGCCGCCCGGCCCCGGGGACACCGGGGCCGGGTGGCGCTCAGCGGGCGACCAGGCGCGGCAGCGAGGTGCCGATCGGCTCCCGGACGACGAGGTCGGCCAGCCCGTCGTACGGGGTGGGCTCGGCGTTGACGACGACGACCCGCGCCCCCGCCCCGGCCGCCAGGTCGGTGAGCCCCGCGGCCGGGTGCACGGTCAGCGAGGTGCCGACGGCGAGGAAGACGTCGCAGTCGGTCGCGGCCTCCGCGGCGGCCTCGACCACCGCGGCGTCGAGCGCCTGGCCGAAGCTGATCGTCGCGGACTTGAGGATGCCGCCGCAGCGCCGGCAGGCCGGATCGGGCTCACCCGCCGCGACGCGGGCCAGCGCCGCGGCCATCGTCGTCCGGTCCCGGCAGGCGAGGCATTCCACCTCGTGCACGGTGCCGTGCAGCTCCAGGACCAGCTCCGGCGAGGACCCGGCCGCCTGGTGCAGCCCGTCGATGTTCTGGGTGAGCAGCGCCCGCAGCCGGCCCTGCCGCTCGAGGTCGACCAGCGCCGCGTGGCCGGCGTTGGGCCGGACGTCGCGGGCCTGCAGGTCGCGGCGCATCAGCCAGGCCCGGCGCCGGATGTCGGGTTCGGCCACGTAGTACGACAGCGTCACGAGCTTCTCGGCGTCCGGGTCCTTCGTCCACACGCCGTTCGGGCCCCGGTAGTCGGGGATGCCGCTGTCGGTGGAGATGCCGGCGCCGGTCAGGACGGTCACCCGCCCGGCCTCGACGAGCCATGCGGGCAGCGGGTCGGGCACGGTCACGCTGCCACGGTAGGGCCCGTGCGGGACGTCACGACGTAGGCAAGGGTCGCCTCACCTGCGCGCCTGCGGACGGCGGCTGGGATGATCGGGGGTGGCAATCAGCGCGATCGACCAGCGAGGGGTAGGCGCAGAGCAGTGGCAGCCAGCAAGGACAGCTTCGGAGCACGGGCGACGCTGAGCGTCGACGGCACCGACTACGACATCTACCGGCTCGACGCCGTCGAGGGCTCCGAGAAGCTGCCCTTCAGCCTGAAGGTGCTGCTCGAGAACCTGCTGCGCACCGAGGACGGCGCCGACATCACCGCCGACCACATCCGGGCGCTGGCCGGCTGGGACCCCAACGCCCAGCCGGACCAGGAGATCCAGTTCACCCCGGCCCGCGTGGTCATGCAGGACTTCACCGGCGTCCCCTGCATCGTCGACCTGGCCACCATGCGCGAGGCCATGGCCGAGATCGGCGGCGACCCGCAGAAGATCAACCCGCTCGCCCCGGCCGAGCTCGTGATCGACCACTCCGTGATCGCCGACGTCTTCGGCACGCCGGAGTCCTTCGAGCGCAACGTCGAGATCGAGTACGAGCGCAACGGCGAGCGCTACCAGTTCCTCCGCTGGGGCCAGGGCGCGTTCAGCGACTTCAAGGTCGTGCCCCCGGGCACCGGCATCGTCCACCAGGTCAACATCGAGCACCTGGCCCGCGTCGTGTTCCCGCGCCAGGAGGGTGACCGCGTCGTCGCCTACCCCGACACCTGCGTGGGCACCGACTCGCACACCACGATGGTCAACGGCCTGGGCGTGCTGGGCTGGGGCGTCGGCGGCATCGAGGCCGAGGCCGCGATGCTCGGCCAGCCGGTGTCGATGCTCATCCCGCGGGTCGTCGGCTTCAAGCTGACCGGCCAGCTGCCCGAGGGCTCCACCGCGACCGACCTGGTCCTCACGATCACCGAGATGCTCCGCCAGCACGGGGTGGTCGGGAAGTTCGTCGAGTTCTACGGCGAGGGCGTCTCCGCCGTCCCGCTGGCCAACCGCGCCACGATCGGCAACATGAGCCCGGAGTTCGGCTCCACCGCGGCGATGTTCCCCATCGACGAGGAGACCATCTCCTACCTGCGGCTGACCGGGCGCTCCGCCGAGCAGGTCGCGCTGGTCGAGGCCTACGCCAAGGAGCAGGGCCTCTGGCACGACGCCTCCCGCGAGCCGTCCTTCTCCGAGTACCTGGAGCTTGACCTCTCCACCGTCGTCCCCTCCATCGCCGGCCCGAAGCGCCCGCAGGACCGGGTCGCGCTGTCGGACGCCAAGGCCTCCTTCCGGCAGGCGCTGCCCACCTACGCGCCGGTCGACGAGATGCAGAAGGACGACGACGACGCCCCGCGCGACACCGAGTCGGCCGTCGACGAGGCCTCGGAGGAGTCCTTCCCGGCCTCGGACCCGGTGAGCCCGTTCGCGCACGGCAACGGCGACGCCGGCAAGCCGCACCACGTCGTCCCCGACCGCGTCCCCGACCGTCCCTCGAAGCCCACCCGGGTGGTGCTCGAGGACGGCACGGAGACCTTCGTCGACCACGGTCACGTGGTGATCGCCGCGATCACCTCCTGCACCAACACCTCGAACCCGCAGGTCATGATCGGCGCAGCCCTGCTGGCCAAGAAGGCCGTCGAGCTGGGCCTGTCGAGCAAGCCCTGGGTGAAGACGACGCTCGCGCCGGGCTCGAAGGTCGTCACGGACTACTACGAGAAGGCCAACCTCACCCCGTACCTGGAGAAGCTCGGCTTCTTCCTGGTCGGCTACGGCTGCACGACCTGCATCGGCAACTCCGGCCCGCTGCCGGAGCCGGTGTCGGCGGCCGTGAACGAGGCCGACCTCGCCGTCGTCTCGGTGCTGTCGGGCAACCGCAACTTCGAGGGCCGGATCAACCCCGACGTCAAGATGAACTACCTGGCCAGTCCGCCGCTGGTCATCGCCTACGCGCTGGCCGGCTCGATGGACGTCGACATCACCACCGAGCCGCTGGGCAAGGGCAAGGACGGGCAGGACGTGTACCTGCGCGACATCTGGCCCTCGCCGGCCGAGGTCCAGCGGGTGATCGACGAGGCGATCTCGGCGGAGCAGTTCGGCCGCAGCTACGAGGACGTCTTCGCCGGCACCGAGCAGTGGCAGAACCTGCCCACGCCGACCGGTGACACCTTCGCCTGGGACGCGGAGAGCACCTACGTCCGCAAGCCCCCGTACTTCGAGGGCATGCCGGAGACCCCGGCCCCGGTGCAGGACATCACCGGCGCCCGCACGCTGGCGGTGCTCGGCGACTCGGTGACCACCGACCACATCTCCCCGGCCGGCTCGATCAAGGCCGACAGCCCCGCGGGCCGGTACCTGCAGGAGCACGGCGTCGAGCGCCGCGACTTCAACTCCTACGGCTCCCGGCGCGGGAACCACGAGGTGATGATCCGCGGCACGTTCGCCAACATCCGGCTGCGCAACCTGCTCGTGCCCGGCACCGAGGGTGGCGTCACCAAGAACCACCTCACCGGCGAGACGACGTCGATCTACGACGCGTCGGTCGCCTACCAGGAGCAGGGCATCCCGCTGGTCGTGCTGGCCGGCAAGGAGTACGGCTCCGGGTCGTCGCGCGACTGGGCGGCCAAGGGGACGGCGCTGCTCGGCGTCAAGGCGGTCATCGCCGAGAGCTACGAGCGGATCCACCGCTCCAACCTCATCGGCATGGGCGTGCTGCCGCTGCAGTTCCCCGAGGGCCAGAACCGCGAGTCGCTGGGCCTGACCGGCGACGAGGAGTTCACCATCACCGGGATCACCGCGCTCAACGACGGCGAGACCCCGCGCACGGTGAAGGTGAAGGCCGGTGACGTGGAGTTCGACGCCACCGTCCGGATCGACACCCCTGGTGAGGCGGCCTACTACCGCAACGGCGGGATCATGCAGTACGTGCTGCGCTCGCTGCGCGCCGCGTCGGCCTGATCCGGCCGGTCGACGTGGACCTGGGCCTGGGTGGCCGCCGCTACCTGCTGACCGGTGCGAGCCGCGGGCTGGGGCTCGCGGCCGCCCGGGCCCTGGTCGACGACGGGGCGCGGGTGCTGCTGAGCTCCCGCTCCCCCGACTCCGTGGACGCCGCCGTCGCCTCGCTGGGCGGGGCGCCGGCGGCGGCCGGGGTCGCGGCCGACCTGGCCGACCCCGGCGCCGCCGAGCGGCTGGTCGAGGCGGCGCTGACCGGGCTGGGCGGCGTCGACGGCGTCCTCGTCTCGGTCGGCGGACCGACGCCGGGGACGGTGCTGGAGTCCGCCGAGGAGAACTGGCGCGACGGCGTGGAGAGCGTGCTGCTCGGCCCGCTGCGGCTGGTCAAGGCGCTGGTGCCGCACCTGGACGCCGGTGCCGTGATCGCCTTCGTGCTCTCCACCTCGGTGCGCCAGCCGATCGGTCACCTGGCCATCTCCAACGGGCTGCGGCCGGGCCTGGCGATGACGGCCAAGGCGTTGGCCGACGAGCTGGGGCCCCGCGGCATCCGGGTGGTCGGGTTGATGCCGGGCACCATCGCCACCGACCGGATCACCGACATCGAGGAGGCCTCGGGCGACGCCGCCGCGATGCGGGCCCGCACCGAGGCCGGCATCCCGCTGCGGCGGGTCGGCAAGCCCGAGGAGTTCGGCCGGGTGGCGGCCTTCCTCCTCTCCCCCGCCGCCTCCTTCGTGACCGGCGCGATGATCCCGGTGGACGGCGGCGTCCTTCGGGCGCTCTAGCGGGCCGACGCGTGCCCTCCCCCGGAGACCCCGCCGCGGCGCCGGTCCTGGTCGCCTGCGCGCACGGGACGCGCAACCCGACCGGCCGCCGGCTGGTCGCCGAGCTCGCCCTCGCCGCCCGCCGGCTGCGGCCCGGCCTGGAGACCACGGCGGCCTTCGTCGACGTCCAGCCCCCCACCGTGGCCGACGTGGTCAGCGGCCTCTCCGGGCAGGGCCGCGCGGCGGTCGTCGTCCCCCTGCTGCTGTCGGGCGGCTACCACGTGCACGTCGACATCGCCCGCGCCGTGCAGGCGCACGACTCCGCCCGCGCCGCCCGGCCGCTGGGGCCCGACCCGCGCCTGGTCGCGGTGCTGGCCGACCGGCTGGCGGCCGCCGGCGCCCACCCGCAGGACCCCCGCACCGCCGTCGTCCTCGCCGCCGCCGGGTCCAGCGACCCCCGGTCGCGGGCCGACGTCGAGCACACCGCCGGCCTGCTCCAGCAGCGGTGGGGCGGGCCAGTGACCACCGGCTACGGGTCTGCAGCGACACCGCCGGTACCCGAGGCGGTCGCCGCGGCACGGGCCGCCGGCGCCGTCCGGGTGGTGCTCGCCGCCTACCTGCTCGCCCCCGGGCACTTCCACGACAAGCTGACCGCGGCCGGCGCGGACGCCGTCACCGCTCCGCTGCTGCCCGACGAGCGGATCGCCGCCGTTCTGCTCGACCGCTACGACGCGGCCCTGCCGGCCTGAGGAGGGCGTTCGGTTGTCCGCCGGCCCGCGGCGGGCGAGGCTGCCGTCATGGGCTCCGACGTCGTCTTCTACGCCCGGCCGGACGGGGAACCCCGCCGGCTGGGCATCGCCCCCCGCCTGGCCGGCTGGATGGCGACCGGCCACCCCGACCAGGTGCACGTGCGCGCCTTCGTCACCCACGCCCAGTCGGTCCTCGGAGCGCCGCCGTCCGGGCCCACGGGGCTGCGGCTCGACGTCGGGCTGCCCGAGGACGTCCGGCTGCTCGACCAGTACGGCCTGGGGCACTACGTCTGCCCGCTGGCCGAGTGGCTGGAGTCCCAGGGCGGATGGGAGCTGGCCAGCGTCTGGGCGGCCAAGGCGCCCGGCGAGGACACCGTGCTGCGCGTGGCCGAGGCCCGGCCGGTGCCCGAGCCCGAGGGCGACCGCCGGTTCACCGTCCGGACCACCACGTCGGTGGGGTCGCCGCAGTTCACCGAGCAGGTGCGTGAGCAGCTCGCCGGGGAGCCGGCGCTGCCGGTCGGTCCGATCGCGCTGCAGCTGGCCTTCGCGGTGCCGCCCGGCTGCAACTGGCCGGGCCTGTGGCAACCCACGCTCGACGGGCTGGCGCAGTTGCTCGGCGCGGCCGCTGACGACAGCCCCGAGGAGCCGTGCGACGGCCGGGTCGTCGAACTCGGCCTGCACCGGCGGGAGGACGCCGCGCTCGACCACGACGTCGTGGTGACCGGGATCGCCCGCGCTCTGGGAGACGACGCCGGCCCGGTGTGAGAGCCTGGGGTCCGGGCCTCCTCCCGAGCCCCCGGACGAGCGGTGCCGTACCCGGACAGCGACAAGACGGCGCCCGGGAGGCATCGTGTCCTGGCTCGTGCTCGTCCTGTCCGGCGTGTTGGAGGCCGTCTGGGCCACCGCGCTCGGCCGCTCCGAGGGCTTCACCCGGCTGGTCCCCTCGATCGTCTTCGCCGTGAGCCTGCTGCTCAGCATGGGCGGACTCGCCTTCGCCATGCGGGAGCTCCCGGTCGGCACCGCCTACGCCGTCTGGGTGGGCATCGGTGCCGCCCTCACCGTCGGGATCGCGATGGTCACCGGCCAGGAGCCGGCGTCGGCGGTACGGCTGCTCCTGGTGGCCGGGATCGTCGGCTGCGTGATCGGGCTCAAGGTCCTGCACTGAGTCCGGTCCCCCAAGGGCGGGGGTCCTAGTACCCCCCAGCGGCGGCTCGGGACCGTTCCGGAACCGGGCGAGGGTGGCGGTCACGGGGACCGATGCCGCACGGGGGCACCGATACCAGGAGCACCGCCATGGACCAGCCCACCCTCACCCGCCGCGACGCCCTGAAGGTCGGCGTGCTGGGCACCGCAGCCGTGACCTTCCCGTTCCTGCCCGGTCCGCTCAGAGCCAAGCGCGCCTCGGAGTTCAAGAACCTGCCCCGGCCCTACACCCTCCCGTTCCGGCAGCCGGAGGACCTGCTGCCGACGGGGACGATCACGGTCGCGGGGGCGCAACGCCCGCTCTACGAGATCACGCAGCGCCCCTTCCAGGCACGGATCCTGCCCGGCGTCACGACCACGATGTGGGGCTACAACGGCCAGTTCCCCGGGCCGACCATCCGCGCGACCCGCGGCGTGCCGATCGCCGTCCGCCAGGCCAACCGGCTCCCGGAGAAGCACCCCACCCTGGGCTACGTGCCGGCGACCTCGACGCACCTGCACGGGGCGCCGTCGCGGCCGCAGTACGACGGCTACGCCAACGACCTCACCATGCCGGGCCAGTTCAAGGACTACCTTTACGACAACATCGAGGAGGAGCGCACGATCTGGTACCACGACCACGCGGTCATGCGGACGACGGAGAACGTCTACATGGGCCTGGCCGGCATGTACGTCGTCCGCAACCCGGTCGACGGACAGCTCCCGAGCGGCCCGTACGACGTCCCGCTGGTCATCAACGACGCGGCCTTCACCGAGAAGGGCCAGCTGCTCTTCGACGACAACAGCCAGTCCGGGATCAACGGCGACGTCATCCTGGTCAACGGCGTCCCGTGGCCGGTCATGCCGGTGGAGCGGCGCCGCTACCGGTTCCGCATCCTGGTCGCCTCACTCGGTCGCGGCTACCGGCTGAGACTGTCCCCCGAGGCGCCGATCACGGTGGTGGCCACCGACGGGGGTCTGATGCCGGCTCCCGTCACCGTGACCACGCTGACGGCCGCCATGGCGGAGCGGTACGAGGTGGTCATCGACTTCAGCGCCTTCCGCGCGGGTCAGCGGGTGGAGCTGCGCAACCTCGGGATCGACAACGCCATCGACTACGACAACACCGACAAGGTGATGGCCTTCCAGGTGACCGACCGGGTCACCGTGCCGGACACCGCGCTGACCATGCCACCGGTCCCCCCGGCCGCCCCCGGCGAGAAGCCGCTGATGGAGCTGACCGAGGCGGATGCGGTCCGCAAGCGCGCACTCCGGTTCCGGCGGCACAACAGCAACTGGACGATCGACCAGAAGACCTGGGCCGACGTCGAGGCCTCCGAGTTCCAGGACGTCCTCGCCAATCCGCAACCAGGCGACGTCGAGGTCTGGGAGCTGCAGAACAACGCCGGGGGCTGGTTCCACCCGATCCACGTGCACCTGGTCGACTTCAAGATCCTCAGCCGCAACGGCAAGCCGCCCCAGCCCTACGAGCGCGGACCGAAGGACGTCGTCTACCAGGGCGAGAACGACGTCATCCGGATCATCGCCCGCTTCGGCGGGGTCCTCGGCACCGATCCGGCCGGTCAGCCCATCCGCCGCACCGGCCGGTACATGCTCCACTGCCACAACACCAGCCACGAGGACCACGACATGATGCACCAGTTCCGGGTGGGGCAGGACACCCCCGAGAACAACCCCTTCTCCGCCCCGGCGCAGGACCTGCCGGCGTCGTGACGGCCGGGGTTCTGCCGGCGTCGTGACGGCCGGGGCTCAGCCGGCGTCGTGACGGCCGGGGCTCAGCCGGCGTCGGAGCCGGTGGCCGCGGGGCGGTCCGGGTCGGCCGACCACTGGGACCACGACCCGGGCCACAGTGCCGCGTCGAGGCCGGCCACCGCCAGGGCGGCGACCTCGTGCGCGGCGGTGACCCCGGATCCGCAGTAGGCGCCCACCGCGCGCCCGGGGACGGCGCCCAGGCCGGCGAACCGCTCGCCCAGTACAGCGGCTGGAAGGAACGTGCCGTCGTCGGCGAGGTTGCCGCTGGTGGGGGCGCTCACCGCTCCGGGCACGTGGCCGGCGCGGGGGTCGACCGGCTCGGTCTCGCCGCGGTAGCGCTCGCCGGCGCGGGCGTCGAGGAGCACACCGCCCGCGCCGGGCAGGGCCGCCGCCTCGTCGATGGTCAGCACCGGCATCCCGCCGGGGGTGAGGGTCACGTCGCCGGGCGCGGGGACGACCTCGCCGGTCTCCAGCGGGCCGCCGGCGCGCCGCCACGCCGCCAGGCCGCCGTCGAGCAGCCGGACGTCGGCCAGCCCGCCCCAGCGCAGCAGCCACCAGGCCCGCGCCGCGGCGAGGCCGCCGCTGTCGTCGTAGGCCACGACCGGGTCGCCGTCCCGGATCCCCCACCGGCGGGCCGCGGACTGCAGTCGCTGTACCGACGGCAGCGGGTGGCGGCCGGCCGCGGCCGACGGCGGGCCGGCCAGCTCGGCGTCGAGGTCGACCAGCACCGCCCCGGGGAGGTGGCCGGTCAGGTACTCCGCCCGGGACCGCGCGGCGTCGTACCCGAGCGCCCAGCGGACGTCGAGCAGGATGACCCTCCCCTGCCGGCGCAGCAGCTCCTCGGCCGCGACCAGCACCGGCGTCCGGGTCACTGCGGGGCCAGCAGCCCGCGCAGCTCCTGGGTCAGCGCCTCGCGGGCCTCGGGGTGCTGCTGCCACGCGGCGGGCGTCGCCTGCAGCAGGGAGATCCGCCAGCGGCCGCTGCCCTCGTCGACCGCGACCAGCGTGTGGATGGTGTGGAAGCGCGGATCGACGTCGTTGTGCCCGGGCGGGATCATCCCGGCGTGGGCCAGGAGCACCGCGACGCCCGCCGCCACGGGCCGCACGGTGCGGATCACCGCGACGTAGGTGGCCGTCTGGTGGCTGCCGAAGATCTGCCGGAAGTCGGCGGCGATGGCCAGCCGCCCGTGGTGGTGCGTGCCGTCGTACCCGATGATGTCGCCGTCGTCGGCGAAGGCGGCCGCGACCGCGGCGCCGCTGCGCCGGTTCCAGCCGTCGAGGAACTGGGCGTAGAGCGCACGGATCTGGGCGTCGTTCGGGTGCGCGGACGTCACGCTGGCTCCTCCTGCGTTGCTGGGACAGGAGGAACGGTAGTGGTCACGCCGCGCCCACCGTCCGCCCCTCGCCGACCGCGAACTGGGTGCGGTAGAGGTCGGCGTACCGGCCGCCGAGCGCCAGCAACTCCGCGTGCGTGCCCGACTCCACGATGCGACCGTCGTCGATGACGAGGATCTGGTCGGCGCTGCGGATGGTCGACAGCCGGTGGGCGATCACCAGCGACGTGCGGCCGGTCAGCGCGGTGTCGAGCGCGTGCTGCACCGCCACCTCCGACTCGCTGTCCAGGTGCGCGGTCGCCTCGTCGAGGATCACGATGCCGGGCGCCTTGAGCAGCACCCGAGCGATTGCCAGCCGCTGCTTCTCCCCGCCGGAGAGCCGGTAGCCGCGGTCGCCGACGACGGTGTCGAGCCCGTCGGGCAGCGAGCGGACCAGCCCGGCGATCCGCGCCCCGGCGAGCGCCGCCTCCAGCTCCTCCTCGGTGGCCTCGGGCCGGGCGTAGAGCAGGTTGGCCCGGATCGTGTCGTGGAACAGGTGCGCGTCCTGGCTGACCACCCCGATCGCGTCGCGCAGCGAGGCCAGCGTCACCGAGCGGACGTCGACGCCGCCGACCCGGACGGTCCCGCCGGTCGCGTCGTACAGCCGCGGCACCAGGTTGGCGATCGTCGACTTCCCCGCGCCGGAGTGGCCGACCAGGGCCACCAGCTGCCCCGGCTCCACGCGGAAGCTGACGTCGTGCAGGACGGCGGTCGGCCCGCCGTGCTCGGGAAGGGACACGTCCTCCAGTGACGGCAGCGAGACCTCCGCCGCCGACGGGTAGCTGAACGACACGTGGTCGAACTCGATCGACCGGTCCCCCGCGGGCACCGGGACGGCGTCGGGCTCCTCGCGGATCATCGGCTGCAGGTCGAGCACCTCGAAGACCCGGTCGAAGCTGACCATCGCGCTCATCACGTCGACGCGGACGTTGGACAGCGCGGTCAGCGGCCCGTAGAGCCGGGACAGCAGCAGGGCGAGGGCGACGACGTCGCCCGGGCTCAGCGACCCGGTGAACGCCAGCCAGCCGCCGAGGCCGTAGACCAGCGCGGTCGCCAGGGCCGCGACGAGGGTCAGCGCGGTGAAGAAGGTGCGCC
Organism: Geodermatophilus sp. SYSU D00965; assembly: GCF_054050075.1. Taxonomy (NCBI): domain Bacteria; kingdom Bacillati; phylum Actinomycetota; class Actinomycetes; order Geodermatophilales; family Geodermatophilaceae; genus Geodermatophilus; species Geodermatophilus sp. SYSU D00965. Next base: position 50,650 of record NZ_JBJGYQ010000022.1, on the reverse strand, counting down.
CGTACATGGCCGACAGGACGCCGATGTCGCGGACCCGCGCCGCGCGGCCGCGGAACCCCTCGGCCTCGGCGCCGGGCCGGCCGAAGAGCTTGACCAGCAGTGCGCCCGCCACGTTGAACCGCTCGGTCATGATCGCGTTCATCGACGCGTTGAGGCCGTAGGACTCCCGGGTGATCTCCTGCAGCCGGCGCCCGATCCGGCGGGCGGGCAGGACGAACACCGGGACCAGCGCGAGCGACAGCGCGGTGATCTGCCAGGAGAGGCTGAACATCACGCCCGCGGTGAGCACCAGGCCGATGGCGTTGGACAGCACCCCCGACAGGGTCGAGGTGAACGCCTGCTGCGCGCCGATGACGTCGTTGTTGAGCCGGCTGACCAGCGCGCCGGTCTGCGTCCGGGTGAAGAAGGCGACCGGCATCCGCTGCACGTGCTCGAAGACCCGGCTGCGCAGGTCGTAGATGACGCCCTCGCCGATGCGGGCGGAGTACCAGCGGGTGGCCAGCGAGATGCCGGCGTCGAGGACCGCCAGGGCGGCGATGAGCAGCGCGATGCGGACGATGTCGGCCGCCGTGCCCTCCAGGCCCGCGATCCGGTTGATGATCCGCCCGGCCAGCAGCGGGGTGAGCACCCCGATCACCGACGAGCCGATCACCAGCAGCACGAAGAACGTCAGGTCCCGCCGGTACGGCCGGGCCACGCCGAGGATGCGGCGCACGGTGCCCTTCGGCAGCTCGCGCGCGGTGACCGACGGGTCGCGGCGGAACGAGCGCATCGCCGCCATCGAGGTCATGGGACCGCTCACGTCCACGCCACCCCCCTTCTCGACCGGCCAACACCCCCGTCGGACGGCCTGTTCCAGGGAGGAGTCTCCCAGCACCCTGCGACGGTTCAGCCGCCCGCGGCCAGCTCCCGCAGCCGTCGGGTCTGCGCCGCCCGCTCCGCGGCGTCCTGGGCGGCGGGGTCGCTGCGGACGGCGGACCGGACCAGGGCCGCGGTCTCCCGGGCGGCCCCCACCGGCGTCGCGGTGAGGGCGGCGACCAGCGCCGCCACCGCGGTGTCCAGGTCGGCCGCCGGCACGACGGCGTTGGCCAGCCCGACGGCCCGCGCCTCCTCGGCCCCCACGGCGCGGCCGGTCAGGCAGATCTCCAGCGCCCGCGAGTAGCCGACCAGCTCCACCAGCGTGCTGGTGCCGGTGAGGTCGGGGACCAGCCCCAGCGTCGCCTCGGGCAGCCGCAGCAGGGCGTCCTCGGTGAGCACCCGCAGGTCACAGGCGAGGGCCAGCTGGGCGCCAGCGCCGATGGCGTGCCCCTGCACCGCGGCCACCGAGACGATCCCGGGTGACCGCAGCCAGCGGAAGCCGGCCTGGTAGCGGCGGATCCGCTCCTGGGTCTCCTCGGCCGGCAGCCGCCCCAGCTCGGCCAGGCCGCCCGCGGTCCCCGGGTCGGTGCTGAACAGGCTGCGGTCCAGGCCCGCCGAGAACGACCGGCCGGCTCCGCGCACGACGACGACGCGGACGTCGTCGTCCAGCGACTCCCCCACGGCGGCCAGGGCGGCCCAGGTGGCGGGGGTCTGCGCGTTCAGCTGGTCGGGGCGGTCCAGCGTGACGGTGAGGACGGCGCCGGTGCGCGCCGTCCTCACCCAGCCGCCGGAGTCCCCGTCGATCACGCGCTCGCCTCGTTGGTGCTCGTCGAGCGCGTGCCCGGAGATGCTGCGTCGTTGGCCGAGCTCGCGAGCTCGCTCAACTCTTCTTGCTGTTCCGATTGGCCCCACCGCGACTGCGCAGGGTGGCCCCGGACTCCGAGAGCAGGCGGTGGACGAAGCCGTACGAGCGGTTGGTGGACGTCGCCAGGGAGCGGATGCTCTCGCCGCCGTCGTACCGCTTGCGGAGGTCGTCGGCGAGCGACGACCGGTCGTCACCGGTGATCCGCTTGCCCTTGCCGAGGTCTGCAGTGTTCGAGTCGGCCATGACTCCCCTCCGTCAGCAGCCGGCCGGCGGACCCGCACGGCCCACCGGGCTGCTCGTCCCCTTGGCGCCGGGGTCCCCATGACCGCGGCGTCCCGCGACCCATGATCACCCAGCACTCCCCGGCGCGCGACGCGAGAGGTCAGGCCAGCTCGACGAGATCGACGAGGTCCTCGCTCCAGGCGTCCTCGGTGCCGTCGGGCAGGAGGATCACCTTGTCCGGGTCCAGCGCCCGCACCGCGCCCTCGTCGTGGGTGACCAGCACGATCGCGCCGGTGTACGTGCGCAGCGCGTCCAGCACCTGCTCCCGGCTCGCCGGGTCGAGGTTGTTCGTCGGCTCGTCGAGCAGCAGCACGTTGGCGCCGGACACGACCAGCGTGGCCATCGCCAGCCGGGTCTTCTCGCCACCGGAGAGCGTCCCAGCCCGCTGGTCGACGGTGTCGCCCGAGAACAGGAACGCGCCCAGGATCCGCCGCAGCTCGGTGTCGGTGGTCTCGGGAGCCGCCGCCCGCATGTTCTCCAGCAGCGAGCGGTCGTGGTCGAGGGTCTCGTGCTCCTGGGCGTAGTAGCCGATCCGCAGGCCGTGCCCGGGGCGCACCGCGCCGGTGTCGGGCACCTCCGTGCCGGCCAGCATCCGCAGCAGCGTCGTCTTCCCGGCCCCGTTGAGGCCGAGGACGACGACCCGCGTGCCCCGGTCGACGGCGAGGTCCACGTCGGTGAAGACCTCCAGCGAGCCGTAGCTCTTCGACAGGCCCTCCGCGGTCAGCGGCGTCTTGCCGCAGGCCGCCGGCGTCGGGAAGCGCAGCTTGGCCACCCGGTCGGAGACCCGCACGGCCTCCAGGCCTGCGGCCAGCCGCTGGGCGCGCTTGTCCATGCTCTGCGCGGCCTTGGCCTTGGTGGCCTTGGCGCGCATCTTGTCGGCCTGTGCGGTCAGCGCGTCGATCTTGCGCTCGGTGTTCGCCCGCTCCTGCTTGCGGCGGCGCTCGTCGGTCTCCCGCTGCGCCAGGTAGGGCTTCCAGCCCAGGTTGTAGACGTCGACGGTCGCCCGGTTGGCGTCGAGGTGCCACACCTTGTTGACGACGGCGTCGAGCAGTTCCACGTCGTGGCTGATGACGATCAGCCCGCCCTTGTGCGCGGACAGGAAGCCCTTGAGCCAGGTGATCGAGTCGGCGTCGAGGTGGTTGGTGGGCTCGTCGAGCAGCAGCGTCTCGGCGTCGGAGAACAGGATGCGGGCCAGCTCGACGCGGCGGCGCTGCCCACCGGAGAGGGTGCGCAGCGGCTGTCCCAGCACCCGGTCGGGCAGGCCGAGGGCGGTGCAGATGCGGGCCGCCTCGCTCTCGGCGGCGTACCCGCCGAGCGCGGCGAACTGGTCCTCGAGGCGGCCGTACCGGCGCACCGCCCGGTCGCGCTCGGCGTCGTCGGCGGGCTCGGCCATCGCGATCTGCGCCTTGGTCATCTGCGCGCGGAGGACGTCGAGCCCGCGGCCGGAGAGGACGCGGTCACTGGCGGTGGTGTCGAGGTCGCCGCTGCGCGGGTCCTGCGGCAGGTAGCCGATCGCGCCGCTCACCTCCACCTTGCCGGCGTGCGGCAGCCGCTCACCGGCGAGGGTGGTCAGGGTGGTGGTCTTGCCGGCGCCGTTGCGGCCGACGAGGCCGATGCGGTCGCCGGGCTGCACGCGGAGGGTGGCCTCGCTGATGAGGATGCGGGCGCCGGCGCGCAGCTCGAGACCGGTCGTCGTGATCACTGATCCCAGGGTAGGCGCTCACGCGCCCGCTTCCGACCGCATTGCGGGTGACGTCCGTCCACAGGCGGGCCGGCGAGGGACCCACGCCGGCCCCGGAGAGGCCACCATCCCCGGCATGAGCTCGACGTACGGCCCGTTCACGGGGCCGCCGTGCCCGGTGTGCGGCCTGCCCAGTGCCGGCCCGGGCCCGGCGCCCTGCCCGTCCTGCGGCCTCCCGGCCGTCGGCGAGGCGGCCCGCGTGGTCGCCCGCATCGGCGCGACGATCGACGAGCTGGCCCGCGACCGGGAGCGGCTGCTGGCCACGCTGCGGGCCGCCACCGCCCCGGCGACACTCCCGGCTGCCTCCCTCGTCCAGCCGCCGCCATGGCCGGTCGCACCCGCGCCGCCGTGGCCGGTCGCACCCGCGCCGCCGGAGGTCGCCGAGCGGGTCCCCCCGGTCCCAGCGCGCACCCCGGCCCGCCGGGTCAGCCCGCAGCAGGTGCTGCTCGGCCTCGGTGCGCTGCTGGTCGTCGCCGCCGCGATCGCCTTCGTCGCCGTGGCCTGGACCCGCCTCGGCCTGGTCTTCCAGGCGGCGGTGATGGGCACCGTCACGGCGACCGCCTGCGGCGTCTCGGCGTGGACGGCGCGGCGCGGGCTGCGGGCCACCGAGGAGACGCTGGCCGCGGCGGCGGCCGCGCTGCTGGCCGTCGACCTGGGCGCGGCGCACGCCCTCGGGCTGTGGGGCCTCGACGACGTCCCGCTGCGGCTGTGGACGGCGATCTCGTGCGGCACCGTCGTCGCCGTCGCGCTCCTCCTGGGCCGGCTGACCAGCAGCACCGCGACGTGGCCGCTGGTCGCCCTGCTCGCCGCCCAGCCGGTGCCGGCGCTGCTCGTCCCCGAGGGCGCCACCGCGGCGACGCCGGCCGCTCTGCTCGGCACCGCGCTGCTCGACGTGGGGGTGCTCCTGCGGCTCCGGCCGGCGCTGGCGCCGGTCGCGCAGGTGCTGGCGGCGCTGGCCACGGTCGCCGCGGGGCTCGTCGGCACGGCCGTCGCCTGGACGGGGTCCGCGCTCGACGGGTGGCTCGCGACCGCGCTGCTGGCCGGGGCCGGGCCGGTCGGCCTGCAGCTGAGGCAGGACCCGCGGCTGGCGGCACGTCTGCCGCGCGCCGTGCTCGTGGCGGGGGCCGGGGCGGGGGTGACCGCGGTGGCGCTGGCCGGGTCGCTCGCGCGCAACGGCGTCCCCGGGGCGGTCGCCGCCGCAGGGCTCGGCGTCGCGCTGCTCACCGCCTCCGTGCCCGCGGCGCGGCGACCGGTGCCCCTGGCCGCGCTGCTCGCGGGCGGCGGGGTCCTCGCCGTCCTCGGGAGCGCGCTGCTCGCGCTCGACGGCCGACTCGGTTTGCTCGGCCTCGTGGTGGCCGCGGCTGCCCTGCCGGCGGCGCTCGCCGCGGTGCGGGTGCCCGAGGTGCGCCGGGCCGCCCTGGTCACCGCGCTGCTGTGCCCGGTGGGAGGAGTCCTGCTCGCGCGCGAGGACGGCTGGCTGACCCCGGCCGTGGCCGGGCTGCTGGCCGTGGTGGTGGCCGTCGCCGGGTTCGCCGTCGCGACCACCCGGGCGGGCACCGCGGAGGAGCCGGCGGCCGCGGGGACGGCGGCCCTGGTCGCGCTGGTCGCCGCGCTGTCGACGGCCGAGGTGGGCGCGTGGGGGCAGACCGCCCTGCACCTGGGTCTCGGCGGCGCCGCGGGCGGCGTCTACGCCCTCGTCAGCCGCCGGCGGGACGTGGCGGTGCTCGCGGTCGCCGACCTGGTCGTCGCCGGCTGGGTCGCCGCGGCCGGGGCCCGGGTCGAGACCCCGGAGGCCTACACGCTGCCCGCGGCGCTCGGGCTGCTGGTGGTCGCCCTGCCGCAGCTGCGGGCCCGGGGTCGGTCGTGGGCGGTGGAGGGGCCGGCGCTCGCGACCGCGCTGGTGCCCTCGGCGCTCGTCGCGGTCGCCGAGCCGTCGGTGGTGCGGCTGCTGCTCGTCGTGGTAGCCGCGGCGGCACTGACCGTGCTGGGCACGCTCGCCCACCGCCAGGCGCCGTTCGTCCTGGGCGCGGCGTCCCTGGGCTTCGTCGTGCTGGGCCGGCTGGCGCCCTACGCCCCGCTCGCGCCGCGCTGGCTGACGCTGGCCACCGTGGGGCTGGTCCTGCTGGTGGTCGGCGCGACCTACGAACGGCGCCGGCAGCAGGCCCGCGAGGCGGTGGCCTGGGTGGCGCAGATGCGCTGACCGCCGGCGGGTGGGACCGCGCTCCCGGCCCTAGCGTGGACCCCGCCGCAGGTGCACGGGAGGGGGACGGCCATGGGCTCCGCGCCGGTGCCACCGCTCCCCTACCGCGCACGACCGCCGTTGGTCTTCCTCGTGGTCGGAGCGGCCCTGCTGGTCAGCGGCGGGGGCACGGCGGCCGCGGTGTTCGGTCCCGGGCCGGCTCGCGTGCTGCTGCTCGGGTTGGCCGGGGCGGCGGCCGCCGCGTCGGCCTGGGGCTCGGTCCACCTGCTGCGCAGCACCGAGGAGGTGCTCGCCGTCGCCGCCGTCGTGCTGGCGGTCCTGGGGGCGAGTGCCGCGGGCGCTCCGGTGTTCAGCGGCTCCGTCGTCCCGCTCCTGGTGCTGGCCGGGGTCTTCCTCGCGCTCACCTGGCTGCTGCGACGTCCGGCGACCTGGCCCCTGGCCTCCTGGGCGGCCGTCCAGCTCGCCGTGCTGCGGGCGCTGCAGGACACGGAGTCGGAGTGGGCCCGCACCGCCGCGGCGCTGGGAGTGGCCCTGGGAGGCCTCCTCGTCGTCCTCGGCGGACGGCGGCTGGTGGCCAGGATCGCGCTGGTCACCACGGCGCCGTGGTGGGTCGCCGGCGTCTTCGGCGGGATCGTGACCGCCTGGAGCGGGTCGGCGGCGGAACGCTGGGGCGCCGCCGGGCTGACGGCGGCCGCCGCGGCGGCGCTGCTGGTCGCCCGTCTGGAACGGGACCTCGAACCCCTCCTTCGCCGGCCGGTCACCGTCCCGGTGCTGTCCGGGGTGGTGGTGGGCGCCGCGGTCGGCGGCCCGCTGGCCTTCCCCGGTCCCGCCGGGGTGATGCTGGCCGGCTACACCGGTGTGCTGGTGGCCTCGGTGGCCGCGGCGCTCCTGACCGGCTGGCCGCGGGGCGTGCTGTTGCCGCTGGCGGTCGCGACCGGCGGCACCCTGGTGCTGTTCAGCGTGGTGCAACTAGTCGCCGGAGCCCGGTGGACGGAGCTGTCCCTGCTGCTCCTGCTCACCGCGGTGCCCAGCGCCCTGGTCGCGGTGCGGCGGCGGGACGAGCGGGCTGCCGCGGCCCCGACGACGGTCGGCTGCCTGGCCGGCGCCGCGGTCTTCGCGATCGCCGCCGGAGCGCTGAGCCCGGTGGCCGCGGCGGTGCTGCTGAGCGGGCTCTACGCCATCTCCCTCGTGGCCGGGTACTTCCTGGACACGGACTCCCGACAGGCGACCCTCGTCGCCGGCGCGGTCTGCGCGGCGGGTGCGGTCGTGCTGCTCGTCGGATCGCGCGACCGGGTCGTGCTCGCCGTGCTGCTGGCCGTGCAGGGCGTGCTCACCTGCGCCTGGGCCTGGCACGCGTGGCGGACGGCGGTGCCCCGCGTCGACCCGCCCGAGTCCTCGCGCGCCTGGCGGGCCGGAGCCGCGCAACTGGTGGTCGCGGCGTGGACGGCGGTGTCGCTGGCGGACGTGTCGGTGGTCGAGGCCTACACCCTGCCCCTGGCCGCGGGTCTGCTGCTCGCCGCCGGGCCGCGGCTGGCCTCCGGACCCTCCTGGCCGGTGTGGGGCCCGGCGCTGCTGACGGCCGCCGTCCCGTCGGTGGTGTGGTCGGCGGTCGTCCCGAACAGCCCGCGGCCGGTGGCCGTGATCGTCGTCGCTGCCCTGGTCATGGTCGGGGGTGTGCACCTCGGGGCACGGGCACCGCTCGTGGCCGGAGCCACCACCGAGCTGGCGATGGCCGGACTGCTGGGGCTCATCGCCCTGCCGTGGCCGGTGAGCACCGCCCTCGTGGTGGGTGCGGCACTCGCCGCGCTCGGCGCCTGGCGCGAGTGGCTGCCGGTGGACGGGTGGACCCGCCGACTGGCCGAGATGCGCTGAGCCGGAGACGACGACGGCCCGCGTCCCGGACAGGGACGCGGGCCGAGGCGACGTGCTGGAACGGCCCCCTTCCAGGGCCCGCCCCCTGCAGGGTCCCGTCGGGAACTCGCGAGCGGCGGGGAGCAGGGGGTGTTCTTCGAAGGGCAGCGAGGAAGGGGCCTTACACCCGGAAGCCGAGGGCGCGCAGCTGCTCGCGGCCGTCGTCGGTGATCTTGTCGGGGCCCCACGGCGGCATCCAGACCCAGTTGATCCGGACGTCGTCCACCAGGCCGGGACCGGGCCCGCCGGTGAGCGCCGAGCGCGCCTGGTCCTCGATGACGTCGGTCAGCGGACAGGCCGCCGAGGTCAGCGTCATGTCGATGACGGCGACGTCGTCCACCACGTCGATGCCGTAGACCAGGCCGAGGTCGACGACGTTGACGCCGAGCTCGGGGTCGACGACGTCGCGCATGGCCTCCTCGACGTCCTCGAGCAGCGCCGACTTGTACGGCGGCAGGTCGGCCGGCGTCTCGGCGGTCGCGGGCGTCGGGTTCTCGGTCGTCTCGCTCACGATTGACCTCCAGTCGGGGCGGCGGGCTGGGCGACGGACAGCGCCCGTGCGGATGCGTCCTTGAGGGCCATCCAGCTCATCAGCGCGCACTTGATGCGCGCCGGGTACTTGGACACCCCGGCGAACGCGACGGCGTCCTCGAGCTCGTCCTCGAGCTTCTCGGCGACCGCCGTGTCGCCCTTGCTCTGCATCAGCGTCATGAAGTGCTCGCCGGTCTCCAGCGCCTCGGGCACCGTCTTGCCGATGACCAGGTCGTACATGGCCGACACCGACGCCTGGCTGATCGAGCACCCCATCCCCTCGTAGGAGACGTCGGCGAGCCGGTCGCCGTCCAGGTGCACCCGCAGGGTCACCTCGTCCCCGCAGGTCGGGTTGACGTGGTGCACCTCGGCCTCGAACGGCTCGCGCAGTCCGCGGCCGTGCGGGTTCCGGTAGTGGTCCAGGATGATCTCCTGGTACATCGACTGGAGCTGCATGCTCAGCCCTCCTCTACCGGGGCAACACCGAAGAACTGCTGCGCCTTCCGGATCCCGTCGGCCAGCGCGTCGATGTCGTCGTAGCCGGTGTGCACGTAGAACGTCGCGCGGGTCGTGGCCGGGACGCCGTAGCGCCGCACCACCGGCCACGCGCAGTGGTGGCCGACCCGCACCTCGACGCCGAGGTCGTCGAGGACCTGGCCGACGTCGTGCGGGTGGATGCCGTCGACGGTGAAGGAGATGGCGCCGCCGCGGGCCACGGTGTCGGGCGGGCCGACGACCGTGACGCCGGGGATCTCGGCCAACGCCGCCAGCGCGTAGGCGGTGAGCGCCTCCTCGTGCGCGTGCACGTTCTCCATGCCCAGGCGCTGCAGGTACTCGACGGCCGCGGCGAGGCCGATGACCTGGGCGGTCATCGGGACACCGGCCTCGAAGCGCTGCGGCGGGGGCATGAACGTGCTGCCCTCCATCCGCACGACCTCGATCATCGAGCCGCCGGTGAGGAAGGGCGGCAGCGCGTCGAGCACCTCGTAGCGACCCCACAGGACGCCGACGCCCGTGGGCCCGAGCATCTTGTGCCCGGAGAAGACGAGGAAGTCCGCGCCGAGGGCGGCGACGTCGACCGGCTGGTGCGGCACCGACTGGGCGCCGTCGACCAGCACCAGGGCACCGACCTCGTGCGCCCGGGCGACGATCTCCTCCAGCGGGTTGATCGTGCCGAGGATGTTCGACTGCTGGGTGACCGCGACCAGCTTGGTGCGCTCGTTGACCACGGTGGCGAGGTCGGCGAGGTCCAGCCGCCCGTCGTCGGTCAGCCCGAGCCAGCGCAGCGTGGCGCCGGTGCGCTCGCACAGCTGCTGCCAGGGCACCAGGTTGGCGTGGTGCTCCATCTCGGTCACGACGATCTCGTCGCCCTGGCCGACGGCGTACCGGCGGAACTCGGGCTCCTTGGCCGTGGCCGCGTTGGACAGCGCGTAGGCGACCAGGTTGATCGCCTCGGTGCTGTTGCGGGTGAAGACGACCTCCTCGGCCGGCGCGCCGATGAACGCGCCGATCGTGGCCCGCGCCGCCTCGTAGCGGCCGGTCGCCTCCTCCGCCAGCTGGTGCGCGCCCCGGTGGGGCGCGGCGTTGCAGGTCTCGTAGAAGTCCCGCTCGGCGTCCAGGACGCTGCGCGGCTTCTGCGACGTGGCCCCCGAGTCCAGGTAGACCAGCCGCTTCCCGTCGCGGACGGTGCGCGACAGGATCGGGAAGTCCGCCCGGATCGCCTCGACGTCCAGAGGCAGGGGCGCCTTCTGCGCCCCGGTACCGGGACGCGAGACGGTCTGGGTCATGCGGTCGCGACCTCCGTCGAACCCTTGACGTACGCGGCGTAGCCCTCGTTCTCCAGCTTCTCCGCCAGCTCCGGACCGCCCTCCTCGACGATCTTGCCGTTGACGAAGACGTGCACGAAGTCGGGCTTGATGTAGCGCAGGATCCGCGTGTAGTGGGTGATCAGCAGGACGCCGACCTCGCCCTCCTCGCGGGTGCGGTTGACGCCCTCGGAGACGATCCGCAGCGCGTCGACGTCGAGGCCGGAGTCGGTCTCGTCGAGGATCGCGATCGCGGGCTTGAGCAGCCGCATCTGCAGGATCTCGTGGCGCTTCTTCTCGCCGCCGGAGAAGCCCTCGTTGACGTTGCGCTCGGCGAACGCCGGGTCCATCTCCAGGGCCGCCATCTCGGTCTTGACGTCCTTGACCCAGGTGCGCAGCTTGGGAGCCTCGCCCTTGACCGCGGTGGCGGCGGTGCGCAGGAAGTTCGACACCGAGACGCCGGGGACCTCGACCGGGTACTGCATGGCCAGGAACAGGCCGGCCCGGGCGCGCTCGTCGACGCTCATCGCGAGGACGTCCTCGCCGTCGAGGGTCACCGAACCACCGGTGATCGTGTACTTGGGGTGCCCCGCGATCGAGTACGCCAGGGTCGACTTGCCCGACCCGTTCGGCCCCATGATCGCGTGGGTCTCACCGGAGCGGACGGTCAGGTCGACGCCGCGGAGGATCTCCTTGGCGTCGTCGCCCTCGCCCACGGTGACGTGCAGGTCGCGGATCTCCAGCACGGACACTCTTCTTCTCGCTCCTCAGTTGCGGGCCGCGGGGACCTCGGCGTCGACGTCCACGAGGACGTCGTCGCCGTCGACCCGGACCGGGTAGACGGGCACCGGCTCGGTGGCCGGCAGGTTGGTGGGCTCACCGGTGCGCAGGTCGAAGCACGACCCGTGCAGGTAGCACTCGATGGTGGGGGCGCCGTCGAACTCCTCGACGTCGCCGTCGGACAGCGGGACCTCGGCGTGCGAGCAGAGGTCCTCGATCGCGTAGACCTCGCCCTCGAACCGGACGACGGCGACGTCGACGTCCGCGAGCTCGACCCGCAGCGAGCCGTTCTCGGGGACCTCCGACAGCGCGCAGACCCGCTCGAAACTCACGCCTGGACCTCCACCGGCTGGTCGTCCAGCCCGGGGAGGGCGCCGAGGCGGGCCTCGATGGAGCCCATCAGGCGGTCCTGCAGCTCGGGCAGGCCGATGTGCTGGACGACGTCGGCGAAGAAGCCGCGGACGACCAGGCGACGCGCGGTCTCGGCGTCGATCCCGCGCGAGCAGAGGTAGAACAGCTGCTCGTCGTCGAACCGGCCGGTGGCGCTGGCGTGCCCGGCGCCGACGATCTCGCCGGTCTCGATCTCCAGGTTCGGCACCGAGTCGGCGCGGGCGCCGTCGGTCAGCACCAGGTTGCGGTTGAGCTCGTAGGTGTCGGTGCCGGTCGCCGCCGGGCGGATCCGGACGTCGCCGATCCACACCGTGCGCGCCTTCTCACCCTGCAGCGCGCCCTTGTAGAGCACGTTGCTGGTGCAGTTCGGGACGGCGTGGTCGACCCAGAGCCGGTGCTCCTGGTGCTGGGTCTCGTCGGCGAAGTACACGCCGAACAGCTCCGCCGTCCCGCCGGGGCCGGCGTACTGCACGTTGCTCACCAGCCGGACCAGGTCCCCGCCGAGGGTGATCACGACCTGCTTGAACGTGGCGTCGCGGCCGACGACGGCGTCGAACTGGCCGCCGTGCACCGTGCCGGGCGCCCAGTCCTGCACCGAGACCACGGTGACCTGCGCGCCGTCCCCGACGAGGACGGCGACGCCGCCGGAGTACCGGGCGAGGCCGGCGTGGTCGAGGACGACGGTCGCCTTCGCGAACGCGCCGACCTCGACGACCAGCTGGCCCCACACGACCTCGTCGGCACCGGTGCCCGACAGCCGCAGGGTGACCGGGCGGTCGAGCTGGGCCTCGGCCGGCACGCGGACGACGGCGGCGCCGCCGCTGCGCTGCCGGGTGAGGGCGGCCAGCCGGTCGACCGGCTCGGGCAGGCCCTTGATCAGCGGGTCGTCGGCCTCGACGGGGGTGAGCTCGACACCCTCCGGCAGGTCGGTGTCCCACTGCAGGTGCGCGTCGGACGGGCCGCCCTGCAGCAGCGGGCGGATCCGGCGCATCGGGGTGAAGCGCCAGTCCTCCTCGCGGCCGGTCGGCTCGCCGAAGGCCTCGGGGTCGGTCGAGGTGAACCGCTCAGCCGGGGAGCCGGTCGGGGCGGGGCCACCGTGCGAGTGCGCCCCCGGGGTGGCGCGGCCGGCGGTGGCCGTCTCCGAGGCCGGGGTGGTCGGCGGGCCGGCCTGCGCACCCACGCCGGGGGCGAACAGCTCGCCGGCGAGGGTGGCAGGCGCGACCGCGACGTCCTCGGTGGTGCTGGGGGTGTTCTGGTCCGGCATCAGCCGACGGCACCTTCCATCTGCAGCTCGATCAGGCGGTTCAGCTCGAGGGCGTACTCCATGGGCAGCTCGCGGGCGATCGGCTCCACGAAGCCGCGGACCACCATCGCCATCGCCTCGTCCTCGGACAGGCCGCGGCTCATCAGGTAGAAGAGCTGGTCGTCGCTGACCCGGGAGACGGTCGCCTCGTGGCCCATCGCGACGTCGTCCTCGCGGACGTCGACGTAGGGGTAGGTGTCCGACCGGCTGATCGTGTCGACCAGCAGCGCGTCGCACTTCACCGTCGACTTCGAGCCGTGCGCGCCCTCGTCGATCTGGACCAGGCCGCGGTAGGAGGTGCGGCCGCCGCCGCGGGCCACCGACTTCGACACGATCGTCGAGGAGGTGTTGGGCGCGGCGTGCACCATCTTGGCGCCGGCGTCCTGGTGCTGGCCCTCGCCGGCGAAGGCGATGGAGAGCACCTCGCCCTTGGCGTGCTCGCCGGTCATCCAGACCGCGGGGTACTTCATGGTGACCTTGGAGCCGAGGTTGCCGTCGATCCACTCCATGGTCGCGCCCTCGTGGGCGATCGCCCGCTTGGTGACCAGGTTGTAGACGTTGTTCGACCAGTTCTGGATGGTCGTGTACCGGCAGCGCGCGTTCTTCTTCACGATGATCTCGACGACCGCGGAGTGCAGCGAGTCCGACTTGTAGATCGGCGCCGTGCAGCCCTCGACGTAGTGCACGTAGGCGCCCTCGTCGACGATGATCAGCGTCCGCTCGAACTGGCCCATGTTCTCGGTGTTGATCCGGAAGTAGGCCTGCAGCGGGATCTCCACCTGCACGCCCTTGGGCACGTAGATGAAGGAGCCACCCGACCACACCGCGGTGTTCAGCGCGGCGAACTTGTTGTCGCCGGACGGGATGACCGAGCCGAAGTACTCCTTGAAGAGGTCCTCGTGCTCCTTGAGCGCGGTGTCGGTGTCGAGGAAGACGACGCCCTGCTCCTCGAGGTCCTCACGGATCTTGTGGTAGACGACCTCGGACTCGTACTGGGCGGCGACACCGGCGATCAGCCGCTGCTTCTCGGCCTCCGGGATGCCCAGCTTGTCGTAGGTGTTCTTGATGTCCTCGGGCAGCTCGTCCCACGACGTGGCCTGCTGCTCGGTCGAGCGGACGAAGTACTTGATGTTCTGGAAGTCGATGCCGGACAGGTCCGACCCCCAGTCGGGCATGGGCTTGCGGTCGAACAGCTTGAGGGCCTTGAGCCGCCGCTCGAGCATCCACTCGGGCTCGTTCTTGCGGCGCGAGATGTCCCGGACGACGTCCTCGTCCAGGCCTCGACGGGCCGACGCCCCGGCGACGTCGGCGTCAGCCCAGCCGTACTGGTAGCGGCCGAGCTGCTCGATCTGCTCGTCCTGCGTCAGCGGCGTGCTGCTCACCGGCTGCTGGGTGCTGGTCATGCGGGCGTCCTCTCCCGGGTCTTCGTCAGGGTGGAGCTGGTGGACGGTGCGGTGCGCTGGGTGGCCGGATCCGGCCGCGCTCCCCGCTCACCTGGTACAGGGCGCACGGGGGTCGATCTGTTCCCCCCGCGCGTGTGAGCAACGCCCCCGATCCGGACCGGGCCGGGGATGTGGGTGGTGCAGACGCCGTCGCCGTGGGCGATCGTCGCCAGGCGCTGTACGTGCGTACCCACCAGGCGGCCGATCACCGCCGTCTCGGCCTCGCACAGTTGCGGGAACTCCGCCGCCACGTGCGCCACCGGGCAGTGGTGCTGGCAGAGCTGCCCGCCGCTGGAGATCGCCGAGGCCGAGGCAGCGTAGCCCTCGGCCGTCAGCGCCTCGGCGAGCACCTGGGCGCGGTCGACGGGGGCGCCGGACCCGGCGGCCTGCTCGACCGCGGTCGAGCAGCGCCGTTCGAGGCCGGACAGCTGCTGCTCGGCCACCGCCCGGACCGCCTCGGGTCCGCCCTGCGCGGCGACGAACCGCAGCGCGGTGAGCGCGAGGTCGTCGTAGGCGTGCGGGAAGTCCGCGCGGCCGGCGTCGGTCAGGTGGAACAGCCGGGCCGGACGGCCGCGGCCGCGCGGAGCGCCCGTGGCGTGCCGCTCCTCGGCCCGGCCGGCGGCCACCAGGGCGTCGAGGTGCCGGCGGACGGCGGTCGGCGAGACCCCCAGCCGGCCGGCGAGCTCCGTCGCCGTCTGGGGGCCGTGCTCGAGCAGCAGCGCGGTGACGCGGTGGCGCGTGCGCCGGTCGTCGACGGCCGCCGACGACCGGGACGAACCCCTGTCCGCCTGCACCCGGTCGGTTTCCACAACACAAGTGTTGCCTATTTCCGCGAGCCTGCAAGCAAGGCTGACCTAACTGAAGGACCCCGCCCCCCTCACCCCTCGCAGGCTCGGGGGCGAGCCTCCGGGCGGGGCCACGTCGGGCGCGGGACCTGCGGCGATGGCCGGACGCGGGACCGCGGGCCGGTCTGTGACCAGGACCTCACCCGCCCCTGCCCACCGAGTCCCCCGTCGGCCCGGGAGCAGCCGCCGCGGCACCGCCTAGCATCGGGACGTGCCGGTCTCCCCTGCCGTCGTCTCGCGGATCGCCCTCGCCAACGCCGTCGCCAACGGCGCCATCGTGCTCACCGGCGGAGCGGTCCGGCTGACCGGCTCGGGTCTGGGCTGCCCGACCTGGCCGCGCTGCACCGACGCGAGCTTCGTGGCCACCCCGGAGCTGGCCGGGCACGGCGTCATCGAGTTCGGCAACCGGCTGCTGACCTTCGTCCTGGCCGCGGTCGCGATCGCCACCGTGGTCGCGGTGTTCCGCTCGGCGCGGCGGGACCTGCGCCGCCTCGCCGTCCTCTCCTTCCTCGGCATCCCGGCGCAGGCGCTGCTCGGCGGCGTCACCGTGCTCACGGGACTGAACCCGTGGACGGTGGCGGCCCACTTTCTGCTCTCGTCGGTCCTGGTGGCCCTGACGACGGTGCTGTGGCTGCGCTCCCGCGAGCCGGGGGTCGGCCAGCCACTGGTGCGCCGCCCGTTCGCGCTGCTGGTGACCGGCATCGGCGTGGCCACGGCCGCCGTCCTGGTGCTCGGCACCGTGGTGACCGGCAGCGGCCCGCACAGCGGCGACCCCGGGGCCGGCCGCACCGGCTTCGACCCCGAGCTGGTCAGCCAGCTGCACGCCGACGTCGTCTTCCTGCTGCTCGGCCTGACCGTGGCGCTGCTGGTCGCCCTCTACGCCACCGACTCCCCCGGCCGCGTGAAGCGGGCCGCCCGCGACCTGCTGGTGGTGCAGCTGCTGCAGGGCGTCGTCGGCTACGTGCAGTACTTCACCCACCTGCCGGTGGTCCTGGTGCTGCTGCACATGCTGGGCGCGGTGCTGGTCACGGCGTTCACCGCCCGGCTGGTCTGGTCGGTGCGCGGCCCGGCGTCCGAGCTGCCGCTGGAGACCACCTCCGTCCCCGCGCCCGCCGCCCGCTGAGGGCCGACCCGGCCGGGCAGCCGGGCGAGCACCTCCCCCGAGGCGCCGAGTGGCGAGTTGCCGTGCTCTCAACCGCAGGGAGACCACGGCGACCCGCCACTCGAGGGGGCGGGACGGCCGAGCGGCCGGTCAGACCAGGACGTCGATGATGATCGCGACCGACAGCAGCGTCATGTACGAGATCGAGATGTGGAACAGCTGCATCGGCCGGGTCGCGGCGCCGGACGTGATGCGCCGGAGCAGCCGGTGCGCCTCGAAGGCGAACCACAGGCCCAGGCCCGCGGCGGCCGCGGTGTAGACCCAGCCGATGCCGGTCGCCGCGCCCGCCGGCCACAGCAGCAGCGAGACGGCGACGGTCAGCCAGGTCCAGACGACGGTCTGCCGGCCCACCGACAGCGGGGTGGCCACCACCGGCAGCATCGGGACCTCGGCGCGGGCGTAGTCGGACCGGAACCGCATCGCCAGCGCCCAGAAGTGCGGCAGCTGCCAGCAGAAGACGACGCCGAAGAAGACCACCGCCGGCCAGGCCAGCGACCCGGTCACCGCGGCCCACCCGATGAGCACCGGTGCTGCACCGGGCACGCCGCCGAACAGCGTCGAGTGCCGGGTGTGCCGCTTGAGCACCATCGTGTAGACGACCGCGTAGTAGACGATCGCGCCCAGCGCCAGCACGGCGGCCAGCGGCGTGGTCGTGGCCGCCAGCAGCGCGACCGACAGCACGGTCAGGACCAGCCCGAAGACCAGCGCCCCGCGCGGGCTCACCTCACCCATCGGCAGCGGCCGGCGCTCGGTGCGGTGCATGAGCCGGTCGATGTCGCGGTCGTACCAGCAGTTGAAGACGTTGGCCGCGCCGGCGGCGAGGGTGCCGCCGACCATCGTGGCCAGCAGCAGCCGCCAGGTCGGCCAGCCGTGCGCGGCGAGCATCATCGCCGGCACCGTCGTCACCAGCAGCAGCTCGATGATCCGCGGCTTGGTCAGGGCGACGTAGGCCTTGACCGTGGTGGAGAGGCGGCGGGCCTGGACGGCCGGCCGCTCGGAGAGCGCGGTCACCGCGAGGCTCCGGTCGTGCGGAGGCGTGGGGAGGGCACCACCGGGCACCAGGACAGCACGGGGTCCCTTCCGAGCGGGGACAGCAGAACGGGTCAACTGTAGCCCGCGCCCCCTCCGCCGGCCGGTGGGCATGACCAGGGTCTCGTTCCCCGGCGAGCCGACTAGGGTCGATCACGTTGGTGCTGCGCACGCAGCGGGTAGGGCGGACGTCGACGACGACGGTGCGTCCAGGTCCAGCGCGTCGATCCGATGCGCGGGTGGCCGGTCGCTGGAGCCGCGCACCGTCGTCCGCCCGCGGCCGGTCGGTCCACACCGTCCCGGGCGGTCCCGCAACCGGTCGACCCCCGAGGAGCACGCGAGACATGGGAACCCAGAGCACCGAGTCCGAGGCCCCGGCCGAGGCCGCGACCGACACCCCGACCGGCAACCCGTCCCAGCCGAACCCGACCCTGCCGGAGGGCTTCGGGGACCTCGACCGGCGCGCGATCGACACCGTGCGGGTCCTGGCGATGGACGCCGTGCAGAAGGTCGGCAACGGCCACCCGGGGACGGCGATGAGCATGGCCCCGACCGCCTACCTGCTGTTCCACAAGTGGCTGCGGCACGACCCCAGCGACCCGAACTGGGTCGCCCGCGACCGCTTCGTGCTGTCGATGGGCCACTCCAGCCTGACGCTGTACATCCAGCTGTTCCTCTCGGGCTACGGCCTGGAGCTGGCCGACCTGGAGGCGCTGCGCACCTGGGGCTCGAAGACCCCGGGCCACCCCGAGGTCAACCACACCCCCGGCGTGGAGACAACCACCGGCCCGCTGGGTCAGGGCGTCGGCAACGCGGTGGGCATGGCGATGGCCGCCCGGCGCGAGCGCGGCCTGCTCGACCCCGACGCCCCCGAGGGCGAGAGCCTCTTCGACCACACCATCTGGTGCTTCGCCTCCGACGGCGACATGGAGGAGGGCGTCAGCGGCGAGGCCTCGTCGCTGGCCGGCACCCAGCAGCTCGGCAACCTCGTGTTGGTCTACGACGACAACCGCATCTCCATCGAGGACGACACGAACGTCGCCTTCACCGAGGACGTCGGCAAGCGCTACGAGGCCTACGGCTGGCACGTCCAGCACGTCGACGACGGCGAGGACCTCGCCGCGATCGACGCCGCCTTCGCCGCGGCCAAGGCCGAGACCGGCCGGCCGTCGCTCGTCGTGCTCCGGACCATCATCGCCTGGCCCGCGCCGAACAAGCAGAACACCGGCGCCTCCCACGGCTCGGCGCTCGGCGCCGACGAGGTCGCCGCGACCAAGCGGATCCTCGGGTTCGACCCGGACGAGACCTTCGAGGTCGACCCGCAGGTCCTCGAGCACGCCCGGTCGGTCGTCGAGGAGGGCCGCAAGGAGCACGCCGCGTGGCAGGAGCGCTTCGACGCCTGGCGGGAGCAGAACCCGGAGCGGGCCGCGTTGCTGGAGCGGATGACCACGCGCACCCTGCCCGAGGGCTTCGCCGCCGACCTGCCGAGCTGGGACGCCGACCCCAAGGGCGTGGCCACCCGCAAGGCCTCCGGCGAGGTGCTGGCCAAGCTCTACCCGGTGCTGCCGGAGCTGTGGGGCGGCTCGGCCGACCTGGCGGAGAGCAACAACACCGCGGTCAAGGGCGAACCGTCGTTCCTCCCGGCCGACCGGCAGACGAAGATGTGGTCCGGCGGCCCCTACGGCCGCACGCTGCACTTCGGCGTCCGGGAGCACGCGATGGGCGCCGTCATGAACGGCATCGCCCTGCACGGCGGGACCCGCGTGTACGGCGGCACGTTCCTCACCTTCTCCGACTACATGCGCGGCGCGGTCCGGCTGGCCGCGCTCATGCAGCTGCCGGTCATCTACGTGTGGACCCACGACTCGATCGGCCTGGGCGAGGACGGCCCGACCCACCAGCCGATCGAGCACTTCGCCGCGCTGCGCGCCATGCCGGGGCTGGACGTCGTCCGGCCCGCGGACGCCAACGAGGTCGCCGTCGCCTGGCGGACGATCCTGGAGCACAACGACCGGCCGGCCGGCCTGCTGCTGTCCCGGCAGAACCTGCCCGTCTTCGACCGGACGGCGTTCGCCTCCGCCGAGGGCGTGGCCCGCGGCGCCTACGTCCTGGCCGACGCCTCGGACGGCGAGCCGCAGGTGATCCTGCTCGGCACCGGCTCGGAGGTGCAGATCGCCGTGGCCGCCCGCGAGCGGCTCGAGGCCGAGGGCGTGCCGACCCGGGTGGTCTCGGTGCCCTGCGTCGAGTGGTTCGCCGACCAGGACCAGGCGTACAAGGACGAGGTGCTCCCGCCGTCGGTCCGCGCCCGGGTCAGCGTCGAGGCGGGCGTGCCGATGGGCTGGCGCGAGTTCGTCGGGGACGCCGGCCGGATCGTCGGCCTCACCCACTACGGGGCCAGCGCCGCCTACTCCGTGCTCTACGAGCAGTTCGGCCTGACCGACGAGGCGGTGGTCACCGCCGCGCGCGAGAGCATCGAGGCAGCCAGGTCGGGCGCCGCCGTCCCGGCCGGTCCCGTGCCGGCCACGGGCGGGCTCCCCCACCCCACCGGCGACCGCTGAACCACCCACCGAAACGCCCGGAAGGGGCCTGAAGATGGCACAGAACGAGAAGCTGGCCGAGCTGTCGGCGGCCGGGGTTGCCGTGTGGCTCGACGACCTGTCCCGCGACCGCATCCGCAGCGGCAACCTCCAGTCGCTGGTCGACGAGCACAGCGTCGTCGGCGTGACGACCAACCCGACGATCTTCGCCGCGGCGATCAGCGGGTCGGAGTCCTACGACGACCAGTTGCACGCCCTCGCCGTCCGGCGGGTGAGCGTCGAGGAGGCGCTGCGCACCATCACCGCCGCCGACGTGCGGGACGCCTGCGACCTGCTGGCGCCGGTGGCCCAGCGGCAGCCCGGTGACGGCCGCGTCTCCCTGGAGGTCGCGCCCGGCCTGGCGCACGACACCGACGCGACCGCGGCCGAGGCCGCGCACCTGTGGTGGCTGGTCGACCGGCCGAACCTGTACATCAAGATCCCGGCGACCGAGGCCGGCCTGCCGGCCATCACGACGTCCATCAGCCGGGGCATCAGCGTCAACGTCACCCTGATCTTCAGCCTCGAGCGGTACCGGGCGGTCATGGACGCCTACCTCTCCGGGCTGGAGAAGCGGGTGGCCGAGGGCGGGTCGCTCGACGGCATCGCGTCGGTGGCGTCGTTCTTCGTCTCCCGCGTGGACTCCGAGATCGACAAGCGGCTGGACAAGGCAGGGGCGGACGCCTCGCTCAAGGGCAAGGCGGCGCTGGCCAACGCGCAGCTGGCCTACCAGGCCTACGAGGAGGTCTTCTCCTCCGACCGCTGGAAGGCGCTGGAGGCCCAGGGCGCCCGCCCCCAGCGGCCGCTGTGGGCCTCGACCGGGGTGAAGAACCCCGAGTACCCGGACACCATGTACGTGAGCGAGCTGGTCGCCCCCGGCACGGTCAACACGATGCCGGAGAAGACCCTCATGGCCTACGCCGACCACGGCAGCGCCGGCACGCCCGTGCAGAAGACCTACGAGGACGCCGCGGCGACGATGACGGCGATCGCCGACGCCGGCGTCGACCTCGACGACGTCTTCCGGGTGCTCGAGGACGAGGGTGTGCAGAAGTTCGTCGACTCCTGGGACGAGCTCACCGAGTCGGTGCGCACCCAGCTCCAGGACAAGGCGTGACGTCCGGGCCCTCCCTCGCCGGGGGCGACGTCCCCCATCCCATCCGGTCCCGGCCGGCCGGGGACGCCGTCCCCGGCCGGCCGGTCCGGCTGCCGGGCGCGCTGCCCCGCGCCGCGGGGCCGGTGGAGTAGACCTGTACCGCCCCACCGTCCGGTCCACCGCCGCGCCGGACGTCGGCTCCCTCTCCCACCCCGAGGACGGACGATGATCCCCAACCCGCTGCGTGATCCGCGGGACCGGCGGCTGCCCCGTGTGCCCGAGCCGTGCGCACTGGTGGTCTTCGGCATCACCGGCGACCTGGCCCGCAAGAAGCTGCTGCCGGCGGTCTACGACCTGGCCAACCGCGGGCTGCTGCCGACCAACTTCGCCCTGCTCGGCTTCGCCCGCCGCGACTGGGGTGACACGGACTTCGCCGAGCTCGCCCGCGACGCGGCCCGCAAGGCCGCCCGCACGCCGTGGCGCGAGGAGGTCTGGGAGCGGCTGGCCGGCAGCGTCCGGTTCGTCCAGGGCTCGTTCGACGACGACAACGCCTTCGACCAGCTCGCCGCCACCCTCGGGGAGCTGGAGGGCAGCCACGGCATCGGCGGGAACGCGGCGTTCTACCTCTCCATCCCCCCGGCGATGTTCCCGGTGGTGCTCAAGCAGATGCAGCGCACGGGCATGGCCGACAGCACGCCCGACCGCTGGCGGCGGGTGGTCGTGGAGAAGCCGTTCGGCACCGACCTGGCCTCCAGCCGCCAGCTCAACGCGCTGGTCGACTCGGTGTTCACCGCCGACGACGTCTTCCGCATCGACCACTACCTGGGCAAGGAGACCGTCCAGAACCTGCTGGCGCTGCGGTTCGCCAACACCCTGTTCGAGCCCGTCTGGAACGGCCACCACGTCGACTCGGTGCAGATCACGATGGCCGAGGACGTCGGCATCGGCGGGCGGGCGCAGTTCTACGAGCAGACCGGCGCCGCCCGGGACGTGCTGCAGAACCACCTGCTGCAGCTGCTGGCGCTCACCGCGATGGAGGAGCCGGTCGAGTTCTCCGCGGAGGAGATCCGCACCGAGAAGCTCAAGGTGCTGCGCGCCGTCTCGCTCCCCGACGACCTGGGCACCTTCGCCGTCCGCGGGCAGTACGAGCAGGGCTGGCTGGCCGGGCAGCGGGCCAACGGCTACCGGCAGGAGGAGGGCGTCGACGCGCACTCGACGACCGAGACCTACGCCGCCGTCCGGCTGGGCGTGGAGACCCGGCGATGGGCCGGCGTGCCGTTCTACCTGCGCACCGGCAAGCGGCTGCCGCGGCGGGTCACCGAGATCGCGCTGGTGTTCAAGCGGGCGCCGCACCTGCCCTTCGCCGACACCGACACCGAGGAGCTGGGCAACAACCAGCTCGTCGTGCGCGTCCAGCCCGACGAGGGGGTCACCCTCAAGTTCGGGTCCAAGGTGCCCGGCAGCGTCATGGAGGTCCGCGACGTGTCGATGGACTTCCTCTACGGCGAGCAGTTCACCGAGGCCAGCCCGGAGGCCTACGAGCGGCTCCTGCTCGACGTCCTGCTGGGCGACGCGACGCTGTTCCCGCGCAACGCCGAGGTGGAGGCCTCCTGGTCGGTGATCGACCCGCTGGAGGAGTTCTGGGCCGGCACCACGCCGCACCCGTACCGGGCCGGCGAGTGGGGTCCGCGGGCGGCCGACGAGATGCTCGCCGCCGAGGGACGCCGGTGGCGGCGACCGTGACCGTCCCGTCCGTGCGATCCGAGGAGACCCGATGACGACCCTGTGGGACACCACCGGCTCCGCCGTGGTCAAGGAGCTGGCCGCCCAGCGGCGCACCGGCGGCGCGGTGCTCTCCGGGGTGGCGCTGACCCTGGTGGTCGTGGCCGACGAGGGGCGGGTGGCCGAGGCCGAGGAGGCCGCCACCGCCGCCGCCGAGCAGCACCCCTGCCGACTGCTGATCGTCGTCCGCCGTCAGATCGAGGCGCCGACGCCCCGGCTGGACGCCGAGGTGCTGATCGGCGGCCGGCTCGGGCCCGGCGAGGCCGTGGTCATGCGGATGTACGGCCGGCTGGCGCTGCACGCCGAGTCGGTGGTGCTGCCGCTGCTGGCCGCCGACGCCCCCGTCGTCACCTGGTGGCACGGCACCCCGCCCGACCGGCTGTGCACCGACGCGCTGGCGGTCATCGCCGATCGCCGGATCACCGACTCCTCCCTCGCCGACGACCAGCTGGCCGCGCTGCGCACCCGCGCCGACGACTACGCCCCCGGCGACACCGACCTGGCCTGGACGCGCAGCACGCCCTGGCGGTCCACCCTCACCTCGACGCTCGACTCGGTCGCCGGGCGTCGCGGCGACGCGGTGCGGGTGCTGGGCGGCCGGGTCGAGGGCGCCCCCGGCTCCGCGACCGCCCGGCTGCTGGCCGGGTGGCTCAGCGCCCGCTGCGGCTGCGCCGTCGACGTCGTCGAGGGCGAGCGGCGGCCGGGGCCGAGCGGGGTCTCCTCCGTCGTCCTGCAGCTCGACCAGGACGAGGAGGTCCAGGTCACCGCCGACCGCCGGGGAGGTGCGGTCATCGCCCAGCCCTACCGTCCCGAGGCGATGGTGGCCCTGCCCGACCGGCAGCTCGGTGACCTGGTCGGTGAGGAGCTGCGCCGCCTGGACCCCGACGAGCCGTTCGCGGAGGCCCTGGAGGCCACCACCGGCGTTCCCGGGCTCTCCGAGCGCTCGCCCGTGCGGGAGCACGTGTGGTTCGACCCCGCGCGGACGCAGGGCGGGGACGGCGAGCCGCTGCCCACCGTGCCGGAGGACTCCCAGGGCGCCGAGGAGGTCGCCGAGCACGGCGAGCGCAACGCCGAGGAGGTCGTCCCGTGACCGAGCCGGCGAGGTCGCTCAGGGGCCCGAGCGTCAACGAGGTCGACTCGTGAGCCTGCCGCCCGGTGAGCGGGTCGCCGCCGAGCTGGCGGCGGAGGGCCGGCCGGTTCCCGACATCGTGATCGAGCCCGACGCCTACCGGCTCGCCCGGGCGGTCGCCTCCGCGCTGGTCGCCCGGCTGGCGGCCGCGCAGGCGGTGCACGACACCGCCTCGGTGGTGCTCACCGGCGGCGGGATCGGCACCGCCGTCCTCGAGCGGGTGGCCGCCCTGGCGGCCGAGCCGGAGCGGGAGCGGGTCGACTGGACGGCGGTGGACGTCTGGTGGGGCGACGAGCGGTTCGTCCCCGCGGGCCACGACGAGCGCAACGAGACCGGCGCGCGGCGGGCCCTGCTCGACCCCGTCGGCGTGCCGCCCGAGCGCGTGCACGCCATGCCCGCGTCGGACGCCGGGTTCGCCGAGCCCGAGGACGCCGCCGCCTGGTACGCCGAGCAGCTCGCCTCCGCGGCACCCCCGGGTGCCCAGCTGCCCCGCATCGACGTGCTGCTGCTGGGCATGGGCCCCGAGGGGCACGTGGCGTCGATCTTCCCGGAGTCGCCGGCCGCGTCCGACGAGCGGCTGGTGGTCGCCGTGCGGGACTGCCCGAAGCCGCCGCCGACGCGGACCAGCCTCGGCTTCGCCGCGATCAACTCCGCCGAGGAGATCTGGTTGCTGGTGTCCGGGGAGGCGAAGGCCGCTGCGGTCGCCGCGGCGCTGCGCGGGGACGTCGGCCCCCTGCAGCTCCCCGCAGCCGGCGTGCACGGCCGGCGGGCCACCCGCTGGCTGCTGGACGCCGCTGCCGCGAGCGAGCTGGAGCCGCCCGCCGGCTGACCCGCCGAGACGGTCGGCGCGGCCGGCGACGTCAGTGCGGTCGGCGACTTCGGTGTGGTCGGCGACCACCGTCCGCAGGCGTGCCCGTCCGCCGGGGCGAGCGACGCGCTGTGCCCGGCGCTCCGTGTCCCTGGTCCCTGGTCCGGCCGGACCCGGCGGAGCACACTGCCGGTCGCGGCCGCTGCAAGCAGATCGCAGGCGGGACGCCAGAATCCGACGGCACGGTGACCGAGCTCCGTCGGCCACACCTCCGGAGACCCCCATGACGCTCCCCGCCACGACGATCCCCCAGCCCGCCCGTGCCGAGGACGTCCTCGGGGACGTCGCGACCCAGGAGGGCACCGGGCGCGGCCGGCACCACGTCGGGTGCTACTGGGACCTGGAGCAGGCGGCGTGGGTGCCACACACCCCGGTCCCGGTCCCCCGTCCGCCGATGGACTGAGCAGCGTCAGGTGCCGCGGGCCCCGGCTCGGAGCCCGCGGCACCCGTGCGAGGCTCGCCGGCCCCCTGCCGGGTCCCGCCGCGAGCCTGCGAGCAGGGGGCGAGGTCCTCTCTCAGGCGCCGCGGCGGGCCCGCAGCTTGGCGAGGGCCTCCTCGAGGAGCGCGTCGCCGTCAGCGTCGGTGCGCCGCTCGCGCACGTAGGCCAGGTGGGTCTTGTACGGCTCGGTGCGGGGTGCCGGCGGCGGGGCGGCCTGGTCCTGGCCGGCGGGCAGCCCGCAACGCGGGCAGTCCCACAGGTCCGGCACCTCGGCGTCACTGGCGAAGGCGACCCGGGTCTCGTGCCCCTGGGTGCACCAGAAGGCGATGCGGCGGCGAGGCGCGGTCTCACCGCGCTCGGCCTCCCCCATCGGCCCCGCGCCGACTCGCGTGCCCCGGATCGCGTTACCACCAGCCACGAGCGCTCCCTGTGTCTTCGAGAGGTCTGCGGCGTCGACCGGCCGCGCGGGCAGTCTAGGGCCTGGACAGCGAGATTCCGCTCACCTTTCCCACGAGGAACACGCGTCGCGCTGGTCAGACCTTGAGCAGGATCCCGAGGCCGACGATGCAGACGGCCCAGACGAGGCCGGTGAAGACCGTCAGGCGGTTGAGGTTCTTCTCCACCACGGAGGACCCGGACAGCTGCGAGGACACCGCGCCACCGAACATCGAGGACAGGCCCCCGCCCTTGCCCCGGTGCAGCAGGATCAGCACCACGAGGAGCGCGCTGGTGAGCACCAGCAGCACGTTGAGGACCAGCTCGATCATGCGTCGAGGGTAACCGACCGCGCAGCGGGTCCCGGCCGACACGACCCGGACGGGTCCCCGACCGCGGTCAGCGGACCGTCTCTGTCAGCGGACGCCGGCGGTCGCGACGTCGTAGCCGCTGTAGGCGGTCATCACCACGCCGTTGCGCAGCCGCTGACCGGCGAGCAGCTGCACCCGGCCCTCGGCCAGCGGCACGTACGCGCTCGTGGCCGTGGCCGCGGCGGCGACGTCCCGCCAGGCGGCACGGGCCTCCTGCGCGTCGCCGGTCGCGCGGGCGGTGTCGATCAGCCCGTTCAGCTCCGGGTCGGCGAGCCGCGCGAAGTTGGTGTTCCCGACCGGGCTCACCGAGCGCCCGTCGACGAGCGGCACGAGGAAGGAGCCGGGGGTCGGGAAGTCCGCCGTCCAGGTGGCCAGGACGATCCCGAAGCCCTGGGCCGCGACGTTGTCGGGGTTGCCGACGTCGGTGGCGTAGAAGCTGGGGGCGGCCAGCGGCCGGACCTCGGCCTCGATGCCGACCTCGGCCAGCTGGCCGGCGACCTCGTCGGCCACGGCCACGCTGCTGGCGGCGTCCGGGACGGCCAGCACGGTGCTGAACCCGTCGGGCTGCCCGCAGGCCTGGAGGTGCTCGCGCGCGGCAGCCGGGTCGGGCGCGGGGTCGCCGTCCTCGGGGCCGCCGTCGAGCCCGCGGGGCCACAGCTGGGAGGTCCGCACCGCGTTGACCGACCCGCCGAGGACCTCCTGCACCGCGCGGCGGTCCACGGCCGCGGCCACCGCGGCGCGGCAGTCCGGGTCGTCGAGCGGCGCGACGTTCGTCGGCAGCGCCAGCAGCCGCACCACGCCGCTGGTCACCTCGTCCACCCGGTCGGTCACCGGCACCTCGCCGCCGGTCCCCTCCGCCAGTCGTGCCTGGGTGGCGGCCTGCACGCCGGTCCCGGAGACGTCGACGTCCGCCGACCCGGCCAGCAGGGCCTGGTCGCGCTCGACGCCGCTCAGCCCGGTGCGGACGACGACCTGGTCGGGCAGCGCGGTGCGGACGTCGTCGGTCGCCGGGTCCCACTCGGGGTTCCGGTCGAGCACGATGCCGGTGACCGCGTCGACACTGGTGATCGCGTACGGGCCGGAGGAGACCGGATCCCCGCCGTAGTCGGCGCCGCGGTCGTTCTCGATCGGCACGGGGCTGCTCGACGGCAGGGCCATGACGTACGGGAAGTCCGGCTGCTGGCTGCGCAGGCGGAAGGTGATCGTCCGGTCGTCGGGCGTCTCGATCGCGGCCAGGCCCAGCTTCTCGGGCGACTCGTCCTGGTACGGGCCGGCGTAGGGGTTGCCCGGGTCGTCCAGCAGCTCGACGACGTGGGTGGGCCCGCCCACCACCACGTCCGAGGCGAACGAGCGCTCGATGCCGTACTTGACGTCCCGCGAGGTGATGGCCCGGCCGTTCTCGAACCGGGTCCCGTCGCGGAGGGTGAACGTCCAGGTGGTGCCGCCGTCGGGGGTGGTGCCGAGGTCGGTGGCGAGGTCGGGCACCAGCTCGTCGGTGCGCCCGGGCTCGGTGGAGTACGTCACCAGCGTGCGGGTGTAGAGCCGCATGAGGTTCCACACGCCCGGCAGGTAGGAGCGCTGCGGGTCGAGGTTGTCGATCTCGCCGGCGACCACCCGCAGCGTGCCGCCGGTGGCGTCGGAGGCGGACCGGACGCCGGTGAGACCGGCGTCCGGTCCGTCGCCCTGCACGGGGACCCCCGAGGTGTCCCCCGAGCCACTGCTGCAGCTCACGGCGGCGCCGACGACCAGGGCGACGGCGCCGGCGATGGCCGCCACCCGGCCGCGGGTGCCGCGGGCCCAGGCCGGGCCCCGCCCCGCCGGTCCCTGCTGCGTGCTTTCCACTACCGCTCCCCGCCTCGCCGGCGGCGGCGGTCAGCTGCCGTCGGCTGCTGTCCGACAGATCTGCGCGAACTCGTCGGCGTCCAGGCTGGCGCCACCGACGAGCGCGCCGTCGACGTCCGGCCCGGCCAGGATCCCGGCCGTGTTCGCGGCCTTCACCGACCCGCCATAGAGGATACGGACCACCGCGGCCGTCTCCGGACCGAAACGCTCGGCGAGCCGTGACCGAAGGGCACCGCACACCTCCTGAGCGTCCTCGGGGGTGGCCACCTCGCCGGTTCCGATCGCCCACACCGGCTCGTAGGCGATCACGATGGAGCGCACCTGCTCGTCGGGCAGGCCCTCGAGCGCGGCGTCCAGCTGCGTGGTGCAGTGCGGCACGTGCTGCCCGGCCTTGCGGACGTCGAGCCCCTCCCCCACGCAGAGGATCGGCACCAGGCCGTGCCGCAGGGCGGCCTGCACCTTGGCGGCCACCAGCGCGTCGTCCTCACCGTGCAGCGCGCGCCGTTCGGAGTGCCCGACCACGACGTAGGTGCAGGCCAGGGAGGCCAGCATCGCGCCGCTGACCTCGCCGGTGTACGCGCCGGAGTCGTGGACCGAGAGGTCCTGCGCCCCGTAACCGACCTCCAGCTTGTCGCCGGCGACCAGCGTCTGGACGCTGCGTAGCGCGGTGAACGGCGGCAGGACGACGACCTCGGCCGCCTCGAGCTCGGGCTCCTTGAGCGAGAAGACGAGCTTCTGCACCAGGCCGATGGCCTCGAGGTGGGTGAGGTTCATCTTCCAGTTGCCGGCGATGAGGGGACGTCGTCCCTCCCGCCGGACCGGCGTGCCCTTCCGTGCCATCACTCGCCCTCTCGGTCGGCCAGCACCGCGAGGCCCGGCAGCTCCCGGCCCTCGAGGTACTCCAGCGACGCGCCGCCGCCGGTGCTGATGTGCCCGTAGGCGGTCTCGTCGAGGCCCAGCTGGCGCACCGCGGCCGCGGAGTCGCCGCCCCCGACCACGGACAGCCCGGCCACGGCGGCGACCGCCTCGGCCACGCCGCGGGTGCCCGCCTGGAACGGCGCGAGCTCGAAGACGCCCATCGGACCGTTCCAGAACACGGTGCGCGCCCCGCCCAGCTCCCGGCCGAACGCCTCGACCGTCCGCGGGCCGACGTCCAGGCCCATCTGGTCGTCGGGGATCGCGTCGACGCCGACCGTGGTGGTGGGGGCGTCGGCGCTGAACTCCGGCGCGCACACCACGTCGAGCGGCAGCACGATCCGGTCCCCGGCCTCGGCCAGCAGCCGGCGGCAGGTGTCGACCTGGTCGGTCTCCAGCAGGGACTTGCCCACGCCGTGCCCCTGGGCGGCCAGGAAGGTGAAGCACATCCCGCCGCCGACCAGCAGTCGGTCGACCTTGGGCAGCAGCGCCTCGATGACGGCGAGCTTGTCGCTGACCTTCGAGCCGCCCAGCACGACCACGTAGGGCCGCTCCGGGTCCTGCGTCAGGCGGGTCAGGACGTCGAGCTCCTGGGCGACCAGCCGGCCGGCGACGTGCGGCAGCCGCTGGGCGACGTCGTACACCGAGGCGTGCTTGCGGTGCACCGCGCCGAAGGCGTCGTCGACGTAGACGTCGGCGAGGGCGGCCAGCCGGTCGGCCAGCGCACCTCGCTCGGCGTCGTCCTTCGACGTCTCGGCCGCCTCGAACCGGACGTTCTCCAGCAGCAGGACGTCGCCGTCGCCGAGCGCCGCGGCCCGGGCCTGCGCGTCCTCGCCGGCCACGTCGGCGGCCAGCGGGACGTCGGCGCCCAGCAGCTCCCCCAGCCGCTCGGCGACCGGGGCCAGGGAGTACTGCGGGTCCGGCGCGCCCTTGGGCCGGCCGAGGTGCGCGGCGACGACCACCCGGGCGCCACCGTCCCGCAGCGCCTGCAGGGTGGGCAGGCTGGCGCGGATCCGGCCGTCGTCGGTGATCGCGCGGGTGCCCTTGTCCAGGGGGACGTTCAGGTCGGCGCGCACGAGCACGCGCCGACCTGAGACCCCCTCGGCGAGCAGGTCGTCGAGGCTGCGCATCGTCGCCGTCAGAGGGAACGGCCGACGAGCTCGACGGAGTCGACGAGGCGGTTGGAGTAGCCCCACTCGTTGTCGTACCAGCCGAGCACCTTGGCCATCGGGCCGAACACCTTGGTCAGCTTCGCGTCGTAGATGCACGACGACGGGTCGGTGACGATGTCGGAGGAGACGATCGGCGCGTCGGTGTAGCGCAGGTAGCCGGCCAGCGGGCCGGAGGCGGCGGCCTCGCGGTAGGCGGCGTCGATCTCCTCGGCCGAGGCCTCGCGGGAGAGCTGGACGGTGAGGTCGGTGGCCGAGCCGGTGGGCACCGGGACACGGACGGCGTACCCGTCGAGCTTGCCCTGGAGCTCGGGCAGGACCAGGCCGATCGCCTTCGCGGCGCCGGTCGAGGTCGGCACCATGTTCAGCGCGGCGGCGCGGGCGCGGCGGAGGTCCTTGTGCGGGCCGTCCTGCAGGTTCTGGTCGGCGGTGTAGGCGTGGATGGTGGTCATCAGGCCGCGCTCGATGCCGAACGCGTCGTTGAGGACCTTCGCCAGCGGCGCCAGGCAGTTCGTGGTGCAGGAGGCGTTGCTGATGATCGTCTGCGAGCCGTCGTACTTGTCGTGGTTGACGCCCATGACGATCGTGAGGTCGTCGCCGGTGGCCGGCGCGGAGATGACGACCTTCTTCGCCCCGCCCTTGTCGACGTGCTTGCGCGCGTCGTCGGCCTTGGTGAAGAAGCCGGTGGACTCCACGACCACGTCGACGCCGAGGTCGCCCCACGGCAGGTTGGCCGGGTCGCGCTCGGAGAGCACCTTGACGGTGGCCCCACCGACCTTGATGCCCTCGCCGTCGGCGGCGACGTCCTCGGGGAACGTGCCGAGGATGCTGTCGTACTTGAGCAGGTGCGCCAGGACCTCGGGGCTGGTGAGGTCGTTGACCGCCACGATCTCGACGTCCTTGCCGCTGGCCGCGGCGGCCCGGTAGAAGTTGCGGCCGATCCGGCCGAATCCGTTGATGCCCACCCGTACGGTCACTGCAGACCTCCGCTGTCGGTCGACGACTGTCACTCGGGGGCCGCGTCGTCGCGGCCTCGCCCCGTGCAGACCCTAGCGGTCCCCGACCGACCGTGACCCGGGCCACAGGGAGCCGGCCCGGGCCACGCCGCGAGCCTGGGCGCACCGGAACGGCCTCCCTGCAGGGCCCCGCCGCGGCCCCGTCCAGAGGCTCGTCGCGAGCCTGGTGACGCGCTGGAACGGCCTCCCTGCAGGGACCCGCGCCTGCGCCTGCGAGGCGTGGGGGGCAGGGAGGTCCTACTACTGGGTGAGCATGTCCTCGGTGACGACGGACTCGGTGTCGGGGATGCCGAGGTCCTTGGCCCGCTTGTCGGCCATCGCGAGCAGGCGACGGATCCGGCCGGCGACGGCGTCCTTGGTCATCGGCGGGTCGGCCCGCTGACCGAGCTCCTCCAGCGACGCCTGCCCGTGCTCCAGCCGCAGCCGACCGGCGATGAGCAGGTGCTCGGGGGCGTCGCCGTTGAGGATCTCCAGGGCGCGCTCCACCCGGGCACTGGCGGCGACGGCGGCCCGCGCCGAGCGGCGAAGGTTGGCGTCGTCGAAGTTGGCCAGCCGGTTGGCCGTGGCCCGGACCTCGCGGCGCATCCGCCGCTCCTCCCAGGCCAGGACGGCGTCGTGGGCGCCCATGCGGGTCAGCAGCGCGCTGATCGCGTCGCCGTCCCGGACCACCACGCGGTCGGCGCCGCGCACCTCCCGGGCCTTGGCGGCGATGCCGAGCCGCCGTGCCGCGCCCACCAGCGCCATCGCGGCCTCCGGGCCGGGGCAGGTGACCTCCAGTGACGACGAGCGCCCCGGCTCGGTCAGCGACCCGTGGGCGAGGAAGGCACCGCGCCAGGCGGCCTCGGCGTCGTTGATGCTGCCGGAGACCACCGCCGGCGGCAGGCCGCGCACCGGACGCCCGCGCTGGTCGACCAGCCCGGTCTGGCGGGCCAGGCCCTCGCCGTGCTTGGCGATGCGGACCAGGTAGCGCACCCCGCGGCGGATGTTGCCGCCGGCGAGCACGCTGACGCCGCTGGTGTAGCCGTAGACCTCGCTGATGTCGCGTCGGAGCCGGCGGGCGACGGATCCGGTGTCGAGCTCGGCCTCGATGACCACCCGGCCACCGACGATGTGCAGCCCACCGCTGAAGCGCAGCAGGGCGGTGACCTCCGCCTTGCGCTCGGAGGTCTTGGTGCACTCCACCCGAGACAGCTCGTCCTTGACCATGGCCGTCATCGCCATGCCGTCCACCCCCACGTTCCCCCGGGGTTACCAGGCCCCATGTGCGACGTCCCCTCTTCTCCCCCTCGTACCGGTGCCGGTACCGAAGGGTCCGGTACCCGGCGCCGGATTTCCATGCCCGTTGGGCCCTAGCGCACCGCCACCGCCGGCCTCAACGCCGCCGCGAGGCGGCCCGGGTCGTGGCGCGGTGACCCGTCGGGTGCGGCGACGGGAGCCAGGACGAGCTCCGCACCGCACTCGCGGACTGCAGAAAGGAGACCACAGCGGTCAACAACCGAGTCGACATCCGCGATCACCGTGTGCAGCGCCACCCCGCCCAGATGGCTGCGCAGCACCGTGAGGTGCTCCTCCGGCGAGAAGCCGTCGGTCTCCCCCGGTTGCGGTTCCAGGTTCAGCACGACCACCACCCGAGCCCTGCTCGCCTCGAGGGCGGCCCGCAGCCGCGGCACCAGCAGGTGCGGCAGCACGGAGGTGTACCAGGACCCGGGCCCCAGCGACACCACGTCGGCCGCCGCGATGGCCTCGAGGACGGCGCCGTTCACCGGCGGGTCCGGCGGCGAGACGATGATGTCGCGCACCCGGCCCGGCGTGGACGCGATCGCGACCTGGCCGCGGATGGTGCGGGTGCGCGACGGGTCGTCCGGGTCGGTGCTCTCCACCCGGGCGACGAGGTCGAGCGGGACGTCGGCCATCGGCAGCACCCGCCCGCGGGCGCCCAGCAGGCGGCACAGGTCGTCCAGGGCCGCCACGGCGTCGCCGCTGTGCAGCTCGGTGAGCCCGGTGAGCACCAGGTTGCCGACGGGGTGCCCGGCGAGCACGCCGGTGCCGCCGAACCGGTGCTGCAGCAGCGCGGCCATGCGGCGGGTGTCCGCGGCGTCGCCGGCCAGGGCCGCGAGGGCCATGCGCAGGTCGCCGGGCGGCAGGACCGGCATCTCCCGGCGGATCCGGCCCGAGGACCCGCCGTCGTCGGCCACCGTCACCACCGCGGTCAGCTCGGTGGTGAGCTGCCGCCACGCGCCGAGGGCCGCGGCCAGGCCGTGGCCGCCGCCGAAGGCGACCACCCGCAGCGGGCGGTCGAGCGCGGGGACCCGCGGCTCGGTCTCCACGGCCCCCACTACTCGCGGCCCAGGTCGCGGTGCTGGACGGTGGTGGCGATCCCCTCCGCGGTCAGCCGGCGGGCGAACTCCTCGGCGATCGCCACGCTGCGGTGCTTGCCGCCGGTGCAGCCGACGGCGAGGGTCAGGTAGCGCTTGCCCTCGCGCCGGTAGCCGGGGATGAGCAGCCGCAGCACGTCGGAGTAGCGGTCGAGGAACGGGCGGGCGTCGTCCTGGCCGAGGACGTAGTCGCGGACGTCGGCGTCCTGCCCGGTGTGCGCGCGCAGCTCGGGCAGCCAGTGCGGGTTGGGCAGGAACCGGGCGTCCACGACGAGGTCGGCGTCCAGCGGCAGTCCGTACTTGAAGCCGAAGCTGAGCACCGTGGCGGTCAGCGGCGGGAGCTGCCCCTCGTGCGCGAACGCCTTCTCCAGCGTGGCGCGCAGCTGGTGGACGTTGAGGTCGCTGGTGTCGACCCACAGGTCGGCCTCGCCGGCGATCCCGGTGAGCAGCGCGCGCTCGGCGGAGATGCCGTCGATCAGCGTGCCGTCGCCCTGCAGCGGGTGCTCGCGGCGCACCGACTCGTACCGGCGCACCAGCACCTCGTCGCGGGCGTGCACGTAGACCACCCGCGGGCGGTGGCCGGCCTCGGCCAGCACCCGGATGGCCTCCTGCAGGTCGCTGGAGAAGGCCCGGCTGCGGACGTCGACCACGGCCGCGAAGCGGCGCAGGTCGCCGCGGGCGCCGAGCTCCACCATCGGCAGGAGCAGCGCCGGCGGCAGGTTGTCGACGACGAAGAAGCCGAGGTCCTCCAGCACCCGGCCGGCGCTGTTCTTGCCGGCGCCGGACAGGCCGGTGACGACGACGACGTCCAGCGGCTGGGTCTCGGTGGACGCCGGGTCGATGGGCGGCGGGACGTCGGTGTGCGGGTGACCCGGGGTCCCCGGGGGCGTCCCGAGGGGGCCGTGCGGGCGGGTCACCTCGTCGCGGGAGCTGGTCAGTTCGGTGCCCCCGCTCACGAGGCCACAAGCCCGACCTCGGCGGTGGCCCCGGCGCCCGACTGCGGGGCGCCCCGTTCGGCGGGGCCGGCCGGGGCGGTCGTCGTCTCCACGACGTCGTCGGCCGGTGGCGAGTCCGGAGCCGGTTCGGCCACCGCCGCCTGCACCGCCTCCGCCGTGCGCCGGCCGATGCCGGGGACGGCCATCAGCTCCTCGACGGTCGCGGCCCGCAGCCGCTTGAGGGACCCGAACTGCTTCATCAGCGCCTTCCGCCGCGACTCCCCGAGACCGGGGACGTCGTCCAACAGGGAGACCAGCATGCTGGTGGACCGCTTCTGCCGGTGGTAGGTGATCGCGAACCGGTGTGCCTCGTCGCGCACCCGCTGGAGCAGGTACAGCGCCTCGGAGGTGCGCGGCAGGATCACCGGGTCGCTCTCGCCGGGCAGCCACACCTCCTCCATGCGCTTGGCCAGCCCGCACACGGCGACGTCGACGACGCCGAGCTCGTCGAGGGACTTCGCGGCCGCGGCCACCTGCGGGGCGCCGCCGTCCACGACCAGCAGGTTCGGCGGGTAGGCGAACCGGCGCGGCCGGCCCTCCTCCGCGGCGACCCCCTGCTCGTCCTTGCGGTCCTGCTCCTCCTTGAGGTGCCGGGCGAACCGCCGGCGCACCACCTCGGCCATGGCCGCGGTGTCGTCGGTTCCGTTGGTGACGCTGAACCGGCGGTAGTCGGACTTCTTGGCCAGGCCGTCCTCGAACACCACCATCGACGCCACCACGTTGGTGCCCTGGACGTGCGAGACGTCCATGCACTCGATCCGCAGCGGCGCGTCGGGCAGCTCCAGGGCCTCCTGCAGCTCCTGCAGCGCCAGCGAGCGGGCGGTGAGGTCGCTGGACCGCTTCACCCGGTGCCGGGCGAACGCCTCCTTGGCGTTGCGCTCGACGGTCTCCAGCAGGGCCCGCTTGTCGCCGCGCTGCGGCACCCGCAGCGACACCCGGGACCCGCGCAGCTCGCTGAGCAGCTCCTCGTACACGTCGGCGTCCTGGGGCAGCTCGGGGACGAGCACCTCCTTGGGCACCGTCTCCCCCGACTCGACCGCGCCGGTCTGCTCGTCGACCCCGCCGTAGACCTGCAGCAGGAACTGCTCGACCAGCTCGCCGGTGGTGACCTCCTCGACCTTGTCGACGATCCAGCCGCGCTGGCCGCGGACCCGCCCGCCGCGGACGTGGAAGACCTGCACGGAGGCCTCCAGCTCGTCCTGCGCGAAGGCGACGACGTCGGCGTCGGTGCCGTCCCCGAGGACGACGGCCTGCTTCTCCAACGCCCGCTTGAGCGCGCCCAGGTCGTCGCGCAGCCGGGCGGCCTTCTCGTACTCCATCGCCTCGGCGGCCTCGGCCATCTCCCGCTCGAGGCGCTTGACCATCGAGTCGGTGCGGCCGGCCATGAAGTCGCAGAAGTCGTCGACGATGGCGCGGTGCTCCTCGGCCGACACCCGGCCCACGCACGGCGCTGCGCACTTGCCGATGTAGCCGAGCAGGCAGGGCCGGCCGATCTGCCCGGCGCGCTTGAAGACGCCGTTGGAGCAGGTCCGGGCCGGGAAGACGCGGGTCAGGGTGTCGAGGGTCTCCCGGATCGCCCAGGCGTGCGCGTAGGGCCCGAAGTAGCGGACGCCCTTCTTCTTCGGCCCGCGCATCACCTGCAGCCGCGGGTACTCCTCGTTGAGGGTGACCGCCAGCGACGGGTAGCTCTTGTCGTCGCGGTAGCGGACGTTGAACCGCGGGTCGAACTCCTTGATCCAGTTGTACTCGAGCTGGAGGGCCTCGACCTCGGTGCCGACGACGGTCCACTCGACGCTGGCCGCCGTCGTCACCATCTGCCGCGTGCGCGGGTGCAGGCCCGCGACGTCGGCGAAGTAGCTGTTCAGCCGCTGCCGGAGGTTCTTGGCCTTGCCGACGTAGACGACCCGCCCGTTGGGGTCGCGGAACTTGTAGACCCCGGGGTCCTCCGGGATGCTGCCGACCGCCGGTCGGTAGGTGGACGGGTCGGGCATGGCCTCCAGGTTAGGTGGGGTGGACGACGGTCCGCCGTCCGCGGGGCGTGGATGTGGCCACTGGGACGACATCGGTGTGATTCCCCGGGGACCTCCGCCTCTGGCCCGGGCGCCGGGCCGCGGTCCAGCCTCGGTCCCGGTCCGGTCGTCCTCCGCGGGGGTGCGCCCACGGGTCGACGCAGGGACGTCCGCGGCGCGGAGTCCGCGGTGCGCCCGGCACCTCGGCCTCGGTACGCACGAGCACACGCGGTGGGACACGGCTGAGAGGACGGCGGCGATGGGCGCACACATCCGCGTCGGCGACCTGGACGTCTGGACCGAGCAGGTCGGCCGGGGCGCCGACGTCCTGCTCATCGGCGGCGCCGGCGACACGGTCGAGTCGTGGCAGTTCCAGCTCGACGGGCTGGCCGACCGCTACCGGTTGACCGCGTTCGACAACCGCGGGGCCGGGCGGACGGCGATGCCGCCCGGCCCGGTGAGCGTGGCGACCATGGCCGACGACGCGGCCGGCGTCCTCGACGGCCTCGGCATCGCGTCCGCCCACGTGGCGGGGTTCTCCGGGGGCAGCATCGTGGCCCAGGACCTGGCGGTGCGCCGTCCCGACCTGGTCCGCAGCCTGGTGCTGCAGAGCACCTGGGCCGTGCCCGACGTGTACCTCCGGTCGTGGATGCGGTTCGTCCAGTGGCTGGTCGAGGTCGCCCCGAGCGAGCGGGCCTTCCTGGAGGGGTTCTTCCTGGACATCTACACCGCCCGGGCGCACGAGGACGGCACCGTCGCCGCGTTCATCGAGGACGTGCTCGCCTTCCCCCACAAGCAGACGGCCGACGACCTGCGGCGCTACCTGGACGCGTTCGCCGACGACGACACCCGGGACCGCCCGTCCCGGATCGCCGTGCCGACGCTCGTCCTGGCCGGCGGCGTCGACTCCACCGCCCGGACACTGGGCGGGGCCGTCGCCGAGGCGATCCCCGGCGCCCAGTTCGAGGTCTGGGCCACCGAGTGCCACCAGCCGTTCCAGGAGGTCCCCGACCGCTGGAACACCCGCGTCGACGAGTTCTGGCAGCAGGTCGAGGCCGGCGCGACCCCCAGCCCGCGAGCGGCCCCGGACCGGGCGACTCCCGACCGTCCACCGGAGGCCGCCGGCCGGGGGTGACGACGTCCGCACGAGAGGAGCGCGTCATGGGTGGGCACGTCCGCGCGGGCGCCCTCGACGTCTGGGTGGAGCAGGTCGGCGAGGGCCCCGACGTCCTGCTCATCGGCGGTCTCGGGGACACCGTCGAGTCGTGGCGGTTCCAGCTCGACGGGCTGGCCGACCGCTACCGGCTCACCGCGTTCGACAACCGGGGTGCGGGGCGGACGGCGATGCCCAACGGCCCGACGAGCGTCGGCGAGATGGCCGACGACGCCGCCGCGGTGCTGGACGCGCTCGGCATCGGCTCGGCGCACGTGGCGGGCTTCTCCGGCGGGGCGAAGATCGCCCAGGAACTGGCGCTGCGCCGTCCCGACGTGGTGCGCAGCCTGGTGCTGCAGAGCACCTGGGCGGCCATGGACCCCTACCTGCAGAAGTGGGTGCGGTTCATCCGCTGGCTGGTCGAGGCGGTCCCCGACGAGCGGGCGTTCCTGGATGCCTTCTTCCTGGTGATCTACACGCCCCGCGCGCACGACGACGGCACGGTCGAGGCGTTCATCGACGAGGTCCTCGCCTTCCCGCACAAGCAGTCGCCCGAGGTGGTCCAGCGGCACCTGGACGCCTTCGCCGCCCACGACACCACCGCGAGGCTGCCGCAGGTCAGCGCCCCGACCCTCGTGCTCGCCGGCGGGATCGACATGACCGCGCGGCCGGAGCTGGGCCAGGTCGTCGCCGACCTGGTCCCCCGGGCCGTCTTCGAGGTCTGGGCCACCGAGTCGCACCAGCCGTTCCAGGAGGTGCCGGAGCGGTGGAACGCCCGCGTCGACGCGTTCTGGCGGGAGGTCGCGGCCGCCGAGGCGCCGCTGCCCCGCGCGGCCGCCGACGACGAGCCCCGCGCCGCCGACGACCAGCGGTTCTCCCCCGACCGCCCACCGGCCGTCCGCCCGGCCGGATGAGGGTCAGTCGCCGATCCGGGCGTCGAGCCAGGCCAGCAGGTGGCCGGTCACCTCGTCCCGGTTGGTCTCGTTGAACACCTCGTGTCGCGCGTCCGGGTAGACGTGCAGCTCCACGGGCAGGCCGCGGTCGCGCAGCAGGTCGGCGAGGGCGGTCACCTGGGCGGCGTCGACCCCGCCGACCGGGTCCCGCTGCCCGGCCAGCAGCAGCACCGGCAGGCCGTCGGCCAGCCGGGCGACCGCCTCGGGGGTCGCCGAGCGGACGGCGAGACCGAAGACGCCGGCCGCGTAGCCGGTGGTCAGCGGCATCCGGTCCCCGCAGAGCGGGTCGGCGAGGTAGGCGTCGACCTCGGCGGGGTCCCGCGACAGCCAGTCGAACGGGGTGCGCGCCGGCTCGAAGGGCTGGTTGAACGCGCCCAGGGCGTCCAGCGGCACGTCCCCGGCGCCGGCGGCCGTCGACGCCTCCAGGGCGGTGACCGCCTCGGCCAGGTGCGGCGCGACGCCGACCGGTCCGGAGAGCACCAGGCCGGCGAGGTCCCCGCGCTCCTCCTCCGCGGCGGCCAGCGCGACGATCGAGCCCATCGAGTGGCCGAGCAGCACGGTCGGCAGGCCGGGGTGCTCACCGGCGGCGACCGCGGCCAGCGCCCGCACGTCGGCCAGCAGGGCGTCGGGGCCGGCGGCACCGAAGCGGCCGGGGCCGGTCGACTCCGCCGTCCGGCCGTGGCCGCGCAGGTCGAGGGCGTACACCGCCAGACCGCGCGCGGTGAGGGCCCGGGCCAGCCGGCCGTACCGCCCGGAGTGCTCGGAGGCGCCGTGCACGACCAGGACGGTGCCCCGGAGGGCGCCCTCCGGCAGCCAGCGCCGGTACACCAGCCGGATGCCGTCCGTGGTCTCCAGCAGCCGCAGGTCCTCGTCGGTCGCCGTCATCGCCTCGTCCCCGTCACGTCGCCTCCCCGGGTGGGCCCTTCACCGCCAGGACCGGGCAGTCGACGTCCAGCAGGATCCGCTGGGCGGCGCTGCCCATGAGCAGCTTGCCCACCGCGGACCGCCGGCGCAGCCCGATGACCAGCAGCTCGGCGCCGGTCTCGGTGACCACCGCGGACAGCTCCTCGGCGACGTCCCGGCCCACCGGCTGGCGCACCTCGAAGGGCACGCCGGACACCGTCAGGTCGGCGTGCAGCTGCCGCAGCCGGTCGCCGAACAGGAACTCCTCGTCGACGAGCGCGTCCCCGCGGGAGCTGTTGACGACCACCAGCCGGGCCGCCCGTCGCTCGGCCTCCACGACCGCGTGCTCCAGCGCGGCCCGTCCCCGCGGGTTCGGGACGACCCCCACGACCACGACCCCGCCCACCTAGTCCTCCCATCCCTCGCGGTTGGCCGCCGCGTGCTCGCGATGCCGGAGCCCCTCGCCGTGCTGCAGCTCCTCCGGCGTCGATCGGCGGCCGCGGACGACGCGCAGCACGATCGGCACCACCAGCGCCAGCAGTGCGAGGAACAGCACGACCCGGCTGAACCAGGTCTCGACCAGGACGCTCAGGTCGCCGCCGCTGATCGCCAGCGCGCGGCGCAGGTTGGTCTCGGCGACCGGGCCGAGGATCAGCCCGATGACCGCCGGCGCCACCGGCCAGCCGTAGCGCCGCATGGCGAAGCCGAGGAAGCCGAGCACGAGGAGCAGCACGAGGTCCAGCGGGTCGGCGTTGACCGCGTAGGAGCCGAGGGAGGCGAACAGCAGGATCCCCGCGTACAGGTAGGGCCGCGGGATGCGCAGCAGCTTCACCCACAGCCCGGCCAGCGGGAGGTTGAGCACCAGCAGCATCGTGTTGCCGATGAACAGCGCCGCGATGAGCGTCCACACCAGGGTGGACTCCGTGGTCAGCAGCGTCGGGCCGGGCTGGATGCCGTACCCCTGGAAGGCGGCCAGCAGGATCGCGGCGGTCGCCGAGGTGGGCAGCCCGAGGGTGAGCAGCGGGACGAGGACGCCGGCGGCCGCGGCGTTGTTGGCCGCCTCCGGCCCGGCGACGCCCTCGATGGCGCCGCGGCCGAACTCCTCGGGGTGCCGGGTCAGCTTCCGCTCGGTGGCGTAGGACAGGAACGTCGGGATCTCCGCCCCGCCTGCCGGCATCGCCCCGAGGGGGAAGCCGAGCGCCGTCCCGCGCAACCACGGCTTCCACGACCGGCGCAGGTCCTCGCCGGTGAGGTACCGCCCGGACGCCGGCATGACCTCCACCGGCCCGCGGCGCAGCCGGGAGGCGACGTAGAGCGCCTCCCCGACGGCGAACAGCGCCACCGCGACCACGACGACGTCGATCCCGTCGGACAGCTGCGGGATGCCGAGGGTGAACCGCTCCTGCCCGGTGAGGACGTCGGTGCCGACCAGCCCCAGGTACAGCCCGACGCCCAGCGACGCCAGCCCGCGCAGCGGCGAGGCGCCCAGGACGGTGGACACCGCGACGAAGGCCAGGACGGCGAGGGCGAAGTAGTCGGCCGCGGTGATCCCGATGGCCAGGTCGACGATGGTGGGCGCGAGCAGCGCGAGCAGCAGGGTGGCGATCGTGCCCGCGACGAAGGAGCCGATCGCCGCCGTGGCCAGGGCCGCGGCACCCCGGCCGGCCTTGGCCATCCGGTTGCCCTCGAGCGCGGTCATGATCGAGCTGGCCTCGCCGGGGGTGTTGAGCAGGATCGACGTCGTCGACCCGCCGTACATGCCGCCGTAGTAGATGCCGGCGAACATGATGAACGCGCTGACCGGCTCCAGCACGTAGGTGATCG
This sequence comes from Geodermatophilus sp. SYSU D00965, assembly GCF_054050075.1. Classification (NCBI taxonomy): domain Bacteria; kingdom Bacillati; phylum Actinomycetota; class Actinomycetes; order Geodermatophilales; family Geodermatophilaceae; genus Geodermatophilus; species Geodermatophilus sp. SYSU D00965. The sequence continues at coordinate 9,656 of NZ_JBJGYQ010000022.1, read as the reverse complement.
GCAGCAGCAGGGCGACGGTCATCGCGGGCCCGATGCCGGGCAGGACGCCGACCGCCGTCCCCAGCAGGACGCCGATGAAGGCGAACAGCAGGTTGACCGGCGTCAGCGCGTCGGCGAAGCCGGCGGCGAGGTCGCTGAGGGCGTCCATCTAGAACCAGCTCGTCGCCAGCTCGAGCAGGACCCCGCCGGGCAGCGCCACGTTCAACGCCTTGACGAAGACGATCCACACCACCACGGAGGTGACCCCACCGGCGATCAGGGGCCGGACGATCCCCCGCGCGCCCAGCGCCCAGGCGACCGTGCCGAACATCAGGGTCACCGCGAGCGGCCAGCCGACGACGTTGATCAGGAGGGCGTGGGCGAGGAACGCGACCGCGATGATGCCGACCGCCCGCCACGACGTGCCGGCGGTCGGGTCGACGTCCTCGCTCTCGTCGGCGGGACCGCGGTCGCCGCGGAACACGCGGTACCCCAGCGCCAGCGCGGTGACGATGACCAGGCCACCGACCAGGTAGGGGAAGAACCGCGGCCCGACGGCGTTCGTCGAGCCGGGGACGGCGATCGTCCCGGCGTCGACGACGAGGTAGACGCCGAGCAGGCCCAGCAGCACGGTCATGGCCAGCTCGCCGTTGCTGCGCCCGCGCGGCTCCTCCACGGGCGCCGTCGCGGGCGGGCGGTCGGCGGCCGTGCTCACTGGATCAGTCCGATCTGCACCAGGATCTCGCGCACCCGGGCCTCCTCCTCGGCGAGGAACCCGCCGTAGTCGTCGCCGGTCAGCAGCAGGTCGTCCCAGCCGTTGTTGGCCAGGGCCTCGGCCCACTCGTCGCTGTCGTGCATGTCGACGACCAGGGCGGTGAGGTCGTCACGGGCGGTGGCGGTCATGCCGGGGCGCGCCATGACCCCGCGCCAGTTGGACAGCTCGACGTCGAATCCCGACTCCACCAGCGTCGGGACGTCGGGCACCTGGTCGCTGCGCTCGGCGGTGGAGACCGCCAGCCCCTTGAGGTCCCCGGAGGCGACCTGCGGGCCGTAGTCGGCGGTGCCCGAGATCCCGGCGGTGACCTGGCCGCCGAGCAGGGCGGACAGCGACTCGCCGCCGCCCGAGTAGGGGATGTAGTTGATCTGCCCCGGGTCGACGCCGGCGGCCTGGGCCAGCAGTCCGGCGAGGATCTGGTCGGTCCCGCCGGCCGACCCGCCGGCGATCGGGGTGTTCGCGGGGTCGGCCTTCCACACCTCGACGAACCCGGCGACGTCGTCGAAGGGGGCGTCCGGCGGGGCGACGATGAGCTCGGTCTCGCCGATCAGCCGGGCGATCGGCGTGACGTCGGTGAGCCGGGTGGTGGAGTCGTTGGTGTCGACGGCGCCCACCATGACCAGGCCCATCATCATCAGCAGCGCGTCGTCGTCCTCGCGGGCGAGCTGGCCGAGCCCGATGACGCCGCCGGCGCCCTCGACGTTGAAGACCTGCACGTTGCGCGCCAGGCCGCTGCTCTGGATGGCGCGTTGCATGACGCGGGCGGTGGTGTCCCACCCGCCTCCCGGGCTGGCCGGCGCCATGATCCGCAGCCGGGAGAGGTCACCGGGCTGGACGACGGTGCCCGCGCAGCCGGCCAGCGATCCGAGCGCACCGAGCGCCGGCGCGGCCACCAGGCCGGCGAGGAACGACCTGCGCGTGAGCACGGCGACCCACCTCCGCGACCGTGTGAGGACGGTCACGTGCACCATAGGCCCCCTGCCGCTGAGCAGCAGGACCGTGCCGCGACGGGTCCGCCGAACGGCGTCCGGTCAGCGCGGCGGGCCGGTGCGCGGCGAGCCGGTCAGCGCGGTGCGCCGGCCGGTCGACGCGGCGTGCCGGTCACCCCGCCGGACGCGACCGCCGCCCCGCCGCGGCCCAGCGCGCGGAGGCGGCCACCGCGGGCGCGGCCCGGCGGGTGAGCCGGACGGCGCGGCGCCCCAGTGCCAGGGCGGAGAGCAGCGCGACCCCGCCGGCGAGGACGCTCAGCACGCCCGGCACCGTCTCCGCGGTGGCGACGAGCGCGCCGGCGACGAGCAGCGCGAGCAGGACCGCCGTGGACCGGCCGCGCGAGCCGCCACGATCGCCGGGGAACGACCCCGTGCCCACGGGCGACCCGCAGTTCGACAGATCCGGGTCGCAGTCGGGCGTGAGCCCGCTCATCGCAGGGTGCCGTTCTGGTGCAGGACAGCGCCCATGCGCGTCTCCTCCTCGGGGCCCCGTGTCCGACGGCGTGATGTCCGTCACACCGACAGTACGGCGACGGCCACTCATTGCTCAAGGGGAGGCACGTCGGCCGCCGTCCGCCTGGGATGGCGGCGGCCTCGTGGGCGCTACCGGTCGCCGTCGGGCGGGGTGAACTGGCTGACGGTGAACTCGGCACCCTGGGGGTCCCGCAGCAGCGCGTGGCGCGTCCACGTGTCGTCCCCGGACCGCAGCACCGCCGCGCCCAGCCGCTCCGCGGTGGCCACGCTCTCGTCCCGATCGGCCACGGTGAAGGTGACGTGCCAGCGGGCCGGTTCCCCGGCCGGCAGCACCCGCAGGCCGCCGATCACGTCGGCGAACCCGGGCGGAGCCGACGCCTGCCGCTCGTGGATGCCCGGATCCACGGTGGCGGCGAGGTGGTCGCCGTACCCGGGGACCTGGATCATCGTGCCCGCCCCCTGCGCCATGTCGACGACCACCCAGCCGAACAGCGGCGCGTAGAAGGCCACCGCGGCGTCCCGGCCGGGCGTGAGCAGGTCGCTGGAGTTCCAGGTCCCCGGCGTGTTGGTCAGCTGCGCGCCGAGCCGGCGGCGGGCCTGCCAGAGCCGGAACCCGGCGCCGGCCGGATCGGTGCAGGTGGCGGTGCGGCCGCCGGGGCCCGCGTCCTCGGGCCCCGCGGTCACCGTCCCGCCGAGCCGGACCACGGCGGCTGCGGCGGCGTCGGCGTCGTCCACGGCGACGTAGGTGTTCCACGCCGCGGTGCCCGCGGGCGCCGGATCGATCGCGGCGACGTCCCGACCGCCGAGGGTGGCGATCAGGTACGTCCCCGGTGCCCCCGCCGGGACCGCGTCGGTGAACGTCCAGCCGAAGAGACCGCCGTAGAAGCGGGCGGCCGCGGCCGGGTCCGGCTGCTCCGTGTCGATCCAGCACGTCACCCCGTGCGGATAGGTCCGCTGCTCGGTCACGCCACCACCTCCGGCACCGGTCGTCGTCGCGGCGACGCTAGCGGCGGGTGGTGACGGTTCCCCGGGGACGGCGCGACGCGGCGGGAGTGGCCGGGTGCCCGGCCACTCCCGCCGGGCACCCGGCCGGCGCGCCTCAGCTGGCCTTCTTGCGCGCCCGCTTCTTCGGGGCGGCGGCCGCCGCGACGGCATCGGGGTCGAGCATCGGCACCAGGTACCGGCCGGTGTGGCTCTCGGGGATCGTGGCGACGAACTCCGGGGGCCCCTCGGCGACGACCGTGCCGCCGCGGAAGCCGCCCTCCGGGCCCATGTCGATCAGCCAGTCGGCGCTCTTGATGACGTCGAGGTTGTGCTCGATGACGATCACCGAGTTGCCCTTGTCGACCAGGCCCTGCAGGACCAGCAGCAGCTTGCGGATGTCCTCGAAGTGCAGCCCGGTGGTGGGCTCGTCGAGGACGTAGATGCTGCGGCCGTTGCTGCGCTTCTGCAGCTCGCTGGCGAGCTTCACCCGCTGCGCCTCACCACCGGAGAGCGTGGTGGCCGGCTGGCCGAGCCGCACGTACCCCAGGCCGACGTCGGTCAGGGTGCGCAGGTACCGGGCGATCGCCGGGATGGCGGCGAAGAAGTCCGCGGCCTCCTCGATCGGCATGTCGAGGACCTCGGCGACCGTCTTGCCCTTGTAGTGGACCTCGAGGGTCTCCCGGTTGAACCGGGCGCCCTTGCACACCTCGCACGGGACGTAGACGTCCGGCAGGAAGTTCATCTCGATCTTCAGCGTGCCGTCGCCGGAACACGCCTCGCAGCGGCCGCCCTTGACGTTGAACGAGAACCGGCCGGGCTGGTAGCCGCGGATCTTGGCCTCGGACGTCTGGGCGAACAGCTTGCGGACGTGGTCCCAGACGCCGGTGTAGGTCGCCGGGTTCGACCGCGGGGTGCGGCCGATCGGCGACTGGTCGACGTGGACGACCTTGTCCAGCTGGTCGATCCCGGTGATGGTGCGGTGCCGGCCGGCCACCTGGCGCGCGCGGTTGAGCTGGTTGGCCAGCGTCGTGTACAGGATGTCGTTGACCAGCGTGGACTTGCCCGACCCGGACACCCCGGTGACCGCCACCAGGCAGCCCAGCGGGAAGGCGACGTCGATCCCGCGCAGGTTGTTCTCGCGGGCGCCCTTCACCACCAGCTCGCGACCGGGGGTGGGCTGGCGGCGCACCTGCGGCACCGCGATCTCCTTGCGGCCGGACAGGTACGCGCCCGTGAGGGACCGCTCGCTGGCCAGCAGGTCGGCGACGGTGCCGCTGACGATCACCTCGCCGCCGTGCTCACCGGCGCCGGGCCCGATGTCGACCACCCAGTCGGCGGTCTTGATCGTGTCCTCGTCGTGCTCGACGACGATGAGCGTGTTGCCCATGTCGCGCAGCCGCACGAGCGTCTCGATCAGCCGGGTGTTGTCCCGCTGGTGCAGCCCGATCGACGGCTCGTCGAGGACGTAGAGGACGCCGACCAGCCCGGAGCCGATCTGCGTGGCCAGCCGGATCCGCTGCGCCTCACCGCCGGCGAGGGTGGCCGCCGGCCGGTCGAGGGACAGGTAGTCCAGGCCGACGTCGACGAGGAAGGACAGCCGCGCCTGGATCTCCCGCAGCACGCGGTCGGCGATCGCCTTCTCCCGCTCCCCCAGCTCCAGCGCGCCCAGCCACTGCGCGGCCTCGCCGATGGAGAGGCTGGTGACCTCGGCGATCGAGCGGCCGCCCAGCTTGACGGCGAGGATCTCCGGCTTGAGCCGGGTGCCGTGGCAGACGGGACAGGGCACGTCGCGCATGTAGCCCTCGTACTTGTCCCGCATGTAGTCGCTGTCGGTGTCCTCGTGCCGCCGCTCGAGGAAGGGCAGCACGCCCTCGAACGCGGCGTAGTAGCTGCGCTCGCGGCCGTAGCGGTTCTTGTAGCGGACGTGCACCTGGTCCGGCGAGCCGTGCAGGATCGCCTTCTGCACCTTGGCGGGCAGCCGCTCCCACGGGTCGTCCATGGAGAAGCCCAGCTGCTGGGACAGGCCGGTGAGCAGCCGGGTGAAGTACTCGTTGCTCATCGAGGTCGACCACGGGGCGATCGCGCCCTGGGCCAGGCTCTTCTCCGGGTCGGGGACGACGAGCTCCGGGTCGACCTCCTTGCGGGTGCCGATGCCGGTGCACTCGGGACAGGCGCCGAACGGCGAGTTGAACGAGAACGACCGCGGCTCCAGGGCCTCGAACGACAGGCCGTCGTCGACGCAGGCGAGGTGCTCGGAGAAGGTCCGCTCGCGGTGCGGGTCGCCGTCGGGCAGGTCGACGAAGTCGAGGACGACGAGACCGCCGGCCAGGCCCAGCGCGGTCTCGACCGAGTCGGTGAGCCGGCGCTTGGCGCTCTCCTTGACGGTGAGCCGGTCGACGATCACCTCGATCGAGTGCTTCTCCTGCTTCTTCAGCTTCGGCGGCTCGGTGAGCTGGTGGACGACGCCGTCGACGCGCACCCGGGAGAAGCCCTGGGTCTGCAGGGAGCTGAACAGGTCGACGTACTCGCCCTTGCGGGCCCGGACGACGGGCGCGAGCACCTGGAACCGCGTGCCCTCCTCCATGGCGAGCACCTGGTCGACGATCTGCTGGGGCGTCTGCCGGGAGATCGGCTTGCCGCAGTTCGGGCAGTGCGGCTGCCCGGCGCGGGCGTACAGCAGCCGCAGGTAGTCGTAGACCTCGGTGATCGTGCCGACGGTCGACCGCGGGTTGCGGTTGGTCGACTTCTGGTCGATCGAGACGGCCGGCGAGAGGCCCTCGATGAAGTCGACGTCGGGCTTGTCCATCTGGCCGAGGAACTGCCGGGCGTAGGCCGACAGCGACTCGACGTACCGGCGCTGGCCCTCGGCGAAGATGGTGTCGAAGGCGAGGCTGGACTTCCCCGAGCCGGACAGCCCCGTGAAGACGATCAGCGCGTCGCGGGGCAGGTCGAGGTGGACGTCCTTGAGGTTGTGCTCACGGGCGCCGCGGACGACGAGACGGTCCAATGTGATCCCTGTCGGTCAGCCGGGCCGGCCGGTCACGCAGGCCCTCGGTGGAGATGTCGAGATGTCGATGTGCACAACGCCGTCACCGCCCGCGCGCAATCCGTGACGACGGCGACGTTGCTCCTCGCCGGGTGCTCAGACGGGAGCCGGGGAAGAGGCGCCGGCGGGGTCGAAGACCGGCGCGTGCCGGCGCCACGGCTGCCGCCGTTCCAGCTCTCCGGCCAGCCAGAGTAGTCGGCTCTCCGCTCCCGGGGGGCCGGCGATCTGGACCGACAGCGGGAGCCCGCCCGACCGCGTCCCGGCCGGCAGCACCAGTGCGGGCAGCCCGGCCAGGTTCCAGGCCGCCGTCCACGGCGCCCAGCGGGCGTTGGCTGTGACGTTGGCCATGAACGAGCGCTCGTGCCACGGCCGGGCCGGCAGCGGCGGGCCGGTGGTCACCGGGGTGACCACGACATCGAGGACCTCCCCGCCCCCCGGCCCTCGCAGGCTCGAGCCGGGCCCCTGCGCTGAGGCCTCCAGGCCGAAGAACCCCACCATCACCTCCCGGAACCGCTCGGCCGTGCCCGGCCGGACCAGGCCGGCGGCGCGGACGAGCCGGCCGATGCGGGCGTGGGTGCGGCTGCGTCGCTGCAGGTCGGCCAGGGGGATGCCGAGGTGCGCGGCGTCGTCGGCGGCGCCGGCCAGCCAGCGCGCGATCGTGCCGACGGCGGCCGAGGCCGGCACCGGAGGGTCGCGGCGGACCACCGTGTGCCCGGCCGCGACCAGCGCGGCGACGACCCGCTCCACCGCGGCGAGGGCTTCGGCGTCGGCCCGGACACCGGGCACCGGTGACCGGGTGGTCACCGCGACCCGCAGCGGCCGGCCGGGCGGCTCGAGGGGCGCCGGCTCCTCCCCCGCCATCACCGCGTGCGCCACGGCCAGGTCGGCCACGGTGGTCGCCAGCGCGCCGTTCTCGGCCATGCCCGACCAGTCGTCGGCGCCGATGCCGGCCGGCACGACCCCGCGGCCGGGTTTGAGCGCGACCAGCCCGCACGCGGCGGCGGGGAGGCGCAGCGAGCCCATCCCGTCGTTGCCGTGGGCGAGCGGCACGGCGCCCGACGCGACCGCCGCCGCGCTGCCTCCCGAACTGCCCGCCGGGGAGCGGGCGGTGTCCCAGGGGTTGCGGGTGACCGCACCGGGGCCGTCGGTGGAGGCGTAGAGGCACAGTTCGGGGGCGCGGGTGATGCCGACGACGACCGCGCCGGCTGCCCGCAGGCGGGCGACCACCGGGTGGTCCGCGGCGGCCGTGCGGCGCGGGCAGGCCGGGGAGCCGTCGGTGCAGGCCTCCCCCGCCACCGCGACGTTGTCCTTGACCGCGATCGGCACCCCGGCCAGGGGGAGCGCCGCGCGGCCGGGCGCGGCGTCGACGGCGGCGGCCTCGGCCAGCGCGGCCTCGCGGCGGACCACGCGGAAGGCGCCCACCCGGGGCTCCACCTCGTCGAGGTGGGCGAGGTGGGCCCGGACGACGTCGACCGCCGTCAGCTCCCCCGCCCGGACGCGCGCGGCGAGCTCGGTGGCCGGGAGGCCGACGACGCCGCTCCGACCAGCGACGCGATGCCGGGCACCGACCTCGAGACCTCCGCTAGCGTCCATGGCAGGACCGTATCCACGGTCGCCGACACTTCTCGAACGGAGTCTGGGATGAGCTCGGGGACCTACACCGGCGACGTCGAGGTCGGCGGGCCCGCCGACGTCCGGGAGCTGCCGGGGCTGACCATCAGCAAGATCGCCGTGAGCGAGATGGCGAACAACGCCTACCTGCTGCGCGACCAGGAGACCGGCGAGGCCCTGCTCGTGGACGCCGCCGCCGAGCCGGAGACGCTGCGCGCGTTCATCGGCGACGCCGACGTGCGCACCGTCGTCACCACCCACGGGCACTGGGACCACCACCGCGCCCTGCCGCAGGTCGTCGAGGCCACCGGCGCGACCACGGTCGCCCACCCCGCCGACGCCGACGACCTGCCGGTCCCCGTCGACCGGCCGGTGGAGCACGGCGACACCGTGACCGTGGGCAGCCAGACGCTGGAGGTCGTCCACCTGCGCGGGCACACGCCGGGCAGCATCGCGCTGGTCTGGCGCGGCCCGGGGGACGCCGGCACGCACGTGTTCACCGGCGACAGCCTCTTCCCGGGTGGGGTCGGCAACACCCAGCAGGACCCGCAGCGCTTCGCCAGCCTGATCGACGACGTCGAGCAGCGGCTGTTCGCCGTCCTGCCCGACGACGCCTGGGTCTACCCCGGCCATGGCAAGGACACCACGATCGGCGCCGAGCGCCCGCACCTGGGCGAGTGGCGGGCGCGCGGCTGGTAGCCGGTCGGGGTCGACTCCGAGGGCGCCGGCTTCCCTCGGCCGGGATCCGTCGCCGGCCGGCTCGTGGCGTTCGGGCGTGAGGTGGCCAAACCCCGTCCCGCTCGGATGCCCCCGTTCGGCGACCGGTCAGAACGCGACGGCGGGGGGCATCTGCTCGGCGGCATCGGCCTCCGCGACCAGGACCGTGACGCCCTTGTCCCGCAGTCGTGAGACGTCATCGGGTGACGTGGCCGCGTCGACGACGACCACGTCGAAGTCGGGGACGGCGATGTGCGCGTGCAGAGCCCGCTTGGTGAACTTGGAGTGGTCCACCATGAGGACGCGCTTGGCAGCTGACTCGAACATGGCCCGTTTGACGAGTGCCGCGTCGTGGTGCTGGTGGAAGCAGATGTCGTCGGTGATCGCCGGCGTGGACATGAAGAGGATGTCGGCGCGCAGCGAGCGCAGGGCGTCGAGCGTGACGCTGCCCATGTACGCGTCGCACCACTGATAGTGCTGGCCGCCCAGTGCGATCAGGGCGATCCCCGGGTGCCCGACGAGCTCCGTGATGGCGCGCTGGAAGTTCGTGATGACCGTCAGCGGCTGGCGCTGCGGCAGCATGTGGGCCAAGTGCAACCCGGTCGTCGAGTCGTCCAGGATGACCGCCTGGCCGGGTTCCACGAGGCTGAAGGCCACCCCCGCCAGCGCCTGCTTCTCCTGCCGGTTCTCCCGGTCCCTGTACTCCGGGCTCGACTCGAACAGGCTGGTGGCCACTGCGGTCACCACACCCCGCGACTTGCGCAGGATGCCACGGGCTTCGAGGGTGTCGAGGTCGCGGTGGACGGTCATGGTGCTCACACCGAAGCGCTCGGCGAGCTCCTCGATGCGCATCGATCCCGCGCTGAGCACCAGCTCGGTGATCGCGTCGTGCCGTTCGCTGGGGCGCAGGTGATGTGGGGCGCGGCTCCGATCGCTGCTCTCCGAGCCTGCTGACACCGAGTTCCTCCGGACAGGGTTGGACATGCGGGCCTCCACTCCCTACCACGCGATGGACGTCGGCACGAGCGACCGCTCTGCGTCAGACGGGAGTGGTGGGGGCCGGGATGCAGGCCCCCACCAC